>CAWIYT010000275.1:0-10825 GCA_963840085.1 uncultured Nitrososphaerales archaeon
ATGAACTATATAGAGAAGGACTAAAACCCCTCCTTACTATAGAAGAAAACCATGAATTTGCAGAAGATTTAATAACTAGATATAAAACACGATTAAAACTCGAATCAAAAATTGGGAAATTAACTTATTTGTTTAGGAGATATGAAAAATTAAGTAGGTCTATAGATTTTAATCAATGAAAATTATTATTTACTATTAAATATAGATTTTGAGGAAAAAGATTGGAGAACATAGTAATGGTAAAAATCATTCCTTTAATTAAGAAAGAAAAAAGAGAATTTCTCGAAGTTAATTTATGATGTTATTAAAATATATTAATTATTGGTAATACCTAAAGATCTGAAACAGTTTTTACAAGCATTTTTGACATAATTGGATACAAATCCATATGTCGGTTATTAAATCTGAATTCAATCTCCTTTAGATATAAATGAAAATATTGTCTAGGTACACCTCGATAAATATACAGCCATGTCTTGGCATAACTCCAGAATCCTTCTATTCCATTAATATGAGTATCTTCTCTTACATATTCCTTGTTACCATGAGAAATCGAGTTATGTTTTCCAATTAAACTCAATGTTGCATAAGCAGTATGATCATCTGTATAATATAGTGATCTTTTTCTTGTGTGCTGTTGTATCAGAGGAATCAATGTTTCATGTTTTCTGTCAGACACTGGAAATGTAATAACAATTCCATTCCTTTTGTAGATACCAAAAACTAGATTTTTGTGCTCAATAGAACCCCATCCACGCTTCCCTCCTTTATGATGACCTCCAAATAATGCCTCATCAATTTCTATTTCTCCAGATAGTTTCAGATTCTGTATTTCCAGTATAAGCGAATCATAGATTGCTTGCCTGAATATTCTAAATGTACGTTCAATTGTTGCTAAATTAATAGATATATACCATCGTATTCTGTAAGCAGGAACACCAAGCACAAATAGATATAACAAATGAGATATAATATCAAACGAGATTTTTAACCTTGCCAAATAGGTACATGTGAAATCACTAAAAACATACCTACACCGTTTACATGAATATCTCCTCCTTCTTTTCTCACATGATGATAAATGATTTATGTACCTGTAGTTACATCTAGGACATTTTCTTTTTCCACTCCATCTACCCTGCTGAAAATATAACCTACTTTTCTGACTGTTTGTAGCCAATTCTAATGGATTGATCTCACGCACAAACCACGCATAAGATAACAATCATTATTATGTACTTTTTGTTTCAAATGTTTAGGTATTACCTAATTATTTATAAAAATAAATGAATATGTGTTATATTTATTGTAATTATATTCAATGTATTTATAATAGTATAATTTAATTTCTTATTTTAATTAAATATAAAAAAATTTACTATAATACTTTAATATCTTCAATACTTGCTATTATATCACATATACTTCTTGAAGAATTTCAAAAATCCATATTCTATCCATTTTTTTAAATTAATTCTTTCTTAATCTTAACATACAATAAAAATATTAATAAACCATGAAGAATAGAAGCAGAAATGAGATCATAGCTTTCATACTAGAATCGGTAGCAAATAGCAGAAACAATAATGGGATTACAGCAACGAAAATTATGTATAGTGCATTCTTATCTTATTCGCAGTTGAAAGAATATCTTGCCTTATTACTAGAAAAAGAGCTACTTGAATTTAATTCTCACACACAAACTTATAAAACAACATCAAAAGGTACTCATTATTTATCAATACATAAACAACTAAATGATATGATAGTTACTGCTAGCCAATTTAATTGAAATATCATCATCAACTATCATTTTATTTTTTTGTTTCTACTGCAGATATGATGATAAAAAAGTTTTCTCTATATGGTATTTAAAAAATTTATTTCAAATCTGCTATCTATTTTAAGTTTTTAGATACGAAACTATAAATTTTGTCTTATTCAATTAATAATTATATTTCTTGGATTCCTCAGTATATTTTCGTTTTTATGATCTTTCAATTAGAGAGCAAGAAATAATCTATACTCTTTTAATGAAGATATTTTATGTTATAGAAGAAAAATTATCGTTTGATGATATGGAAAGCCAACTTCCAAATTTCCTTTCAATTACTGATTATTCAACTACATTTATTGAAATAATTTTTCCAGTTAAATTTGATAATTACCTTTTTCAGACCATTTCAATTGAATATTGGAATTCTATTAAAAATATAATAAAAGAAATAAAACATAGACGAGGTAAAAAACCAGTTATATCTATATTTAGATTTAAAGGTATTACAAACCAAAGAGATTTTGATATTGTTTTTTCTCTAATGAATAGCTCAATTCGTTCATTCGAGATTGCCATAGAAAAAGTAGAATATCTTGTAGATATAGTATCTATACAATTAGGTTCTATACCACCTAATACTTTCGAAGTTATTTATTTTTATGATGAATCTTCTTCTAAATGGCTTCCCTATCAGGCAAAAAGCATTGAAAATAATTTTGTCAATACATATATCTTTAAAAATGGTTCGTGGGAAAGATAATAAATTAATATGTCTTTTTTTAAAAGGAGTATATTCTTAATGTCTTTGAGCGGGGGTCGCCTAGCCTGGTAGGGCGTGGGATTGCTAATCCCATGTTCGAAAGAACTCGTGGGTTCGAATCCCACTCCCCGCGTTCTACTCGTGGAGTCCTATTAGAGAAATCTACGAAAATACTTTAGTATTAGAATTAGAATATTTTGTTATAGAAATTTCAATAAATTATGCTAAATGTTGTAACATTTATATATTCATCTAATGATAAAAATCTTGCAATCAATATTTGAATGAGTATATATCATCGTTATTACACGAGATTGACTGTTTGAATATTAATGCCCAAAACACAAGATGTTCAGCACTAATTTAATTTGTTATTACACATAATTGATTAGTTGAACTTGTAGAATCATTGCATCTGGTAGATATAAATAAAATCGACCATTTGCGTGTATACCTTGTGTTGGATATAGTTTTTAATTATTATTTTCAACTTTTAGTTGTGTTAAATCTAATGAATTATAGCTAAATTCATACGCAATTAAAATTAAAAATATTATTCCCAAAAAAAAAATAAAAAATAGGAGCTATTTGCAAACTATTTTTACAAATACAATATTGTTATGATAGATATCATAATTTGATTTATTTGTAATCATTTTTTCCCTTATCTCTATCATTCGATTATTCTCATTAACTATGAATTTTTTAAATAATTCATAACTTAAATAAAATACAAAAGAAAAAATGAACATAAAGGATGAAATAATTGAATAAGTGAAAATTTGTGAATCCTTCACGGGAGAAATCTAAAGCACCTATAGCTAAAGATATACCAGTCAATAGAATTGTCGGTTCTGCATCTTTAACTATTTTGAATAATGTTGTCGTTATATCTTTACTCATGAAAATTACACCAATACTATAATTCTACAATCTGATACTCAGAAATATTTTTTATTTTAATTGCTATCATGAGATTGTCGTATCAAGGATATAAGATAGCTTAAGTTACTAGAATCTTTAATTTTAATTTCATAATCTCCATTTCCCCAATGACCAATATTTGAAACATCTCTTGCAATCTTTTTAGGATCATTTAAAGTCCCTTTTTTCATATTAAGAGATAAAGTAATATTTGATTTGTATATTACAATATCAACAAAATTTTTTTTATGAATAAATGCAATATATTTTGCTTTAGGTTTTACATTTATTGAAGGTCCAAAAGAAATAATGATGTCTTTTAATTCTTTATAGATTGATTTGATGTTCTCTTCTGCTTTTTCAAGATGAGAGTCTTCTGTATATACTTTAATTTCTTGACTTATTTTTCTTACAACTTCACTTTTTTGGCTTATTGTAGTTATAGATTCACTTTTTTCTGGAGCTTGTATCTGATTAAATAAAATGGTATTGTTTGAATATTTTTTAACTTCCCATAATTCTATTGGAAGGTCTTTGAATTCTATTGCTTTTCGTTGATAAGCTGTAAATTGTGGAGCAATAAAAATTACTCTTGATTGACTCCAATCAACATTGTCTTTTTTAAGAAAATGTTCTTTTTCTCTTGTCTCATTATATTTTAAAATAAATTCTGCTTTATTATTAAGAAGTAATGATAAATATGCATAACCTTGATCTATTACAGAAAAATTTTTGTCTTTTTTATATTCTATGATAATAAAAGATTTAGAATCATTATCAAAACCTAATGAATCTATTCTTAATCCATTTAAGTCAAATTCTGATGTAACAAAATCTATATTAAAAATTGTTTTTATGTTGTGCTCAACTAAATATTGAATATTTTTCTCTAATTCAAATGGTACCTCAGATATTTCTGTAAGAGTATCTTTAATAATATTATAAATTGGCACAAAAAATGATGAATTTTAGATATTATTAATGATTACTATACTCATTTTATTTTTTTTCTCAATTGCTGTTATTATATAACATAATAACATATTTCTGAATATTTTTCTATTACTTTTATAAGTCATTGACAAGATAATTAAATTTCTGTAAAAATTAGCAAAGGCTTTTTATATATTGCAATTTGCTAATTCATAATAAATAATTTGATTGTAAAAAATAATAATATAAAATCTAATACAAGTTTATCAAAAAATTTAGCCAATTATACCCTTGATAATCCTAATAAAATTACATTTAATTTTTTAAAAGCACATCTATGGAATGCAGCTGATATATTGAGAGGTTCACTTGATGCAAGTGAATATCGTCAACCAATTATGACTATTCTCTTTTTAAAAAGATTAAATGATACATTTGAAGAGAATGCTGAAAGACTAGAAAAGAAAGAAGGAAAAAGTCACAAGGAAGCATGGGAAAACAAATATAGACATACATTTTTTGTTCCAAAAGATGCAAGATGGTCAGTATTATCTTCTACAGCTGAAAATATTGGAGAAAAGATTGACCATGTTTGCAGACTAATAGAAAGAGAAAATCCTGACTTAGAAGGTGTTCTTACAAATACAAGATACAACGATAAGAGAAAATATCCTGATGATAAACTTAGAGCTCTAATATCTCATTTCAATTATCCACGTTTGAGAAATGAAGACTTGGAAAGAGAAGATATCTTTGGAGATGCATATGAATATCTTTTAGAAGAGTTTGCAGATGCTACCAAAAAAGGAGCTGGTCAATTCTTTACACCAAGAGAAGTTGTAAGACTTCTTGTCAGTATTGTAGAACCAAAAGAAGGAATGAGCATTTGCGATCCTACATGTGGTTCTGGTGGTATGCTTATTGAATCAAGGGAATATGTGAAAAGACATGGTGGAAATCCAAGGGATCTTTTACTTGAAGGACAGGATAGCAATTATGCTACGGTCGGTATGTGTAAGATGAATATGGTTCTTCATAATGTTTCTGATTTTAAGATTGAACATGGAGATGTTTTAACAAATCCTAAATTGGTAGAAGGCGGAAGACTCAAAAAATATGATAGAGTTATAGCAAATTTCCCATTTAGTATGGATTGGGATAACAAGATTGCTTCAAAAGATCCCTATAACCGTTTTAGATTTGGAGCTCCTCCATCCAAGGGTAAGGCTGATTTTGCATTTATTCAACATATGTTTTCATGTTTAAATGATAAAGGTCAAGCTGCCATTATCTGTTCTCAAGGAGTATTGTTTAGAGGAAATGAGGAAGCTACAATAAGAGAAAAGATGATAAAAGAAGATGTCATAGAAGGAGTAATAGCTCTACCTCCAAAGTTATTTTATGGTACTGGAATTCCTGGTTGTGTACTTATATTAAACAAAAAGAAACCAGAAAAGAGAAAAAATAAGATAATTCTAATATATGCAGCAAAAGAGTATGAAGAAGGAAAAGTTAGGAACAAGTTAAGAGAAGATGATATAAAGAAAATTAGTTCTGCTTTCAAAAAATATGAAGAAGTTGTTGGATATTGTCATATTGCAGATTTTGAAGAACTAAAAGAAAATGAATTCAATTTAAATGTACCACGATATGTAGATACTTCTATAACAGAAGCTGAAATAGACATTCAGAATACTATTGATGAACTCAAGAAATTAGAAAAAGAAAGGCAAGAGATTGAAATTCAAGTTAATAGAAATTTGAAAGAATTAGGATTTAAAATATGACATTACAAGAAATTACAGTTAAAAGAATAGGAACTAAAGATATACCCAGAGACTGGAAAGTCGAATTGCTCAAAAATGTAACTGAAAAGTTAGTGGTAGGATTCGTGGGTACTTGTGATCCCTATTATACAAAGAATAATGGAATTCCAATGATTAGGACAACTAATGTGAAGGAAGGATACTTAGATTTATCAAATCTAAAATATGTTACGAAAGAATTTCATGAAAAAAATAAAAAATCACAATTACAAGAAAATGATTTTATTGTTGCTAGACATGGTGAGAATGGTGCAGCATGCTTGGTTAAAGGCTTAAAAGAAGCAAATTGTTTAAGTGTTGTAATAATTCGCCCAAAAAAATCGTTATGGACTCCACAGTATTTTGAATTTGCATTTAATTCACCATTCGTAAGAAAACAAATAGGAAAAAGAACCGGAGGTGGTGTACAAACTGTAGTTAATACTTCAGAAATAGCAAAAATTTCAATACCAATACCAAAAATTTCAGAACAACAAAAAATTGCATCTATTCTTTCAAATGTAAATGAACTAATAAAAAAAACAGAACAAATTATTGAACAAACTCAAAGACTCAAGAAAGGTTTAATGCAAACATTATTGACTAAGGGAATAGGACATACTAAATTTAGGAAAATTGATTTTAACTTCGGAAGAACTCTAAGTAATTCCAGAAATTTGGAATGTATCAAGAATTAGAGATATTATAGAGCATATACAATCAGGATTTGCATCAGGTGAACGAGATGAAAATGGAATTACACAATTAAGAATGAATAATATTACCGATGATGGAAATTTTGATTTTTCAAAGTTATTAAACGTTCCTATTCCTGTAGACATCAAAAGATATGACATAAAAAAAGATGACATTCTTTTTAACAATACAAACAGTTTGGATTTAATAGGAAAATCCGTTATTGCAAATACAAATTTAGATTATACTTTTTCAAACCATATAACAAGAATAAGAACTAATAATAAAATTATAAATCCTTACTACTTGTTTCTTATTTTATTAAGATATAAGGGAGAATACATTTTTCGTTCAATTTGTAATACTCATGTAGGACAATCTGGAATAGGAAAGAATGAATTGACTAATCTATTAATTTGTTACCCTCAATTAGAAGAACAAAACAAGATAACAAACATGATAAAAATAATAAATTCCAAAATAAATTCAGAGATAATTGATAAAAATATGCTGGAAAATCTTAAAAAAGGTTTAATGCAACAACTTCTAACTGGCAAAATAAGGGTTAAAGTCTAAGAAATGAGCAGCAAAACCAAATTCATCTTTACAGGAAGAGAAGAAAGTGAAGAATATCAAGAGTCAGAACTACCAGCATTAAGACAGCTCATTGCAATGGGATATCAATACAAAAATCAATCAGACCTTAACAAAGAAAGAAAAGATTACAGAGAAGTATTACTTTATGATAGACTTGAAAAAGCAATAAGGAAATTAAATCCAGAGCTTGGATGAAGATGGTGTTTATGATGCAATAGGACAAATAAAGGAACATTCTTTTCCATCCAATTTAGATCAAATGGATACAAATGAAAAAATACGTGCCAAGTTAGTAGGTTTGTCAAGATCTACAGGATTAGAACCAATTACTGTCATGCAAAACTTTGGAGAGGGAAATGTAGAGAAAACTGTTCGATTATATGATTTTGATAATCCTGAAAATAATGATTTTTTAGTTACTAATCAGTTTCAGCTAGAAGGATTAAAGGAACCAATATTTCCCGATATTGTAATATTTGTAAATGGAATTCCTCTTGTAGTTATAGAATGTAAAGCTCCATCAATTAGAAATCCTATACAGGAAGCAGTAGAGAAAAATCTATACAAATATCAAAGCATAGGTTATGGATTTGAAAAATTAATGTTTTACAATCATCTTCTTATTGCAACATCTGGCTATCTTGCAAGGCATGGTACTGTTGGTACCAGCTTAAACCATTATGCAAGATGGTCTGAGGCATATCCACTCTCAACAGAAGATATTGAAAAGATGTGTAAAAGAGAAAGCAAGAGAACAGGAGATTCTGATTGCAGGAATACTATCAAAATCTCATCTTTTAGATTTATTAAAAAATTATGTTATTTATGAAGTTGTAAATAATAAAAAAATTAAAAAAATAGCAAAACATCAACAGTATAGAGTAGTCACAAAAGCAGTTGATAGGCTGTTAAATATTGATGAAAAATCTGTTGCTGATAAAGGTGGTGTAGTATGGCACACTCAAGGTTCAGGAAAATCTCTTTCCATGTTATGGCTTGCTACCCAACTGATGTACAAATTTGGAAATCCTCCTATTGTTATAGTAACAGATAGAACACAACTTGATAGACAGATTCATGAAACTTTTAGAGCATGTGGATTTCCAACACCTACAAAGGCAAAAACATCACGCCATCTTGAACGTCTATTACAGAATCCTAAAGGGAAGACAGTAATGACTACTATTCAAAAATTTGGAACAGAACATGGAAAACTTATCCATACAGAACAAAAAGTAATTGTTTTGGTAGATGAAGGACATCGTACGCAGTATAAACTTCAAGCAGAGGCAATGAGATCTGCAATTCCAAATGGCATTTTCTTTGCTTTTACTGGTACTCCTATAGACAAAAAAGATAGGAGCACGTATAGAGTTTTTGGTCCTCTTTTGGACAGATATTCATTTGAAGAGTCTAAAGAAGATGGTGCAACACTTACCATTTTCTATGAAGGAAGAATGCCTGATTTATTTGTTGAGGGTATAATAGAAAATAATGATGATAGTATAGAAGAAGAAAAAAAGTTTGATGACGATGAAGCAGAAAGAATTTTTGAAAGAATATTTGCTGATCTCTCAATTGAAGAAAAAGCAGAACTAAAACAGCAATATATTACTAAACAATTAGTAGCAGAATCGCATGAGAGGATTAGAAAAATTTCAGCAGATATTATAGAACATTTTACAACTCATATTCAACCAAATGGCTTCAAGGCTCTTCTGGTTGCTATATCAAGAGAAGCAGCAGTTAGATATAAAAGAGAACTTGACAAGTTAGGAGGACCAAGATCAAAAATTATAATGACTTCAAATCTTGGAGAAAAGGGAAGGGATGGTACAAGCTGGGATGAATACTTTTTAACACAAGAGCAGAGAGAGTTTGAATCTGAATTTTTTAAAAGTCCTGAAAATGATATTCAGATTCTTATAGTAGTAGATATGCTTCTTGTAGGTTATGATGCTCCAATTGTACAGGCTATGTATCTTGACCATCCTCTAAAAGAACATACATTGCTGCAAGCCATTGCAAGAGTTAATAGACCTTATACTGCTGCCAAGACTTATGGACTAATAGTTGACTATTGCGGCATTACAAAAGAGCTACAAAAGGCTCTTGCTATTTTTGACGAACAAGACATAAAAGATGTTCTTCTTCCTATTGAAAGAGAAGTAGAAGAACTCAAAATTAGACATAAAGAAGTAATGTCATTCTTTTCTGATATTGATGATAGGAACAATAATGACCTTAATAATAGAAAAATTTGAGCCTGTTCATGTAAGAGATAATTTTGAATATGCATTCAAGATGTTCTCCAAGGCATTGGATGCAGTAATGCCAAGGAAAGAAGCAGATCCATTTATAGATGATTTTAAGTATTTATCTCAAAAAAGACAACTTCTAAGGAATCAATATGGAAGTTACGGGATGAGCTATAAATTAGAAGGACAAAAGGTTCAGCAGCTAGTAGATGACTATATCTATGCTTTAAGGATGGAAAATCTTAATTGATTTTAGAAAGGTTACAAATGAAACATTTCTGGTAGATATACTAAAGTTCAAGTCAGAGAAAGCAAGGACAGCTCTTGTTAAAAATAAGATAAGGCAGATAATTGAAGAAAAGAAAAATGAAAATCCAGTCTACTATGAAAAAATTAAAGAAAGGTTGGAAAAATTAATTGATGAGGAAGAAAGAAAGAGAAGAGAGAGTGCAAAATATTTCAACAAATACAAGGAGATTTTAGAAGACCTATTTGAGATAGGCAAAGAACGAAAGAGATTAGGATTTACAAATGAATTTGAGCATGCTGTTTATGAATTACTATTAAAAATAACAAGAGATGAAAGATTTAGTAAGAAAATTACTAAAAAGATTTATGAAGATATAAAGTCAGAAACAGAAATTATAGGTTGGAAAACCAAAAGAGATTCTCAAAAAATAATTAGTAGAATTATTTATGATGATTTACAGGAAACAAATAATAAAAAATTAATTGAAATAGAAGATGAGATTAGTGATCTTACAGAAACGATAGCCGATTTAGCAAAAGAAAATCTATGAAAAAATATAAATCTATTGTAACTACCAAAGAGATTTTTGAGCATGGAAATAATAACATTTTATATAATCTTGTTAGAAGTAAAAGACGAAAGACTTCTGAACTTATAATTGAAAATGAAAATGAGATTACCCTCAGAGTTCCTTTTGATAAACCATTAGAAGAAATAAAGGATATCATTCAAAAAAAGATACAGTGGATATTAAAAAAGCAAGATGAGTATAGAAAGACTAAACCTGAAATCAAGGAGCTTAGCTATTTACCATCATCTACACTT
>CAWIYT010000276.1:0-26060 GCA_963840085.1 uncultured Nitrososphaerales archaeon
GGAATTTCATATGTTTAACAGTCATGGCTACAAAAACTATTTTAATTCTACCCCCCCTTATTATATTTTAATGAATTAATATGGTAACAAATGAAAAAACAATATCAGAAGATGATAATAACAATGATTTTTCAAATGAAAGTCAGACAACTGATTATACTTCCATTGAGGGAGTTAGAACTAGAACGGGAATAGATAATGACCAACTTTTTGGCAATTTCATAGTCAAGGAATTGATGGATAATGCATTAGATTCTATGGAAAAAAATGCTAAAACTTTTGAGAAAATACATCATAATTCAAAACAAAATCCATATGTTAACGTAATAATTTCTGAAGAAGTTGAAGGAAAAGTAACTAAAATTACAGTCAGAAATTCGAGTGCTGTTGATATCAATAATAATGTATTTTCTTCTAAAGAACGAATTGAGAATATCTTTAAACTTGACAGATATTACAGTAGTAAAAGACATCAACATATTATAAAACGTGGGGCATTAGGCGATGGTTTAAAAGAGATATTATGTATTCCTTATGCTTTTGATATAGAGAACAATAATAACAACAATGATGATAGTTGGAATTATCCTTTAATAATCAATATTTCTAATGAGAAAATATTTGAAGTTAGAATCAATAATATTTCTGAAGTTAGAAGGAATTTGAAATCAGCAGAAATAAATGTAATTGAAACCACCAAAGCAACAGCAGCAGAAAATGACAATAATGACGATAGTAATAACAACAACAACAATAAATTTATTGAAATTACTGTTTATATTCCAAAAACATTAACTAATTATAATAAAATTAATGATCTTTTAACAAAATATGCTTTAATCAATACACATATTGAATTTAATATTCAATTCCCGAATGAGAAGCAATTTCGTCAATACAAAGCCACACAAAATATAAAAAATTGGAGTAATAATCAAAGCATTTACTATTATTCATTACCTGAACTTGAAAGATTAATATATAGTTTAGAGAACAAATCTAATTCTTATATTTCTTCTTATTTACAGAGACATTTTAGAGAAGGTACCAATATCAAAAAAGAGGAATTATTAGATATATTAAATTCTACTATTACAACTAACGCTATAACCTATGATGAAACAATAATAAAAATATAGAAGGAGTTTACAAAAGACTAAAACAAATCGATCCAATAAGAAAACAATCCGACAATAAACCTCAATTACAACTTCCATTTGATACAAAATTAAGAGAAAAAGCATTAGAAGTACGGTTTAAACAATTATTTGATATAGATTGTTCTGTTAAATATAAAAAAATAACAGGTTATTATCATCCATCAATTGCTGCTGAAGATGGTAAAAATGATGATGATAATAGTAATAGTAATAATAATATAATAGAATTCCCATTTATATTAGAAATTATTATTGCTAATGTACCACATATCAATAAAGAATTACATTTAGTTTCAGCAATTAATTTCTCACCTTCTCTACGATATAATCCATTCTCCGATCAGTCACATGAAAAAATATTTAATTGGAAAAATAAAAACAATGATCAACCAAAATCAGGTGATTCTATTATTGATATTCTTGAAGATTGCGGATATTCTCATGATCCTAAGAAACATAAAAAAACTGGTAATGTCGTTACTTGTAAATTTAATATCTCCAAGGATTGGTTACAGAAGTCATAGCAAATCACAAATTGAATTAAAACCATTTGTTTCAATTGCTCAAGATATATACAGCTTTTTTAGGAAAGCATCAACCAGAAACAAAAATGGTATTAGAGAAGGATTATCGGTTATAAACGAATTAAGAATTTTGGCAAGAGAACGCGAACGTGATATTAGAAAAAATCCTAGACTAAGAGAGACAGGTAGATGGACACAAAGCACTTTCTTCTATACTCTTAGACCTCGGCTTAATCAAAAAGGAATGAAGGTAGACAGAGATTACATCACAAGTCAAATCAAACTAGTGTGTAAAGAATTAGGCTATACAAGAGATGAACTTGGAATTATTGCAGCAGAAAGAGCACAATTATACTTTAAAGGTCAAACTCTTGGTGTTGGGTTTGATCAATTAAAAGATTTGATGGAAAAAGGTACTGATTTATTGGTTATAGAGAAGGAAGGTGTAGCAGATGTACTAGCACCATTTGCAGATAAATACGGAATTGCTATATTAAATTCTCGTGGTTTCCTTACAGAATATGCAACTGAATTATCAAGACTTGCAGAAGAAAAAGGATGTAATATAGCAATATTGACAGATCTTGATTCATCTGGATTAATTATATCAACTAAATTACCAAATGCTCATAGAATAGGTATAGACTTTGATACACTTTCAAGTTTAGAACTACTTTATGATGATTTAAACTTAGATCATGAAGATGTTGAGGAAGATGTAATTCTTAAAAAAGGTAGTGAAAGTGATAATCATCTTAAAAGCCTCAAAAAATATGATTATAATATACCTTCACCATATAACAATGCTTCTTACTATTTGATAATTGGGAAGAGATGATAGATTATCTAGATAAAGGTAAACGTATAGAAATTGATGCTGTTCTGGCTAAAGTTGGAAGTGAAAGATTCTTGGAATTTTATATTAAATGAACTTGATGAAAAATTTCCTAGGAGAAATTATAATAGATCTATAGATGTTTCAGAATATGTTCCACCAAAAATAGTTGATGATTTCATTGCAAATATACAAAATAAAATTTCGAAATTACAATCAGAAGAACGACAAAAAATAATGGACAACCTTGAAAACACTAAAGGTTTCTTAGATGTAAATCGTAAAAAGGCGGAGATTGAGGCTAATCTTAGATCAATTGTTGAAGAAAAAATCGATGAAGTAACACAATTTATATCTGGTGAATTTAAAAAATTCTCAAATCTTAAATGATAACAATAATAAAAAATTATTTATATATCAGGCTTTTAAAAAAATATCTCCTGTTTTATCATCTTTCTTTACTTCATATGCTTCAAGGTCAGTAGCCCAAACTGTACTATCTGATACTTTACCATTTCTAACATCAAAAACAGCATAATGCCATGGACATTTCAAATTGTATCCATCTAATGTACCTTCTTCTAAGGGTCCATCTTGATGAGAACAAACAGAATTCATAGCATGTATCTGTCCATTTACCATTGCTAAAACTATTGATTTTCCTTTTACTTCTACTTTCATGAGACTGCCTTCTTGGAAATCTTTGAGGTTTGCAACCTTTGTAAAATTGTTTTTTTCTATATCGTTGGAAGAAACCATAAGTAATTAATTAATTCAGAAGCAAATATTTAATCTGTATTATGATCGTATTTTGATTACATTAAGAATTAGTTAGCCAATAAATCGTATGTCATTGTAGTTATAATCATTCATTTATTAATAGTTATTAAAAGTATCATTTGAATCTCAATTTTGTTATGTTAGACGTTATTTACATTATTGTTTCTCTGATTTATATTAAGTATTTTAGATTAATTGATATTCAATAAAATATCATCGTAATATTTAAAATGCTATAGAGAATTAAATAAGGATCAAATAATCTTGAGATATTATGTAGGTTGTTCTGCATGGAATTCAATTATTATCTCTGAACAACATCAACAAACAGATATCAAAGATACTGAAGAGATTAAACATTCTTTCTATCCTTTTAATTCCCAACTAAAAAATCATCTAGAGCATTATTTTACATTTTTCAATATTCTGGAAATTAAATTATTTGAAAATCGTGATGATAGATATAGCAATAACAACTATGAGACTTTATCCGATATAATACAAAAACAAATCTCATATCATTCCGATTTTAAATTTTCTATGCTAGTTCCAAAACAATTGATAGTAGATAATAAAAATAAGGAAAATGATAATAAAATATTAGAGAAATTTCTTGAAGAACTAAAACCACTAAAGGAAAAGATTCTTACAATTGTATTACAAATCCCTTCAACTCGAATATTATCAGAAAATAGAGAATGGTTAGATTCCATATTATGGAAATGTTGTGTACAATATGATCATTCTGTTGCTATAGAATTTGATCATTCTTCTTGGTATCAGGATCTTACATACAATATATTAAAAAAATACAATGTTTCATTAATCTGGTCTGATAGACATAGATACCATAATGTCTTTACTTCTAATTTTTTATATTTACGAATTAATGAAAATCTAGAAAAATGGATAAAAAAGTTAAGGGAAAAAGAAACAGAAGATAATAAGAAGATTGAAGCACAGAATGGAAAGAATAATGATTTTTATCATGATATTATTGATTTTGCAGTCATAGTTATTGAAAGCACTAACCTTTCAAAAATAAACTTTATACTAAAATCATTACAATTACCTCAAATAAAGAATGAGATTAAAAAGAAGAATAATAATATTATAACCAATAAAAAACAATGGACAGGTAAAGCAATTTTTCATGTAGACATAAATTCATTTTTTTCTTCATGTGAAGAGATTAGAGATTCATCGTTAAAAGGCAAACCACATGCAGTAATAATGACAGATCAAAACAATAATAACATTACAAAAGGTGTAGTAGCAACATGTTCTTATGAAGCCAAAAAACTTGGTGTACAATCAGCAATGCCCTTATACAAAGCGTTAGAATTATGTCCTAATTTAATATTACAGGCAGTAGACAAAAAATTCTATAACAAGATATCTGATACCGTTATGGAAATATTAGAAAAATATGCAGATACTTTTGAACAAGCAAGTATTGATGAGGCATATTTGGATTGTACAAATAAAATTTCTTCTGATAATAACAATATAACAGTAGAAGAATATGCACAAGATATTAAGAAATCCATAAAAGAAAAATGTGGTGGCTTGTTAACGTCAATAGGTATAGCGCCAACAAAATCTATTGCAAAAATTGCATCTGACTATCAAAAACCAGATGGCTTAACTGTTGTACCATTGATGAATTGAAAAAATTTTTGAATCCCTTAGAAGTTGAAAGAATTTCTGGTATTGGAATAAAGACACAAAAGATTCTAAAAGAAAAAATGAATATCAAAACTATAGGAGATTTAGCAAATACAGATGTTCAAATATTGATTGAAAGATTTGGGAAAAAGATAGGAACATGGATGTGGCAAGTCGCAAATGGAGAAGACAATGATCCAGTTATTCCAAGAGGAGATCATGTCTCATTAAGTAATGAAACTACTTTAGAAAATTTTACATTGGATAGAAAAATGATAAAACAATCTTTGTATGAATTGATTGATGAACTAATTGAAAGAATAAAGAATAACAAGTACCAATTTAGAACAGTAGGAATAAAATTAGTAAGAACTGATTTTAGTATTGAAACAAGAGAAAAATCTTATACCAATTATCAAAGTGAAAGGAAAAGTATCGAGTCTATAATAGAGGAACTTTTGAATAAGTTTACTCTGGAAGATAGTTTTTCATCATCATCATCAACAACTACCAATCCAAAAAAAACTATTGCAAAAAAAATATTGCCTATACGAAAAGTAGGATTAAGAGTATCAAATTTGATAGCAATAGATAACAATAGTAAAAAAGATATTCAATTTAGACAAATGACATTATTAGACTATATGTTTAATGTTAATAATTAAGGAATAGTATGTGTTAGTGTTTCTTTACATGTTCTTGCCAATGTTCTGTACATAACCAAATTTTATTGTTAATATGATAACTATTATTAGTACAGTTTTTACAAATAATATTTGATATCGCGTTACAATAAGAACATTGACCTTTTTCACGAAAGCATTTATAGATAGGTTCACTAATTTTCAAATCTTCAACTCTAATTGAATCTTTATTATCTATAATAAAGTCAATAATATAGTGTATTTTATCTTCGCTCAGTAGTATTTGTTGTTCTTCCTCTAACTCTTGTTGTTTCTGATGTTGTTCCTTATAATATTCTAGTAATAAATATTCTAATTTTTCTCTATTTGTTAAAGTGTTATAGATATCCTGCTCATTTATTATTTGAATAGTAGTAGTAGAAATTGACTTAACTCTAGATAGTTGCTCTTTTATACCACTTAGCATATGTTAGCTGACACCTTCTAACAAGTAGTTCCTCATATCAAGATGAAATCTTTTTGTTCTGAAATATTGAGATATTTTATTTCTGAAATCTGTAAATGATGAATAATACTGTAGAACAAGAAGATCATTCTTGGCTATATGCCATACTTCTTCCAGTACCATAAATTCTGGAGATGCTGTTGGAAGATATACAGGTATTAGATCCTTTTTGTGTTTATCAAAATATTGCAGTACCTTTTTTGATTTATAGTGCTGTTTTGCCTTATCAAGGAATAGATAGCATTTTGGAAATTTTCTATGTATCTGTTTTAGATAGTCTAAAAATGTGGTTGCATTAAACCAGTCATACTGTCTAAACAATTGCTTTCCTTCCAAGCTAGTAGCACCAAACAAGACTGATTCTTGATGAGATCCAGTAATTCTTACAACAGGTCTTTCATCCTTCTTTATCCATACTTTCCGGACAAGTGAATCATAGAAGAAGAATGATTCGTCTATGGATATAGCAGTAAATTCATCTTTTAGATTATCCAGTATCTCTCTTGTTCTTTTTTAAAATCTTCTTTCTCTTGTTTGGATGCAGTATTTACATGTACCTTTCTAGGTACTTTTTGCTTGAATCCCCACTTGTGCATTAGTCTGTAAATGTGGGTATAATGGTATCTTATTCCACCACTCTTTTTTACAATCAGATCTTCTACCTGTTTAGTAGTCCATCCTTGTTTGCTGGATGCTAACTCATTTTTTATCTCATATACTGTTTCTTCTGATATATCCGGAGGTCTACCACTCTTTGCTCTATTTTTTAATCCTTCTATTCCTTCTTCTCTGTATCTCTTTAACCAGTCAGATGCCCATGTTTTACTTCTGTGAAGATTTCTTGCTACCTGTGCGGGAATCTGTTTCTCGTATACTACATTTAAAACAAGTAGCATTCTTTCCTTTACATTAGCATCATTTTCAGATCTGTATAGTTTTTCAAATCTTGTTTTTGATACATTTGTAGCAATCAATAAGATATATCATGTTAAAAGTACAAGCTAATAGCTATTGCTATATAAAATGTATTACCTGATAGTAAAATAAAGTCAGTATACTTATGCTAATTGGTATACATTGTCCTTGCATCCCCAACTATATGGTTCTCCATAATAATTGGTATGGATCTGTTGAACTCGACCATTTACAAAATCTACTTCATATATTATTTCATTATTTTTTGTAGTTTCATGAAATATAGATATAGCTTGTTCAATTGCAAATGCTACTCTTTGTAAAGCAAATAATTTTGCTTTTGTATAAGGATATTGATTATTATTATTACTTTCAAATGGACATTGAAAGAAATTCATGACTCTGCATGGATATGAAATCAAAAAATCATTATCAACATCGCTAATAGAATTATTCTTACAATGATTGCTTACAATTCTAGCAATTACTTTTTCTATTCCAACAAAAAGTGGGTCATCTAAATCAGTTGAAAATATACATTGACTGCATTTGTTTCTTCCCAAAGTTGGATTTTTTCTATATTCAAGTAATTCATAATAATCATTATTCCATTTTTGAGTGTCTTCTTTTAGTTCTTCTTTAAATGAAGATATAGAGCCATTGTATTCATCTGGAAAGTATTGTAATGGTTCTCTTGATATTAAAATAATTTTATATCTATCTGCATAGACTGAGTTTTTTTCATAAATTTCATTCCATTTCTTTGCTGATATTATTTTTTTACCTTTCCAATAATTAATTCCATCATTTCTGATATCATTACTAGTAGAGGAAGAATCTGGAGAAACAATATCTAATCGATTTGTTAGTTCTTTAATAGTTTTATCTAGATTCATTTGTTATTTGATGACGAAGATTCAATCTTTTCAACTCTTTCCTGCAAGGAGTTTAGAGCCATTACTGATAGACCTTTTTCTATCAAAGAAAATTTAGACTCACAGGTTTCCTTAATGATTTTTAACGTTAGCAGCCGATCTTTTTGAGAGATTTGATCATCATTGAAAATGTTCCAACATTTTTGTTGAATCTGATCCATACTATCAATGCAACTCTTGTAATAAAATCCCAGATCTTTGGCTAAGTCAAATACAAACTGTTGTGATAACTTTTTTAGAAATTTTATATCTCTACAAATGGTAGAAACATTACAATGTAATTCTCTTGCTATCTCAGTTTCTGATTTTGATTGAGCCCATAACTTGGCTACCAGTCGTCTTCGCTCTTCAATAATGAACTTTGATTTACTGCTATTGTTATTAGCATCATAATCAAAATTAAAACTAGAATTTTGCTGATCTATGGTCAATTATTGCGTTTATTATATATGTTGTTTAAACTTTTATATTTTTAGTTTAAAATGAGACAAACATCGATTTATAAGGAATTTGATTTATTAGATTGTTTTGAAATATATAAAACGATTTTTAATATAGACACCTTTACAATTAAATCTTAGGTTCTCAAATCTAATTTCTAATGCTACATATGCATTTCATTAATATGAAAAACAATTAAATTTAATTGCTTAATCTATTGATAAAATATTTAATTACATTTTACAAAAATCATGCTTAATGTATCCTTTTTCTTATTTTCATTTTTATTCCTTTTTTAGGATTAAGTGTGATACCAGGATCTGCTTTTACCTTTTGATTAAATACTAATTCTATTTTCCAATATTTTAGGATAGTAGACAATAATAAAATTCCTTCCTGCCATGCAAAAGATTCTCCTATACAACCTCTAATTCCTCCCCCAAATGGAAAATATGCAAACCTTGGCAAATGTCTTTTAAATTCATCTGTCCATCTATCTGGATTAAAAATATGAGGATCGTTATAATATTTAGAATTATGATGCATTACATATTGACTCATAAGAATAGTAGAACCTGTTGGTATAGTATATTCTCCAATAGAATATGGTTCTTGAACAAATCGTCCTAGAGTCCATACAGGAGGATACACTCTCATAGATTCTCTAAAAACTTTCTCTGTGTATTTGAGTTTAGAGATATCTTCATAAGTAGAAACTTTTTTATCTCCAATTACAGATTTTATTTCTTGATAAAGTTTTTCTTCTACATCAGGATTTTGTGTAAGTAAATAAAATGTCCATGTTAAGGCATTGGCTGTTGTTTCATGTCCTGCAATTAGAAAGGTAATAACCTGATCTCGCAATTGAAGATCTGACATCATCTCTATATTTGTTTTCTCATCTTTTGTTTGTTGATGAGATAGAGGAGAATTATTAGGTGATGAATTAATCATCAATCTTGATAATAGATCTTTGGATATTTCCTCTGTAATTTCTTGATTGTTATTACTATTACTATTACTCTTTGACTTAAACATCAATTGCCTTCTATCAGAGATGATCCTGTAAACTATAGAGTCAAGTGTTTTAATAGCAGTACGACTTTCTGCAACTTTAGGAAGAATAGGAATATGATCTAGAACTTGTCCTATAGGATGTTGCAATCTCTTCATATAATTTTTGGATATATCAAGTGCTTTAGAAATCTGATCTGCTTCTTCAGATTCAATGTCATAACTCATTACAGACTTGCATATTATACGTAGTGTTACTTTCATCATTTCATCATGGATATCCAATATATCTCCATCGTTCCAGTTATTACACATATTATAGGCATATTCACTCATTATATTATCATAAGATGCAATCATTTTTGGATGAAAGACTGGTTGAATTAACTTTCTTTGACTTAGATGATATTCTCCTTCGCTTGTTACTAATCCTTCACCGAGAACGCGTTTAGCAGTTTGAAGGCGTGGTCCCTTTTTAAAGTTACTATGATCATAAATTAGAATTCTTTCAATATAATCAGGATTATTTATCAAATAGACATTTTGTGTTCCCATTTTGAAATAAGAAATTTCTCCATAATCTTTTGCAATTTCAGTTAATGTTTTAAGTGGATCTTTTATGAATTGACGTAATATCTTTGTTGGAAGTAGAGATGATGGACCTGGTGGAAAATTAATAGTATCATCTGCAGTTGCTGTCGCGACTTTATGTTTCATTGTTAATTAACAAAAAACATACCGATATAAGATTTTCAAATGTATAGTATACAATAAAAATACTATGCTTGAATTTTCAAGTCTATCTCACTAGGGTACTTTTTTCATGACATGAATACTTTTTTCATTGGAAGCAATATTTTTTCTTGTCATTTCAAAAGTTTTGGAATCTTTTTCTATGCCAATAAACCTTCTATTTAACTTCAATGCTGCTAATCCAGTAGTTCCAGAACCCATCATAGGGTCTAATACTAGTTGCTTTTCAATTGTTAGATTTTTGATAATATATTCTGCTTCAACTGTTGATTGTTGCCATTCATGTTCTATTTTTAATGGAGGAGTAGATTCAATATAGTCACCTATTGTATTTGAAATTACCAACTCATTTGCTCTTTCACCTTTTACATACCACAACAATGGTTTCCATTCTGCAAATACATGTCTTGGATAAATTTTTGTATGATTTCCAGAATGTTTAACTGCTAATGTCCACCAATATTTTAAACCTACATTATCATTAGTATTGCTTTTCAAAGCAAATTCATTGAATATGTTGAATACTTCATCTAATATAACATGACCAACAAGAAAAACTAGACTTCCACCAGGTTTTAATACTCTAACAGTTAATTTGACTAATTCTTCATATAATGGCAGATATTCTTTGCCGTAAGGTGGATCTGTAAAAATAAGATCAATAGAGTTATCTGAAACTTCATTTTGTACTTCTATAAAATCTCCTAAAAATAGTTTACAATTGTTATTTTCAAAGTTATTGTTGTTATTATTGGAGGATTGTATATTATTAAGTTGGGATAATAATTCTTGTCTTTTTAGATCCCTTTGAATCTTATCATATTCTTTGGAGATTGTAGTCTTATTAGATCTTAATTTCTCTTTTGCTTCTTCTGAACCTTCCTCAATTATTTTTTTGGCACGTTCATAAGTTCTGGGAGATAGACCTGTTTTCTTGGCAATGATCTCAGATACTTTGCCTGTTTCTTCTTTTTCTTTATTTACTTCGATAGCGTCATTTGGCGCTGTCGGTATATTCTCTTTATTAACATTCTTTAGGTTATTGAAACTTCGTAGTTTAGCCCTTTCTTTGTAAACTTCCTCCATCTTGTACTCTAGTTCTGCAATCTGGAAATTGTTTAAGTGTCTTCTCTTTAAGTTAATTTCAATTACAAATTCTTTTTCCTGTAATGGATCCTGAAATTCTTTGACTTCAAATTTAGGTTCAATTCCTAACTCTTGACATATTTTTAACCGATTATGTCCATCTAGAATAACATTATCTTGATTTATAATTATTGGTAAATGAAGACCTCTATTACTTATTGAAATTTTCAATACATCATATTCCAATTTTGTTAGTGGATTTATTAATTTGACATATTCAGGATTAATTTTAATAATATTTGTAGGAAATGATGCTATGGGCATTTTTTAATTCTTTTTCTCCTTCTTTGTGTTCTTCGCCTGTGTTTGTTATGCTTGCATAGATGCCTCATCATCCCCCATTTGTCATCTCGTAAAGTACAATTATTGCAGAACCAACGATCTGAATTTGGATGGACTCTTTCTATATTGTTAATAATTTCTGGATCATAATTTCCAGTTAAAAGATCAGATATAGAGATCAAAGGATTTGTAAATAACCCTGCTTCATCATAATCAATTACTGATATTATGGATTTGTTAGTGTGTGAAGGCGTGAAGGGTGTGAAGGCATCTGAGAAAGGGGTATTACTGCTTTGTTCTTTTTTATGATCTCCATTTACTAATACTAATAAATTAATCTGGTTTTGATGATTATGATAATCATTATTACTATTGTTGTTGTTACTACTATTACTATTCTTTGATTCCAATAATGAATTTTGTATTTCAATATTCTCTTTTGCTGCATCAATTATTTGTGCTACCCCTTTGCTAGGAGTGCTCACACCCTTCACGCCTTCACAGCAGTCGTTTATGTTAGAGTAGTCTTCTTGGTCTACTTCATTATTCTCTTCCTCATCATTACTGCTCTGACTCTGATCAGGTAATTCTTTGACTAAAATTTTTGATTTGTCAGCTAATGATAATTTTTCAATCACTTTAGGATCAAAGATTAAGATATTACCGTCACGTGAGTGTTTTGTTTTTGCCCCAAATACATCAGAGAGAAAACCGGTTATTGTGCTTCTGTATAAAGTTCCATAATCCTCTGTATGAAATTCGTTTGGCTTTTTCTCATCTTCTTTTCCTGGAATATTTTTAATCAACTCATTCCAGAGAGTTTTAAACTTTATTTCAGATCCATTATATTTGATTAAATCTGCAATTATAGGCAATATAACATATTCAATAGAAGATTCTTTTTTCTGATTCTTTATATCTAAAAATTTTTGTAGAGATTCAATTATTTCTTCATTTAAACATTTGGAACCGTAAAATAGCTGAATTAAATGTTTTACCAATTCTTTGTCCCTACCTTCAATTCCAATATCAAGGTCTGGGATTGGATCTTTGAAATGCATTAGTCTGTAAACCAATAGTAGTTTTCTAAAATCTTCTAGTTCTTTTAATAATTCTTTATTTTGTGGCCCTCCAGTATCAGTTGGATTCAGGATTTCTTTGATATCATATTTTGTTTTTCCCCTGAAAGTATTTATTGGTATAACCCTTGCATTTACTCCTTTAGCAATTGATTGACTCAATGATTTTTCTGAAATAATTACCTTTTGGCAGTAACTAAAGAAGAATTCTTGCTTAAGTATATTAGGATTTATCTTTGCAACTCTACCATTACGAGAATAACCTGTCTTGAGAATAGCCATCAATTCTGGAGATCTTTCTATTCTTTCTGCTTCTTCCAAAATAATAGTACATTGTGCTGGTTCCACAGATCCTAACAACCTAAATAGATTGGCAGCAGATGGATCTGTTATAATTACAGTACGATAGGCAATTGCTCCAAATGTATCACCCAAGGAACTTTTTCCGCTTCCATTACCTCCTACAATATAATCATAGTGAATCGTACTGAATCTATCCTGAAAGTAAGATAAGATAACGTCAGCAGCAATAAGAGTTAATTTGTAACTATCCTGATTATTAAATTTCGAAATAATTGATTTACTTTTTAAGAATAAATAATCCAGATCGATATTATTTCTAATTATAAAATCTCTGTATTGATTAATTTCTTCCAGATTTGAAAACTCATAGGGATAGTATGGATATTCTTCTCTTTCTGGAGGTCTTAAAATCCTGCTATTTTCTTCAATATTTTCAACTAATATAAATTCTTTTGATTGATGATCATACTTGGCAAAGAATGGTAAATCATGACTTAGAATTGCTTCATATAATTCTCCCTTCCCCATTTGGGAATATTTAAAAGTAACAACTTCTCTTTTTTCCTTTTTATTTTCAGTATCTTTTTCTTTTTCTTTTTCTTTTTTGTAACCATTTATACCCCTTTTGATTATGTGTTTTTCTTCAAGTATTTTTTGTATTTCTTTTAATTCTGCAATTACACTATGGCTGTTACTATTTAATTCACTTGATAATAATTCCAATAAACGTGAATAACCTGCAATCTGTTCTAAGCTTGGTTTTTGATATGTTTCTTTTAATGTTTTAATTCTATTATTTCTTTCTCCATCATCTTTGACAAGTTCTTTGATTATCTTTTCAGCATTATCATAGCTGACACCTAACTTCCTTAGCCATCCAGAAAAATAGAGAACAAAATCATTTCTTATTCCCTCATGGTAATAAGGCTTAACTCTAGATACTATTTCATAAACTGTTTTTTCATCAATTTCCTTAAGATCTGCTAACTTTTGGTCATTCTGTGATTTGGTTTGTAAATGAGAATAATCATTAACTTTATTTCTGTTCTTAAGTATATCTATTAGTTTGTTAATTTGCTCCCTTGTAAGAGGAAGTGGATTGATTCCATTTACTAAAGTATATCCATTATTATTGTTTGGATGTATAGACGGGGGAACAACAATATAAGCACCTTCCCCTTTTAATCTAATCTCAATGACTATTTTGATTAGAAGAACCTTTCCATAATGTATTATTAGGTACATCATCACCAATAGGAAATACATTAGGGTAAAACCGAAAAATGAAATTAGTATTACCAGACCCGGTTTTTATTTTCATTGTATCTTTGATAGATTGTACTAGTTGTTTATCTGATAATGATTCTATTTTTTGAATATAATATTCATATGCTTCTTGACCATCTATATCAATGGCGAAAATTCCTGAGATCTTGCCTGTTACTAGTCCTATATTATTATCTGAATCTAAAAACCATTCTTCTAATTCTTCTTTTGAAGGATATGATTTCTTAAAGGGTTCCCAACTACCAATAGAAGGTTTTTTATCTTTTGCCTTAAGAGGTATAACACTAAATCCATTATCTACATAAACGCATGCATAATCAAAAGTAGTTTCTAAATCATTAATCATATCAAACACCTTAACCAAAGAATGTTTTAGTTGCTCGACCAGTCCATCCATAATGAATTCTCTGGATCTTTAATTGAAGTAGGTAACTTGGAAAAATTTTTGACACATTAATTTCTTCAATAATTTGTAGTAATAGATCTATGATTTCTAATTGTTTCTGTATATGTTGATTATAATTGAAGTCATTAATAGAATTAGTAATAAATGAAAATGATGTTATATACTCTTCCAAATGTTTTTCTAATTCTGAAAGTTTATACAATAGAAATGTATTATATAATAATGCTCTCTCTTTGCAATACATTTTTTTTATTTACCTCTTTTTGGTTTAAAAATCAGCATTTTCTACTAGAGGCTGATTTTTTAAAATTCTGACCAAGACATCATTAAATGAATCTCCTGCATAACCTAGACTTTTCAATTTCTGATACACAGTTTCATGAACTGCTATCCTTTTCAATTTGATAGTTGACATTATGATACCTTTGTACAACCACATAAATAACCTTTTACTTTATAAAATAATAATTTCCTAATATTAGTTACCTATTAGTGAATAGATAAAATATATAACTATAGTATAGAATATTAACATACTAATCAAATACAAAATATAATATATTTTTGTATTTTTTGCTATTTTTATAAAATGATATCTAGGCAAAAATATTTTAGTGCAAAAGTAGAATCGTCAACATCTTCGTCAGTCGGTTCTACAACTTTACCTTTTTTGTTGTCGAAGTTTTTCTAATTCTGACATGCCACTACTACTACTACCTGTAGTATCAGGAACTAGTTCCTGATCCTTATCCTTCTTTTCTCCTCCTTCTTGACCTATATCATTCCTAGTTTTTTCTGTATGTTTTGCCTCTAACGGTAGCACTTCACGAATGTATCTTTTAGAGAAAACTAGGCGTTCTTTGAGAGCATCTGTGCTTGTTGCGGCTAATAGAAGGAGTTTAGGTAATGCTTACCTAAATAAAACAGATACAAAAAATATTATTAATGAGACTTTTAAAAAATTAACTTTTCTTATTATTGCTTGTGCTGTTAGTAGAAGTAGAAGGAGGAATTGCTATTTCTCCTATTGCTTTATTGTTTAGTTCTGGTTTTAATTCTATTCCTTTAATTACACCTGTTTCTTTATTATTATCATATAGGATTGTATTGCCAGGTTGACTTGTTAGAAATGCATTGAATCTATCGGCTAAAAATGCAACAGACTCTTCTAACTTTTTAATCTGTTCTTCTTTTTCATTTTGCTTATATCTTAATAATTGATTTATATCCTGTAATTCTTCTATCTTTGTTTGTAAATCGGCTCCTTGTCTTTCCAACTGGGGAACATTTAGAAAAGTTAGATATGGTTCAATTTTCTTGAATATTTCTACTTTTTCACTATCTTTTTTTCGCCAGTATGTAGACCCAGAATGACCAATAAACCATTCGGAATAATCAGCATAACCCAAATCAGATATTGTAGTTTTTACAAAACGTCTGAAAGAATGTAAAGTTATTTCTCTTCTTCTGCTATATCCATTTCCTCCTCCTTCTCGTACGTCTTCTCTTGAACCCATTCCAATCCTATCTAATGTTTTTGCAAAAACAGAAGCCAAATTATCATACAATACTTCTGGTCTTGGCTTGTCAACTTGATATAAAGAGAACACAAGTTCGTTTTGTTTCTTTTCTGGAGTTCTATATTCAGTTATAGTCTTTCCTGTTTCTTTATCTTTATAACAAACTCTGCGAGTTCTGTATTTGAAATCTAGCCATTTTTTTAGTTGTTCTATCATTTCTCTTGTTAGAAATACATATCTATCAACTTTGGTCTTGGTATATTCTCCTTTTATAGTAACTTTTGCTATTGGATAATTATTATTAGAAGACAAAGAAGATTCAAAGTTCAAATCTTTAATACGAATAGATAATGTTTCTGTTGCTCTCATTCCAGTCGAGGCTAGTAACATAACATAAGTTTTTAATCGAATTTCAGAACAACTATTCAAAATATTGATAATGTCATTTTTATCTAATGCTTCTCTAATTCTTCCTATATTTTTTGGAAACTTTACTTTTAATTTAAATTTCCTTGGGCTAATATCTACATCATTGAATTCTAGAAAGTTTTTGACAGTTATTACCCGATTTTTAAGTGTAGATGTTTGTATACCTTTTTCTTGTAAATAGATACAATAATCACCTAAAACTTCATATGGATCAAATTTTGATTGAAGAAGGTCATTGATAAATTCATCAATGGTAATAGTATATTGCGATAAAATAAATTTTTCAAAAATAGACAATCGATTATAATATTCATCTGCTGTTCTTTTATTCATAACTTGTATATTTTTGATATAACGAATTAATAATTTAGATTGTTGTATATCATCATTATATTTTTTTCCTTTTTTAAATAACTTATTAGTATTGATAGTAGTAGTTGTTAATTTGTTCTCCATCTTTCTTACTATTACAATAAAACGATCACATATTTTTACTTTTATATTGGTCTATTATTATGCACTATAAATCAACATATTTACAATAAATTCTATATGCAATTCGATATTGTTTCATTGAATCAGCAGAGAGGATAAACATAGAATGCAGTTTAAAAAAAAGAGATTTTCTTCAGAATTTACAAGCCTCTCAATTTTAGAATATCTATATCTTAATGCTCAAAATATACCAGTATCGAAATATAATATTATTAATAATACCCCTCTTTAAAAACAGAGACCAGATAGAGTAAATCTAATAATGTCACTGTTAGAAACTAATGGATATATAAAAAAATTCAATACATCTTCAAATTTAACGTTTTACGAGATAACTGAAAAAGGAAAAGAAGCCTATTCAAATTGGATAAAACATTATTTAGAATATGCAAGAAGTATTTCTGATTTGGAAGATAATGAGTAATATCAATAGATTATGTAAAATTAGTTGGAAATTGTTCTTGCGAATTTAACGATGGTTTACTCATTAAAATAATTTGGTCTATTTTGTCTCTTTTATTATTGTTAATTTGGTTTACAAGTCGATGCGCATCGTCTGATGTTTCTTCTCCTATTAAAACTCCTAATCCAATATTGTTTCCCGTATTAGATACATATATTCTTAAAGATTTTATAAGATCTTCGACTGTTTTTTTATCTGCAGTTCCATCAACTATTTTAATAAAGATCATACCAAATTCCTCTAATACCTCCTTAAGTCTACTATTATTAGAAGGAAGTTTATCAGCAATCATTGCAACATCGAATATAGTATTTTTGTCAATTGATACATCTAAAAACTCTTTTAAATCTGATTTAGTAGATTCTCTATATTCTTTAAAAGGTTCAGTTATTTGTCCAATTGATAATACTACTGCCTTCAGGGCTTCTTCTTTACTTCTATTTGCCATCATAATTTTCATAGATGTTGTTATAGTGTTTTCCTCGAACATGTCATTCCACTTATCAAGCACTTTCCTTGATTTTATAACCAAACGAATCAATGGTGCTAATAATAATATTAGTATGATTGAAAGAATAACATCCACTTGATAATCAACATCCTCTGAATAAAAATAGTCCAAAATACCAGTAACATTAAGTATTGACAAGAATGAGATTGAGATAATTATGGCCATAACTACATATAGATTCTTTTCAACTGAATGAATTAATTTTGCAGATGTAATACCAAATCTAGTAGTAAGTATTACCGATTGGTTAGAATTATTATAGATATCATTAAAATTTTCGTTTTTATCTGACAATTCTATGATGAATAATAATTCGTATCAAATATAAAAACTGCAATCATAACAAAGTTATAAGTGATCACAACTTTTTTAATACTCAATTAATATAGTTACAAAATTTATCTATAATTAATGTTAATCAGAAGATTTACTAATTTATGCATAGTGACGATATCGATACTAATATTTTCGTTAGCCTATTTTGATTATCCCGCTCAAGAAAAAATAGGAACAAGTTTTTTAGCATTTGGTATTGAGACTGAACATGAGACAGAAGAAGAACATGAAATGGAAGAGAATAGTAATGTGCAGAATGGTTTTTCTCCTGTTCCTTTAAATCAAGATGTAAAACTAGTCAATAATTCTCAAGTTAGTGATCTTTCACTATCAAACCTTAAAAGTATAGGCTCTCCCATTCTTGGAAATCTATCTGCTCCTATTACTATAGTAGAATTTGGTGATTTTCAATGTCATTTTTGTAGTAGGTTCGCAAAACAAACTGAACCATTGCTTAACACAACATACTTTCAAACAGGTAAAGTAAACTTTGTGTTTAAGCATTTTGTGACTCATGGTTCAGATTCTTTTAATGCTGCTCTTGCTTCTCAATGTGCAAATGAACAAGGAAAGTTTTGGAACTGTTATAATAAATTATACTTGAATCAAGGAGAAGAAAATTCAGGTTGGGTTAGTTTTGAAAATTTGAAAAAATTTGCTACAGAAATACCTGGAATAGATATACAGAAATTTAATTCCTGTCTTGACACTCAAAAATACAAATCTTTAGTTGAAAGTGATACAAAATTTGCATTTAGATCAGGCTATCAAGCAACACCTACTTTTATAATTGAAAATAGTAATGGCAATAACCAAGAAGTATTGGTGGGAGCATATCCTTTCCCAGCATTTCAGGTAATAATTGATAAAAAATTATCAGGAAGTTACTTTTAAATGAGAGATAAAAAAGTAAAGGCATCTATAATTACTAGTCAAAATTCTCTAATTCTTTCATTTAAGATGGTCTTTTCCAGATGGTTGTATATAATAATAGCAGTAATAGTGGCATCTGTATTCTGGATTCTCTTTAGTATCTTTGACGAATTGTTATTCTTTTCACCAATAGTAATATTTTATCTTCCAGATGATGCAATTGTAAGTTTTGTTATTTCCAATATAACTGCTATTCTTCTAGGTATCGTAATTAGCATGAACATATATGTCTTCAAACATTCAAAATTAAAAATAAATATTGCTCCACTTTTTTCATGGTCAAGTATAAGTGTAATTTCAAGTGCTTGTGTTAGTTGTTCTTCATTTGGACTTCTTTTTGTTTCGACATTGGGTGGAATAGGCTTAACTATACCAATTAGCCTATATTTTCTAATCAGAATTCATTATTATCATATCTTATAAACAGTAAAAGATATTTGTCATCCTACTTATTGCGTTTAATGTCAAACTAATGTGAAGTATTCCAAAAATGAATTGATTAGATTATACAAAAAGGAGACTAATCTCAAGGTAAAGGAAAGATTACTTCTTGTAGTAAAGGTAGAGAATGATAATGTCATTCCTGCTTACGCAGCTGATGAACTACATAGAAGTAGACCATGGGCATTATACTGGTTAAAGAGATACAGGGAAGAAGGAATAGAAGGATTAAAGGACAGACCAAAAAGTGGTAGACATCCAGATATACCAAAAGAGATAACATACAAGATAAAAAACGAGTTAGCATCCAGCAAACAGGGATGGACTACAAAACAGGTAGAAGATCTGATTGTCAGAAAAAGTGGTGGAATAAGATATCATTACACTCACATATACCGACTTATGCACAAGTGGGGATTCAAACAGAAGGTACCAAGAAAGGTACATGTAAATACTGGATCAAAAGAAGAGAAAGAACGTTTTAAAAAAGAGCAAGAGAGATACTGGATAATATAAAAGATGAATTTACTGCTGTATCATTAGATGAATCATTCTTCTTCTATGACTCACTTGTACGGAAAGTATGGATAAGAAAAGATGAAAGACCAGTTGTAAGAATAACTGGATCTCATCAGGAATCAGTTTTGTTTGGTGCCACAAGCCTTGAAGGAAAACAATTGTTCAGACAGTATGATTGGTTCAATGCAACCACATTTTTAGACTATCTAAAACAGATACACAGAGAAATTTCCAAAATGCTATTTGTTCCTTGATAAAGCAAAACAATAGCATTACAGATCAAAAAAGGTACTGGAATATTTTAATAAACACAAAAATGATCTTATTCCGATATATCTTCCAACAGCATCTCCAGAATTTATGGTACTGGAAGAAATATGGCATATAGCCAAAAATGATCTTCTTGTCTTACAGTATTATTCATCTTTTACAGATTTGAGAAATAAAATATCCGCATATTTTATAACAAAAAGATTCAATCTTGATATGAGAAACTATTTGCTTGCTAAAATTGATAATTAGAAAACATAAACTAGTTGGTATACGTTAACATTCCTATCAAATTACCAGACACCTCTTAGATTAGTTTCCATAATGTTTTTAATTTGGGCCTATTATTTAATTAGTAACAAATTAACTAAAAGTTGTATAATTAATTATAATAATGAAGGAAATAAAGTATAATTAAAAAGCAATTTTGAAGTAGATGTTATTTGATAACAATATTTTCTATAGGAGTCTTTCGGAAAATTTAAAATCATAGACAAACTTTACAGTCTAAACAATTTGTAAAATTTTAAGGTAAATCGGAAGACTCGTGGACATCATAAATGAATACCTTACCATGAATATTTCCTGATTTTTTTACATCTTCTACAATTTTTTGTGAATCAGAATCATTAACAACCACTTCAACTCTTTTTCTAATTACAAATTCAGGAATAAATTTTTTTCCTGTTCTATATGCATCATATTCATCTATATTTTTATCGATTTCACCTCTCTTTAATTTCCCTCGTCCGCCGATATCAAAATAAGAAATACCTTCAACATTATTTTGTTGTAAAACCTGAATTAATGAAGCAAAATCATTATTGCTTATATAAAAGATCAATCCGTTCATACAAATAACTTTTATCTGGATTTATTTAACCTTTATCAAATTCTTTTGTTGATTGAAATGTCCTTTCAACTTTTTTATTAAAATCATTTCCTAATTTCTTTTTAGATTTGGAATACATATTCTATGTATTATAAACATTAGTCTTTAAGCATGATTAAAACCTTACCAATAACTATCAATAAATTTCCATGTTAATCATTGTAATATTTTATTCTAAAATACGCCATATGGTAACTATAAGAGACATATATTATCTCTCTTCTGCACAAAAAAACAAAGAATTGAAAATAATAATTATTATTAAATAAATAATTAATAAATGATGCACACACTACTTTATAACTAATACTGGACAATGTGCATATGTTACAACTCCACTAGCTACACTCCCAAGAAGCGTTTTCTTGAAACCAGTTCTTCCTCTTGTTCCTACAACAATTAGGTCAATATTGTTTCTTTCAGAATAAACCACCAATGCTATTGATGGATTAGTTGTACGAGGAGTCATAATTACATCTGCTTTAGAATTTAGATTGAGTTTATCAGCTTTATCTTTTATTTTGTTTAGAATATTCTGCATCTCTTGTTTTTCTTTTTCATATACTTCTTCAAGCACTTCAGGTTTACCCCAACTATATGGATATTCACCATGATAAGTCAAGTGTCATCATTAATGTCATTATACCATCTTCCAAATCTCTTATCAAGATATTCTGATATTGCATCTTTTTGTTCTTCTATATCGGTATAGAATCTGTTTGCACACACATCTGATTTTATACATTGATTTACCTTTCTCTCATTTGGATTAAGGTATGGAGCCCTCTTTGGAAGATGTATTACAGTAAGCCAGTCTTTCTGTCCATTGATATATTTTTTTGTCATCTTGCTTAGGTGAAATGAAGCGTTATCCCATATCATTACAATTCTTTTCCAACCATTATTTTTCATTACATGTATCTTGAGATTCTCAAGATGGTTTATAGCATTGGTGGAATTTGATTTATCATAGAATTCATACAACAGGTTCTGTTCAGGCCATAGCATGGATATATGTACATTGAGAATTTCTTTCTACTGCCATTATGTCTAATTTTTTGTTGTTCACCTTCAAAACTCATCGACTTCTTATACATGGTTTCTGTGTTACTATAGTTTCATCTTCAAATACCAGTATCACTTTCTTTTTTTGAGCGCTGATGCTACTTGTTTTTGTAGTTCTTTATCTGTTTCTTTCCCTTCTCATAATCAGGTCCGTGTTCAAGTTCCAGTTTAGGTCTTTTACATCTAATACCCATATCTTTCAGTATCCTTTGAAGATGTCTGAAACTAATTGGAATATCAAGTTCTTCTGTAAGACACTTTGCCAGTGACCTGAGACTCCAAGTGTTTCTGACATAACCAAAAATAGTGGGATCATTAAAAAGTACAGAAAGTATAATCTCTCTGTTTTCATCTGTTATACGGGATTTTGTACTACCTGTCTTTTTTATCTCTAGTCCTTCCATTCCAATCTGGAGATATGCTGATAACCATCTTTGAACTGACCTGATACTCACACCATGTTCCTTTGCAATGTCTTCAAAAGTTCTACCGTTGCTCTTCTGGAGTACTGCCAGTAATCTACGATAATGTCTCTTATCTGTAGTTTTTTTCATCAATCTCCTTATACTGTTCTTCTGTCCTGTGGTGAGGTTGAGTTTAGTAGAACCATGGTACATAGAATTATGATATTTTGGATACCTTAAGCTTTACCTATTCAAGAATTTAGACATGATAGTTAAAAAGATATGACATCAACCGAGGCACTTGACTTAGTAAAAAGTTGTATTCCACTACCTCAACAGTTATACAATATTACAAGACGATTAAGAACCGTACAAGAAGTAGAACTATACTTTCCAGGATTTAAAGCATTTATAGATTCAACAGAACAAGAAATACCAGTACCTACAGATAAAAAGAGAAGAAAAGAGTACTATTCTGACAAAAAGAAAAAACATACTGTAAAAACACAGTATATGGTAAATAAGAAAGGAAAAATACTACATAAATCAAAACACATGAAAGGAAGACAGCATGACTATTATGTTTACAAGGATGAACATCCAATAACACCAACAAATGTAAAAAACTATTATAATCTTGGATATCAAGGAGTAGAAAAGGATTTTCCAAATGTAAAAGTAGTATTACCAATAAAGAAGAAACGTAATATTGAACTTAAACAAAAGGATAAAACATACAACAAAAGACTTCGTAGACAGAGAGTAATAGTAGAACATACTATCTGCAGGATAAAGAAGTTTGGTATTATGGGAAACAAGTACAGAAACAGACTAAGAGCCTATCCCAAAAATAGATAGAAATATAGCTCCTCCTTTTTATCATCTTTATTTATACTAACAATTGAATAAAAGGAAACATCAGCAGCAGCATGTTATTAGAACAATCATACGAATTCCAGACGACCTATGGAATGAAATTAAAAATATTTTACCAGATGAAAAGCCAGGTAACACTAAAGGCAGACCAATTGTTCCATACAGAAAAGTATTTGATGGTATCATGTTTATCCTTAGAACTGGATGTCAGTGGAAAATGTTACCCAAAGAATATGGGTCTGGTTCTACCTGTCATATAAGATTTCAACAATGAGTACAGTCTGGTATCTTTGACAGATTATGGGCTAGATTATTAAAAATATACGATAACAAAAGAAGAGGAATCAAATGGTCATGGCAATCACTTGATAGTATATCTGTAAAATCGCCTTTAGGGGGGAGGCGATGACTGGATATAATCCTACTATAGATAGAGGCAAATTAGGAACCAAAAGACATATTCTAACAGATAAAGATGGCATTCCTTTGTCTACTATGATAACATCTGCAAATACTCATGATGTTACTGTTGCAATCGATACAGTTGACAGTATAATTATCGAAAGACAATCATCATCATCATCAACAGACAGAAATAAGAAACAGAATCTATGTCTTGATAAAGCACATCATTCAAAAGATGTAGAACAAGAAATCATCAAAAGAGGATACATACTACACATATACGATACAGAAGAGAAAAAAAGGTATTAGGGAAAAGACATCCTGTAAAAGATGAGTTATAGAGAAAACAAATTCATGGCATAACAATAGATTCAGGAAATTATTTACAAGGTATGAAAAGAAGAGGAAGAGAACTATCTTGGTCTTGTGCAACTAGTAAATAGCATAATTGTTTAGAGGAGGATAATTTTAGGATAGGCTCTAACGAGATATGATGGAATATCTGACATTGTTTCTGGTTTGGTTAATTATCGAATAACACATACTAGGAGATAATCTCGATCGATTACAATGAAAATACAGTGTAGATTTTATCTAATTACGCAAAAGATCTATTATAACTATTTTCTTATAGTAGAATATCATTGAATTTGGATACTATTTCTTTAAATTTAGCGATAAGAGTAATAATTTGGTTACCAATATGAAATATTTATTATACTATTATGACTACTTTTGATTTTCGAAACTAGTTTCGTAATTAGAATGAGAATTTATATGTTACTCTGAAATTGGCAATGTGAATCTAAATATTGCTCCCTTACCATCAGAATTATTTTCAGCCCGAATTTTACCATCATGTGCTTTAATAATATTTTTTGAAATATATAGTCCAAGACCTGTACCAGCTTCTGATTTTGTGGCAAACTTTGTAAAAAGTCTTGGAAGGATTTCTTTATCTATACCAGTGCCAGTATCTTTTACATTAACTATGATTGTATCATTGTTGTCATGTTTCTTTGTTATGATAGTTATATTAGCACAAGGTACTCCTTTTGTGAATTTGATAGCATTACACAAGAGATTATCTAAAACCTGATATATTTTTTCTTTATCTCCATCAATAATAAAATTTCTGTTTTCTGCAAGGTATAACAAATTTACATTATTCGTGTCTATTTCTTTAATACTAGTTTTATGTTGTGCAATAAGACTTGATATTATCTCATCAAGGTTAAATCTTTCTTTTTTTATTTGCAAGGATCCACTTTCTATTTTGGCTACATCTAAAATATCATTAGTGAGTCGTTTTAATCTTTTTGCATTTCTTATAATGGATTCCAGTAATTTTTTTTGTTCTTTATCCTCAATTCGAGAATAAAGAATCTCTGACATTCCAATTATGGGTTGTATAGGTGTTCTTAATTCATGAGCTGCTACATTTACGAATTCTTTTTGTATTTTATCTTGTATTTTTAATAGATCGAATAGTTCTGTTTGTAGCCATAGTGTTTCAAACATAGAGACATAAGACAATACTGTTGATTTGCTATTAGAATAAGTTGCTAATCCTATTGCTTCAATGGATGTATCTTTAGTATCATCCTTTAATTCTATAGCTAAGGAATATTTTCTATCAACTATAAGAATTGAAATTGTTGTTTGTAATTGACTTTCAATAAATCTAATCTGTATTTTTTTGAGATTTTGTTGTCTATTTTTTTCTTCTAGTTTATATTCTACTTGTTTATTTTCTTTTTTATCTTTTTCTTCTAGTTCGTCATCAATTTTTACATTTTCCAATTCTCTTTTTGTATCCTGTAA
>CAWIYT010000277.1:0-25174 GCA_963840085.1 uncultured Nitrososphaerales archaeon
TAACTAAAATTCGTAGATACATTTTAGCTCACTGTTATCTACAGAAATTCAATAATTGTTGAGAATATCTAAACTAGATGTAGCATATAATAGAGAAAAAGATGCAGATGTAAAAGAAAGAATACTGCTTATTAGACGTATATAGTAGAAGACAAAAAGCACATAGAGGAGATAGCAAAAGAATTGCATAAATGTAGAGAATGGGCATACAAGTGGTACAAGAGATATAATGAAAATGGATTAGATGGATTGAAAGATAAGGAAAGAAGTGGTAGACCTCCAGATGTACCAAAAGAGATAATGGTAAAGATACAAAAAGAACTAACAGATAGTAATACAGGATGGGATTTCAGACAGGTCATGGATCTTATTTACAAAAAGACAGGAGTTAGATATCATGAAGTACATATTTATCGTCTATTACACAAATGGGGCTTTAAACCTAAAGTACCACAAAAAAGATTTGTAAATACTACTTCAATAAAGGACAAAAAGAGATTCAAAAAAGAGTAAAACAGATTCTAGCCAATTTAAAATCATTTGATTGAAATATTCTGGTACAGGATGAATCTATATTTGTATATGATTATCTAATAAGAAGAAAGAAATGGATTTCTGAAAACAAAAGACCGATAGTTACAGTTACTGGTTCTCGTAAGAAAACTATTGTTTTTGGCAGTCTATCTTTCGATGGTAAACAGTTATTCAAACAATATGATAAATTTAACAGCAATACATTTGTTGATTATTTACAACAGATAAAGAAAAAATTTGTTGGTAAATGCATCATATTTGTTGATAGAGCAAGACCTCACTGTTCCAAAATTACCAGAAAGTTTCTTGATGTAAATAAAAATACTATCAGAATGGAATATTTTCCTGTCGGATCTCCTGAATTTAACGCAGTAGAAGAATACTGGAGACAGGGTAAGTATTACATTCTATCTAATTACTACTCCAATTTCAAGAATCTCAAATATACAATAACAAGGTATTATAGAACCAAAAGATTCCAACTAGACATAACAAAATATATCTTAGGGTCTACGAACTAATGTTATCGAGTATAATAAGTCGTAATATTAAATAAATTTTAGTAATAAAATCATTAACAATCATCATTATACTCTTCAAAATATTATAAGTTTATATTTTTATATTTTTTTGAATTAATATCGGCTAGTCTTAATGGCTCTGGAAGACGCTCATTATCTTTGATAAGATCCATAACAATATTAGTAGCTGTGGCTAAACCAATTTTATGTCCTATGCTAACATAAATGTCTTTTTTATTTGTCTTTTTAATTCTATAGCCTAGTATTTCTCCCTTGTACTCAATATAATTATCTTTTATTATATGGCCACATAATAAATTCTTTGCAACACCTATTGTAGGCTTATCAACTATTACGCCTATATAGCAGGCCAATCCACATTTTCTAGGATGTAAAACCCCATGCGCATCAATTAATAATACATCGTAAGAATTTTTGATTAATTTTAAGATACTTGTTATAGATTCTGATTCTCTTAATATAAGAAGACCAGGAATATAAGGATAGTTTACAATACTTTTATGATTAATAGATTCTATTATTTCTAACGTTCTTTTGTTGACTATGAGAGCAGAACAAAATGCAATATTATTCCTATAAGCAACATCAATTCCGCAGATATTATTGATTTCATTATTAATACAATCATAGTCTATTACTTTCGTAGCAATCTCTTTTTGCAAGTTAATAAAATAAGTAAATGATCTTTTATTCATTTTTTTCATCAATAAATATATAACTAAATTAAAAGTATAATAATTACCTTTTTTGGTTTTAGAAAATTAATTTTTAATAAATATAAAAAATCCTATCTAATTATTATTACTATTGTTCTCTATTGTTTCTATTGTTATCCTCCATATATGTATATGCAATGAATGTATATTTTGAAATTTTAAATTTTATATAATAGATCTATTGCGTAATTAGTAACCATGTAAAATATTACATATCTGATCTAAGATAAAAGAGAATAATGTTATTAAATTTATAAAATTGATAAAAATTAATTTAATTTTTAGAATATTTTGATTCCTTCCTAATTACGCAAAAGATTCTAATATATTCAATAGAAAACTTTTGTAAACCTTATTATATTTTTTAGTGCTTACATTGGTTATGAGTTCTAGAAACTCTAACATAGAATCCAGTGACAATCGTACTAAGAAGAAGGAAAGTTTAGAATCAATACAGGAAAACCAAGATAATGTGGAAGCAGCAGAGTCTGATCCTTCAACTTCAGGTCCTGCTGAAAACACAAGAGCAGAAGCAGCAGAAGTAATGGATAAATCTGATTGAAAGGCTCCTATAACTTTTTTTTATTTTTTACTTTACAATAAATTTTTTAATACAAGTTGAAGGTTCTTTGTAATTTTTATTGGATTAAAAGAAAATATTGCTAGTCCATTTAAAGGCATTTTATGATGGTTATAGGTCTCATATTTTTTTCTATAAAATTTAACTGATGTAATAATCTCAATATATTTGGAATTTTTCAACAGCAGATCATTTTATATTATTTAGTTGGAGAAGGAATTTTAATATTTGTTGCCACATTGAAATGGTATAATTGAGCTTTATACACTACAATGAATTATTACTTTTAAACTTCAAGAATCAAATATTAAGTTATTACTATATCATTATCTTTTATAACTATAGGACAATAGCATAAGTTTACAGTATATAAATTGTAAAAATAAAAATATTTAATGTATTTCATGTATTTCATGTATCATCATAATGAAAACAAGTAAACTCTCTACAATAAAAGCAAAATCCACATGATGGACAAATAGGATTAGATAAAGTAGGCCGAAATTCATAATAACAATTAAAACATTTCATCTATTACTATTACTACAAAACAATCAGACGTTTATATTTAAGAGAATTATGCAACAAGATTTAGATAGACTGTACTTTTACAGAGTAGTTAATTTTGATAAGCAGATTATATAAAACAAATCCTATTAAATGTTCTTTTACATCAAAATTATAAAAAGAAATTACTAGTCTCGGAAACACTTATCTATGTATAATAAATATATTAAAAGAATGATATCCACAAATAGATATTATTCCCTGTTTCTATTAACTTTTTTTTCGGTTTTTAGCCTGATTGTATTTTCATTTGATGATGCAAAGGCTATTGAATTTGATCAAATATCTCCAATGAATATAATTAAAGAGGATGGAACTACCTTTGAAATTGATCCAACTTATATTGTGGAAGAAGGTTTTAAAGTATACAATAATACCGATACAAAAGATAATAAAATTTCGCTAACTAAAGGTGAGCCGATTAAGGTTTCATACAAATCTCCCTGTGGATTTGCAGATAGTATCAAAGGATTACTTTTAAAAGGTGCAATTGATAGAACAATAAGCGCTTTCTCAGAAACCACTACTCAACTTGAGAATATTAAATTAAGTGGAGAACAAAAGGAATTCTATGAAAATAATTCCCCACAAGAAGAGGGTATTGAAATTGCTAGTGTTCCAGAAGATGTTCCAAATGATATTGAAATTACTGGTGTTCCGGAAGATAACAACTATAAAATTGTTTTAGTTGTAGTTTGCGATGATGAGGTAATCTATTATACATCAGCAGCTGAAATTAATTGATATATTAATAGCCACTAACTATTATTAAAATTCAGTAATATAAAAGAAATGAATACACAAATTATCATTAACGAAACTTCTAAATTAAATATTGGTATTCCTCTTTATTTTACTTAATCTATAGAATATCTTACAAAGATAATATTACTATACAACAACATACTGAATGATATAAAAAAATTGTTTATCAATTTTTATCTTATCAATTAATTTCTTTTAATGTGAATTGAAAAAAATGGTTTAACTATATTCATTCTATAAATTAGATTTACTAATGATTTAGTAAAGTATGAACTGTTAGTTGACTACTTTTTGATGTATAAAATATTAAGATAAAAAGTCCAATGTACCTATCTTAATATCTTTGACTGGTAAAAAGCTTCCACCATTTGCTCTAGTCCATATATGGTGCCTCTGTATGAATGATGGTCCCTTTTCTATTTCTGTTTTATCGTCTCCAGTTGGTACACTACCTGGGCTCCATCCACTTTGTCCCCATTTTCTATCTTTCATGACTTGAACCCAGCCTTTACCATCACCAAAATCTAACCATGCATTAAGTACTACCTCTTGCTTCACTCTATCAGTTACCAACGTCATGAAGAATTTGTATTCTTTGTTATCGACCAATTGGAGACCATTTGGATAGGATACAGTTATTCCATTACCTTGATTATTGTGCCAGTATTCTGCTTTTGATTCAACATTGGTTCTATGAAATGCCAATCCGAATCCACCAAAAACTAGCTTACCATCAAAAACCCATCCATTTGTACCATGGTTACCATCCTTTATCGATAGATTATCAATTCCTGGTTTAAACATGAAGGTTCCTGTCATTGCAGTGTTGAAGCCAGCTGTTGGTAATTGTGAAAATTGTGGGACTTCATGATAATTCCAATAGACACGACCATTTCCACCTCCAGATTGAACTTCTAGCCAACCATTTTTGATAGGATGTGAGCTTACACCACTTGCACTACTCGGTAATATTACGCGGTCATTGGGAAGCGTCTGACCAGATTTCAGTACCATATCTTTAGTTAATGAGGGCTGGGAATCATAAAACCAGATGATATTTGGAACTGGATACACTCCTCCAGTTGGTGGTGGTGGCGGTGGCGGTACACTTGCTGATACTAGAACTGTTACTTCTGCAGTTGAAGTCTTATCGCCTTTCTTTGCTACTACTTGGAATACCAACGGGATATCAGTTTGGGTAGTTGGTGCTGTGAATTGTTTTTTGGTTACACCTATATCGCTAAGTGTTACAGTAGGACCTGAAATTTGATTAATCGTTATTGTATCATAGTTTGAAGATCCGGAAGCATCCAAAACAACATTATCTGTTCCACTCTGGACCTGTGATGGTGCTACGAGTTTAGCAACTGGATTCTTGTACCGGAGGTGGAGGAGGAGGAGGTATAGTTGTTGGTAGATCATCCAGCGTAATTAAGCATGTTTTTATCTCTTCATCTTTGATCTGGCCTTGACACTGATTTCCAAAGGATATTTTATATCCTTGGGCATTAGGAACAGAAATAGAATATGGACCTTCTTGAATAGAAATGATTTGCATTAAATTTGATGAAGCAGCTTGAAAAGAGGGAGGAAAAGGTTGGTTTCCAAGCATATTTATCCTAAAGTCAGACGCCTGTTTCGTGCCTCCGTTATCGTTAATAACATGTGTTGCTAAAATGAGGAAACCCAATTTTGATTGCTCTTCAACTGGTGGTATTTGTGAGATTGTTAATTTTTCTCCTCCACTAGTTAGTAAAGATGGTAAGGATAGTGGCAGTATTGGTAATTGTTCAGTAATTGTTTTCTTTGTAGTTGTGTCATCCAAAGTAATAGAACAAGATTTTTTATCACCAGCTTTGATCTGGCCTTCACAATGATTTCCAAAGGATATTTTATATCCTTGGGCATTATCAACAGAAATAGAATATGTGACCTTCTTGAATAGAAATGATTTGGACTCGAGGCGAGTGGAGAAGCTTGAAAAGAGGGCGGAAAAGATTGGCTTCCAAGCATATTTATCCTAAAGTCAGACGCCTGTTTCGTACCTCCGTTATCGTTAATAACATTTGTTGTTATTATGAGGAAACCCAATTGTGATTGCTCTTCAACTGATGGTATTTGTGCAATTGTTGGTACTCTGAACATCATCAGATTGTTGTGCAAAACTAACAAGGGGAAATGAAGTTATAATAAAAAAAGATAAAAATAAAAGTAATAAGCTAAATATCATAGTTGTTTAATCCATTTTTAAAGATAGATTAAATATATATTTGAATTAAGTCACAAAATCTAATAATAAATTATTCTAGAATTATTAACGTTCTTCTTTATTTTTGAATTTATAACTTTATTAGCTAAGATAATTTTTTCTGTTAAATTATAGAGAATCTTGTAATATATTTTAAAATGTATTACTAGTTATATTGATACTACTGTAAAAGTATAACAATAATATTGCATTCTTAATAGCAAATATATTATTTATTAATTTATAATTTTTTACTTCAAGAAGATTTATATCATCAGATAAAAATAAAAAGTAAACAATATACAAAAATTTGAACTTTAATTATTTATATAATAAATACAATTTAAATTTAGTCAAGATGAATATGAAGAAATAGAATTAGATAAAAATTATATAAGATTAATGATACTATTCGACTAGAAATAATGAATATAAACAAATGAATTTGAAAGGATATACAATAACTGGCAAAGTCATGAAGCATGTATATAAAAAAATCAGATGGATACGTTGATGATGGAATGTTTGAGCTATTTGAAGAAATAATAGAAAGCCAAACCAAATACAATACTGAAAATTCAATTGGAGCAATCCCAATTGTCATTTATTATAGTGTAGATCATATACTAGAGAAGATTATAATATATCTCAGAATTATTTGAGGAAGAAATGAGATACTTATTTGAAATAAATTTATGATTTTTCAAATGAAGTATAATTGTATATTATGATATAGAATTACATATCAAGGATATTAAGCACAAGTAAAAAGGAACAAAAACCAACAATTAATTTAAATAAATTAATGATATTTCATTATAATTTCAAATTATATATATAAAAAATAAAAAAATAAATAACCCAACTTATTAGAACATTAGTCTACTTTCTCTTTTGTCTCTTCTGCCCCTTCTTCCATTCTGTTTTTTGCTTTTTTTGCACCTAATTTCATTTTGTCGCCTGCATCTTCCAATTCATCTTTTATTTCTGATATTATTTATAATAATACAACATAGTATAAAATGATATCATAAAAACTTATGCTAATTATTAATTTCTCCTATTAAGAAGATAAATACTATAAAAAATTATTCTATACCATTATGTTAAAGTTAAATTTAATTTTAAAAATAAGAGTTATTCCAAATAATTATAAATATACTCTATTATAATGTATCAATGAAATTAAAAATATGAATATAGGTCACTAAAAAATATAGTGAAATTCTATTCAATATAAATTAATACAATATAAATAGAAATAGAATTGACTAGATTAATTTTAATTTGGAAAATCTGAAAGATTTATTTTTATTACCTTTAGCAACAAAATAATTTTCTTAAAGAGCTAGATTCAAAAAACTCATATAAGAAAAACAAATTTATATAAAAATATACAGAAAAAACATTAGAATATTATAGTATGTCGCTTCTGCTTTTTCAACGAATAGATCTTCAGATTTTTTAGTTCCTTTTTCGCCCTCGGTCATAGATGATTCCATCTTTTTTTTCATAGATTCTGGACAGGATGCAAATGGTAATCCTAATTCTTCTCTTGTAATCGTTTTTGTTGTTCCTTTATTTCTTCTAGATAATGTTGAAATTGCTGTTTTTTACTTCCGGTAAACTAATTTCATTAATATGGTTTTCTAGCCTTTTGAATACTGCATTTTCCATAGCAAGTGCTGCATTTTAGATGAATATCATTTATTGTAATATTTTATAATATAAAAAATTAAGAATTAATATGTGAAAAAATAAATGTAATTTTAATTGGTTAATAAATTAAATTATTTATTTATTTATGACATATAACACTTAATATGAAATAATAATATTATTTGATAATGATTATACATATGTACTATATTTTTTTATCATTTACATTTTTATGCCTAATTGAATATGGATGTCAACAATCACAATTAATAAGCAATCAAGCATATGCATTTCATTCCATACAAGTTATAGATACAGATAGACATCTAACTTCAATGATATCCCCTATAGAAAAAGATATTCTAATTCACTCAATTGATTCTATAATCCCAGAACAATCAGCAAATATTAAAAATAACATTTCAAAACTCTCAGATTCTATTGAGTCTAAAAATTTCGTAATAGAGGAATTTCCTGTTCCATCAGGCTCTCATCCTCATGATGTTGCACCTGCGCCAGATGGAACAATTTGGTATACGGCTCAAGGATCAGGAGATTTAGGACAATTGGATCCAAATACTGGAAAGACACGTCACATTGATCTTGGTAGTGGCTCTGCTCCTCATGGTGTTATTGTTGGTCCAGATGCTGCACCTTGGATTACAGACGGAGGCCTGAATGCCATTGTACGGGTAGACCCTGCAACAGAGGAAATAACAATTTTTTCCTTGCCTGAAAAGCATGCAAATGCTAACCTAAATACAGCTACATTTGATCAAAAGGGCATATTATGGTTTACAGGACAAAGTGGAATATATGGCTCTTTAGATCCAAAAAGAGGACATTTAGAGATTTTTTATGCTCCTCAGGGACCTGGTCCATATGGTATAACTACAACACCTAATGGAAAGGTTTACTTTGCATCTTTAGCTGGTAGTTATATAGCACGTATTGATTCAGAAACTGGAAATGTCACTGTTCTGGAACCGCCAACTCCTGATCAAGGAGCTAGACGGGTTTGGTCTGATTCCAACAATAAAATTTGGGTAAGCGAATGGATCGCTGGAAAGTTAGGCGTTTATGATGCTAACCTCAATACTTGGAAGGAATGGCAGGTTCCTGGAGAAAATCCATCGCCATATGCTGTTTATGTAGATGAAAATGATATGGTATGGATTAGCAATTTTGGATCAAATTCATTTCTACGTTTTGATCCAATTTTGGAAATGTTTGAGGAGTTTAAGTTACCTAGTAAGGATGCTAAAGTACGTCAGATATTAGGAAGTCCGGGAGAGGTCTGGGGAGCCGAATCTGGAACGGATAAACTTGTAAGAGTTCAGAGCTAATAATTAAATAAATTATTTAGTCTTGTATTACGATATTGTAAAGACTATCTCTTTTTTTAGATATAAAATGAGTTTCAAGAAATAGCAAAAAATACAATATAAATAAATTATCATAGACAACTTTAAAGTATTTTATATTTTTTATGCCAAGATAGTAGTAGTTGCGTATGAGTAAACATACAGATGTTAAAATATTAGAACAAGGAGATATTTTCTTTTTTTTATAGGCCCAAAGTATCTTCTATGGAAATAAAAAGTATAGATGATGTACGTAGATTTTATATGGTTCTATATCCAGAAGATGAGCAAAAAATAATAGATTATAATATTAATAATAATACTAACACAAAGGAAAAAAAACTTTATAGGCTATTTATTATAGGAAAAAAATTGCTTCCTGAAATTAGAAAAACAGAAGCACGATCATCAGAAAGATTTTGGGCTCAAGTAGGTGGTATTTTTTATGATTCCAAAAAACTTGGTGAAGATCTCACTGCTGAAGAATTTAGATAAGGTGATGCAGCAAGACCTGTTGGAGAAGGAAAATATGTCATAATAGAACATCAAAATCACACAGAACTAGCATTTATACTGGAAATGCCACAAGAAATTGGTGAGGCTCAAAAAGAATTAGGAATACAAAAAGAAGCAACATATATTATTACAGTGATAAACCCAAATAAGCCAGTTCCAGAAGGCTACCGTACGGCTGAGGCTGAGCATCCAAAATATCCTGAAGATATTGAAAAATATCTTAACAACAGTCAAGAAAGATTTATTTCATTATCACAAAATTTAAACCTTATAAATTATCAAAATGCTCAGGAAGTACTTATAGGCGCTAGAGAAGGAAAAGATATAATAAAACAGGAAATAGGTTAGATATCAAAACTGAAGATGAATGAGGAGACAAAGAAAATTTATCATCAACATCAGATATATTTACAAAACTCAAACTAAGAAAAGAACAAGTACCTATAAAACCAATAATTGAAGGAAAATTTCAATAAAAAGTAGTAGAAAGTATCTATAAATACATATAATGCTTCTTCCACCTATTTAGAAAATACAAGTCGCCTTTCTGGTTCATATTTTTTAACTATTTCTGATATAGGAAACTTATTTCCTCCGACTATTTTTATATCAATATGTATATTTTTTTCTTTTACTTCTATAATATTATATGTGTCTTCAAATATTCCTCTATACCTCCAAGAAGATGATGTTCCTGCATAAGCAATTTTTAAGTTTCCTAAATTCCATAGCCAGGGTCTATGTTTATGTCCACATAAGACTAGTGAAACATTATTTTCAGTTAAAGTTCTTAAAGCATCTCCAGAATCTAAAATACCAACAAGATTAGTAAATCCTGTATCAGGTATAGCAATTAAATGATGATGCATTGCAACAATCTTTATTACATTATTATCATATGTTTTTAATACTTCATTTATCCAAAGATTTTGTGAATCACCTACTTCTCCTTCATCCCTATCAGGTAGTGCCGTATCTAAAGTTAGGATAACAACTGTCTCCCTGTCTTTTTTGAATTCATATACCTTTTTGGATGATGAAGGGAAAAATTGTTTAAAGACTAAATATCCTGTATGACGATAATCATGATTGCCTGGAAAGATTATTAAATGTGGACATTTGAATTTTTTGATTTCATCTGATGCTTTTTTAAATTGAAAAATTATCCCTTCATCTGTCAAGTCGCCAGAGATAATTAATGCATCAGGTTTAAGTTCATTTATTTCCTCTACTAGCGTATTGAACGCTTCTTGTTTGAATAAACCACCAACATGTAAATCAGATATTTGAACGAATTTCATTAAAATATCAAGTGCTTTCTAGTATTTATAAGGCAATGTCTTATCACTTTTATTGAACGTTTGAAATATGATTATAATAATGTTCTAAGTGTAGATAATCTCATTTTTTAGATTCATTTCTTTTTGTATAGATTACATAAATTAATTTAGAATAAGAAAAATAATTAATTAACTAGTAAAGTTCGAAGTAATTCATATTTCTTGAATATCATTTAGAATAGCATAACATTAGAACATTCAAAAATATGACTTCTATGCAAAGATAAAAGAAGTTATAATAGTATTGTAGATAATCAAATCTTTCGGAAATAGAAGATATAATAACAGATAAAAATATGCATATATAACTTTATTATTATTAACTATACATTTAGTCAATAAATATATATACATATATATATGATTTAGATAGTCATTTACTTTATTTAGTCTTCATTATAGGGACAATAATAATAAGAATTTAATTGTTAAATTCTATCATAAGATAACACATTTATTTAATATCTAATTAATCTAAAGCATTTGTACCAAAAGTATAATAAATATACAAAATGATAATAAAACAGTTTTTATTAATAATTCTAATTCTATCTAAAATTTATTATTTAAAAATTTTTTTCGGCGCCGAAAAAATCATTTTAATTTTGATTAAGATTGGATTTATTTAATTTTATCTTTTCTAGAAATATAACTAGAATATCAGTTAATAAAAAAATTTTAATATATTAAATTAACGATTACTCTATGTTGCTTGAAATTGAAAAGTCTGAAAAAGATATTTTTCAAGAGGCAATGAACTTTTGGTATGAATTTGATAAAGAATCACATACAAATATTTCTACTGATTATAAACTTATCTATAAAGAAATAGGAAGAATACCATTATTCCTGAATGGCTGGATTGGAAAATTTTATACATTTTTCTTACAAAATGTAATTGAATATGAACAAGAGTATATTAATTTTCTAATATATGAAAAATATGATACAGCAATTAAAAAAATGTCAGAATTACAAAGTAACAGAATATATATTCATATTAATCCATTAGAAGGAGAAGAAAATTTTATTAAAAAATTAAGAATTTTCTTTGAATTATTTGGAGAAGGAACTTTATTTGACTCTCGTAGAAATGTTGTACATACGATGCATAATAGTACTAATGAATTTGAAAATCCTTTGAAATTTACTGGATATCCAATATGGCATATATTTATTAGAGCATTTTCATTGTTAGATAAAATTAATCCATATCTATGGCTTAATTTAGATAGATCACTTTATTTAGCTTATGAAATTCAAGCAAAATTAACACCAAATCCATTCAAAGATAATAATCCTGGACTTACTGATGCAAATCATGAATGGCTAGATGAGATACGGTATTATTGTTCTAATTTAGAATTCAAAGAAATTGATCTACTTTTTTATGAAAATTTTCGTCCTTATATAAACAGATTTACATTTAAAAGGATTTAATTCTTTTTAGATAAATCGTTTTATAATATTATATATATAACTATAGTGTGTAGCTCAATTCAATAATAATGCATTTAATCACTAACAAACAAAATATGCTATAATGAGATAAACTTGTTATACAACATTATCTTTAGAGCAATTTCTGCTTTTTGCATGCTAAATTTCCTTGATAGTAAATGTTCTCCTAATACACGTTTTAATGATGAAAATACTACTTCAGTAATCCATCTCTGTCCTGTGTTTTTCAGTTACTTGTACTTTTCATATCCAATCTTTTGAATCAGATGTACCTGTTCATTTCTTGATTTGCATTTTCTTGTTCTACCATTAGCATTCTTTCTAATAGATATTACAGGTTCAATATGCAATTTGTCTAGTAGATTGAAATTAGTTGTACAATCATATGCTTTATCTGCATATACTTTGGTAATCTTATTATGTTTGGAAATTTCTTTTATCATAGGTACAAATTTCTTGGTATCATGAACTGTACCTTTAGTTACTCTGAATGAGATTATCTGTTTTGATTTTACATCAACTGCGATATGCAATTTTATATACTCTCTACGCTCTTTCTTCCACTTGTCTTCAATGTAATTGCCTCTTTTTGATATAACAAGACCAGATGCATCAACTCCCAAGTTTATCATTGATTTACCTTCGTTATTGTAAATATGGCTCATGCTAGTACACATTTTCTTGATGCGTCTTCTTAGTTGAGTAAAATGTATTTCATCTAATTTGATATAGTCTCCTAATCCCCTTACAATTCCTTGCACTGTCCTGTAAGATATAGAAAATCCAATTTTAAGAAATGCTAGAAATTGTACATAACTATGAGGATATAAAAACGGTCTTCCAACCTTCTTGTTATTCATCCTTGCTAGTTCTCTTTTATATGATTTGATAAATCCAATATCTATTAGAATACGACCTCGTTCTATTAGAGATTCGTTGTATGTAGACCAATTTCTATTGGACAATAGAAGAATAAAGAAATTACAAGATAATAATGCTACAAACTAATATAACTACTAACCTTCAGCTAAAATTGTTAGTTAATTAAATTATTACTTCAATTATAGAATCTTATATAGCAAAATTTATATTAATTGTTTTTAAATAGTTGGACACATGTTAAGTAAAAGTGATCGTCCTAAATGGATTTTTGCAGTTCAAATTGGAATAGGGGCATTGGCAATTATCTTATCAATATTAATTATAATTAATCCGATAATATCAGTAATATCTGTTGTAATTCTTGTTTCTTTTCTTTTATTAATAGTAGGGATTGAAAAAGTTATGACAGGAATTTTTGTGAAAGATAGAACACGCTTTTCAAATTTAGGACTAGGAATACTTGTAATCATACTAGCTCTGATAGCAATGACATTTCCTTTGGGAACAAGCATTTTCTTGGTTATATTAGTTGCAGTAGCATTACTATTTGATGGTATCTCAAGGGTTATTCATGGTTTGAGACATAAAGAGCAAAGTACAATAGATAGAGGTTTTACTATAGGAGTAGGTGCGATTGAAATTGCTCTAGCCATATTCATATTGGTATCACCTGCTTTTGGATTTGAATTTGTTGCATTCGTAATAGCAATTTCTCTTTTAATAACAGGAATACAAATCCTAGTAGCTGGATTAACAAGTAGAAGAACGTTCATAGCAACACCAGATACTAATCCAGATAATAATACCAGATAAAAAATTTATTTATTTCATACTTTAAACAGTCACGTGACCTTTTGCTATTTAAAAATACACAAAATCTTTTTCGATTATAACTATTTATTATATTCTTTGTAAATCAAATATTAAAATTCTTCTATTAAGGTTAATAATTTTCTATATTATTAGGAAAACCAATACTAACATTTCAAAAATTATGTTATTAATTTTGCATTATACATAACAAATTAGGAATGCAAATTAATCTATTAAAATTAATTATTCTTCTATACCTGGTTTGATATATCTTATTTGTTTAGAGATTCCATTAGTGTAAAATTAATTCTTTTTCCAAAAACTCTACCATTAATCTATTTTAACTTAACATTTGAGTTTCTTAACTACTTAACTCGTATAAAAATTCGTTAATATAACCTATTTCTAATATAAATATTTGATTTTGAATATTTTGATAATATTAACTTAGAGCCTATCCCAAAAATAGATAAGAATATAGCTCCTCATTTTTATCATCTTTATTTATACTACAATTGAACAAAAAAAGGAAACATCAGCAGCATGTTATTAGAACAATCATACGAATTCCAGACGACCTATGGAATGAAATTAAAAATATTTTACCAGATGAAAAGCCAGGTAACACTAAAGGCAGACCAATTGTTCCATACAGAAAAGTATTTGATGGCATAGTATTTGTTCTTAGAACTGGATGTCAATGGAAAATGTTACCCAAAGAATATGGGTCTGGTTCTACCTGTCATAGAAGATTTCAGGAATGGAGGCAATCTGGTATTTTTGACAGATTATGGGCTAATTGTTAAAAATATACGATAACAAAAAGGGAATAAAATGGTCATGGCAATCACTTGATAGTATATCAGTAAAATCGCCTTTGGGGGGGGGCAATGACAGGTCATAATCCTACTATAGATAGAAGCAAATTAGGAACCAAAAGACATATTCTTACAGATAAAAATGGTATTCCACTATCCGCTATTGTTATAACATCTGCCAGTACTCCTATGATGTTACTGTTGCAATCGATACAGTTGACACCATTGTAATCAAAAGACCATCATCATCCAAACCACAGGATAAAGAGTGGAGGAAAAATCTATGCCTTGACAAAACATATCATTCCAAAAAAGTAGAACAAGAAATTGTCAAGAGAGGATATATCCCCCATATAAGACATAGAAGAGAGAAGAACAAATATTTCATAGAAAACATCCAGCAAGAAGATGGGTTGTAGAAAGAACAAATTCATGGCACAATAGATTCAGGAAATTGTTTACAAGGTATGAAAAGAAGAGGAAGAGAATTACCTTGGTCTTGTGCAACTAGCAAATAGCATAATTGTTTACAGGAGGATAATTTTGGGATAGGCTCTTAATAGAAAATATTCACATGAGTGAGTAATACCGATAGCGGTGCAAAACTGAGAGTCTAATACTTTAGAAGATAAATAAGATCTTATTTAAGATTTCAGGTAATTATTAATAGTTAATTTAACAACGATTAATTTATTTTACAAAAATTTTAAAATAGCCTCTCATTGGATCGATCATAGGTGGAGGACCCTCCTTACCCTTAAAAGATGCTCATTTTTCATTTTGGTCTTCTGGTTTTTTTATCTGAAATATTAAGTTCATTCATAACATGTTCTATTATTTCCATTACTTCTTTTTGTTCCAAATCAGGATTATGTTTGTATGCAGACATATCACTACGATCAGCAATATATCTACACTTATTCACAAGTTCTTGTATCTGTTGTGCCTCGCTAATTTCCTTCAGAAAAGAAAGTTCCTTCTTTGCACTCTTGTACAATTCTTTCCTTATCTCGATATTTCGCGATATTTTCTGTGCAGAGGAAAAAATCCCGATAAATAACAAGTATGATCCTACAGGCATAAAAGCCGCTGTTATAAGTCCATAAGGTGGATAAAAGATATATTGTAATGTTTCGATATCTAGCGAGCTAAAGACTATTACCATACCAATACCAGAAATTAATAAGGATTGTCGAACTTTGTTAGCTGTAATTAAATTGGAAGCGATCAAGAAGTATATACTGAAAAATAAGGCGCCAATTTGTTTTGTTACGTTCAAGCTCAGAAGATAAAAAGTCGCAGGAATTGCCGAAGATTCTATTATAAAAGAAAGGAGCACTTCTTCAATATAAGGCTCTAAAGGAGATACATAATATATTAAAGGTAAGGATATTAGTATTAAATATTTGATTCTGCCTAGTCTGTATCGATATTGACTTAATAATATGACAGTCGACATCCACATAAATGCGAATGATAATATAGATAGTAAATTGAAGATAGTAACTAAATCTCGCTTATTAGGTAAGAAGGGAAAGTCAGTAACAATCGTAGCTAAAGAATGTTTTGTTCTATCTGAATGAATTGATATAGCACGTGAAAAATAGGATTCAAGATATATGATGGAAATAAATATATTAGTAACCAACAATATGAAAGAGATCATAAATGATATGATTAAATAATTTCTTTTTGTTTTGAGCCATCTAGCGAAAATGAAAATTAGGAAAACCAAATAGAATAATGCTGATGCATAAGAAAGATAAAATTCAGTAGCTAATAAGCTTATACTATACTTATTGGAAATAATGATTTGTAGGATTATAGTCAATATGATGCATAATATGAGGATCTGACTATAGAAAGCAAACCAGTTAAAATACTTCATCTTTATTGATGAGACGAAATATAACCCCGAACTCTTTCTAGCCATATTTATCAATATAAAACAACTTAATGAAAATAGTACTGAAAAAACCAAAAATATTTCCACATGTAATGATACAGGAAGATAAAATTCGGCGTAGGCAGCGAATTTAAAAATCGTTGAATCAAGAATCGTCAGTAATATTATTGTCAAAATAATGAGAACAGAAGTCTTCCTAGTCGGAAAGGAGAAGTAATTGACAAAATTTGTCATCAAACTAGGAAAAGGATAGGATTTTGACAACCTTTCAAATACTGCAAATAACAATCAATTTAATCTATTGATTAGTTTGTCACCTAATTCAATGTGATATACTGTGATCTTTATTTCTAGAATATCCTCATTACAATCTGTTTAGTATATACAGCTACATCCGAGTTAATTATTTTATTCAGAATTGTGAGATTCTATTTTGGAAAGTTAAGTTTTCGCAAAGGTTAAGAACACGGTTATTTGATCTAAAATATAAAATATGAAAATCACACCTTTTCATTCTCCCATCGAGAACTGTAAGTTTTCATTTTCCATACTTACCGTATTATTATTGTGGTTGTCAAGTTTTCTACTTATTGCTGGATCGTATGCAGCATTAGGTGCTGAATTATTTTCTAAAGACGATAAACCTTTCGGAATATCACAGATTGATTGGTTATCAAAATATTGGAATTGGTGGGTTGCAATTTCTCCTAATGAAATTGAGGATATAAAGGAAAAGGGCGGGTGTTTAATTAACAACGAAGGTCCAGTTGTTATGCTTGCAGAGCTAACAATTGAAAAGGTCAAACCGGTTCTTGAATGTGAAATATCATCAAATCAAGCTATATTTGTACCATTATGGATTGCTTGGTGTGATAGTGGCAATGATGCAGACTATAATATAGAAAAACCAGAAAAAACATGGGCTGAGTGTGCCAGAGAAAGATATAATACTGGACATATAAAATCTGAAGCTAGGTTCGATGGGAATATTGTGGCAAAAATGGATGTATATTCATTACCAGATAAATCAAAAAATAAAATCGTCAGTCTAGATAATGTTACTGAAGTTTATGGAAATACAACAGACTTCAGTCTAACTTTGCCAGAGGTTAATCATAAACAACTGAAAGCAGGTACTTATGTCGCTGGAGCTCAAGGATGGTTTATTTTTCTGAAACCATTGTCAACAGGAAAACATGAACTATTTTATTCTAACACAGTTCAACCGATTGGAGGCATAACTGGAACAGTCAACGAAGCAGAAATTAAGTATATCCTAAATGTAAAATAAAAATTCAGATCAATATTAGCCTCAACTAATACCAGATTGATAAAGATAAAATTTAAAAGATTAACTCCTTTTTTTCATTCTGAATTTATAGGTTTTGTATTAGAGAAGATATTTATAAGATATTGATTAATGACTGATTATATAGAGATTTTTCTAATCGTATTTTAAGAAAAAAATTATCAATTAATTACAAATAATAAAAAAAAGAATATCATTAAATAGAAACTAAAATCTAAAACTATGTTATCCATAATCTTTTATTTACTATTATAAGCAATAAAGGATCATCATAATTACAATAATTAAAAATAGTTTAGTTATAACTATATTTTGGTAAAATATTATAGATATGATAATTTCAGTATATCAATTCAATAATATCTTTTTAAGTTTGATACGTATGATCTATAGCTGCTCATATTGTGGATCGGCTCTGTTAATTTAAGCAGCAAAAGCTATAGCTAAGAACACTCTATTTATTATATGAAAATTAGGTTTGAAAGAAATAAAACATCCTCAATTATCATAATGTATTCTCTTTATCTATACTTTCTTGGTCTAAGTTTAAGAAATACGTCTAAAGCATTATACTCTTTAAAGATAAACAAAGAAGTTACGTATCTGTATGGAATTGGATTCAAAGATTTAGTTCATGTCAAATCTACAAAAGAAAAAGAGTAACAGCCTTCATTATAGATGAAACAATTATTCAAATTGGTAGCCAACAATACTGGTTATGGTTCTCTATTGAACCAATACACAGTTCTGTGCTTGGAATCTACATTTCTGAAGAGAGAAACATGTTTGTTGCTGAAAAATTCATTAGATCTCTTGTTGAGAATTATGGAAAACATACTGTATAAACTGATGGAGGTACATGGTATGATGAAGCATGCAATGTCTTGAGATTGAAACACTATCTACACTCACCATTTCAGAAAAGTTTGATGGAATGAGTCAATCAGTATTTCAAGGATAGAATCGAGAGTTTTGATGATTATTATCCATGTATGCAAAAAGATGAATGTAATTTATTTCATGAACATAATTGGATACAATTCTTTGTAACTATGTATAATGATACAATATACAAGAATGATTTCATTATTCAGTTGCAAGAAGAGGTGGTAAATTTATCTTAAATTAACACAGCCTGTGGATCTATCAATAATTGCATTTAAAAGTCATAGATAGTACTTTGATATATGATCGCCGTGACATGGATGCCTGCTTCGATCAATGTATGAGCATCAATTCTCCTTAATCATGTAAGGAATCAAATTATCCTATAATTGAGATAATGTGGCAATTCCTTTAGTTGTTCAATTGGAACTTGCAAAGAAGATATGGGAAGTTTAAGATAAGTTAAATTGAAACTAAAAGTAGGTACAAAATTTACTCAATGAGATTCATTTGATATAACAAATTAAGATGCCATTCTGCAAAAATTATTGTTGTCCCATTCCATTAAAAATATGAATTGTTAAGATTCAAGTGGTGCCTCAAAAATAAAAGTATTAGGAGAAATTTCAATAAAGTAAATGCTCTAATATAAGAAAATTATTAATACAATCTCGAAATAACTTCAATATGCTTCAGGAAGTAGATAATATAAACATTACAATTTTAGTAGATAATATAACTGATAGACTATTACCTAGTTTATCTTTAGTAAAACGACCGCCACTAATAAGCAATAAGAGATTTAATAAACCACCTATTGCCGAACATGGTTTTTCAACATTAGTAGAAATATCTTATAAATATAAAGGTAAAAAAATATTAAAGAAATTTCTTTTTGATACTGGCGTAAGTAAAAATGGCATAATTTATAATTCAAATATCTTTGGTATAAATTTTGAAGACATTGAAACCATAGTATTAAGCCATGGACATTTCGACCACTTTTCTGGGCTTATTAGTGTCCTAAAAAAAATTAATAAACCTATTGAAATTATTATGCATCCAGATGCGTTTCTTAGACGATGGATTGTATTTCCCGATGGCAGAAAAGCAAGAATGGACACATTAGACGAAGAAGAAATTAAAGAGTTTGGCGGAATAATAATAAAAAATAAAGATATAAACTATTTGCCAAGACTAAAAACAACAAAAATTATTCACAATAACGATGCAGACAATAATGGATCGAATAAAAATAATAGTAGAGTATTGATAACTGGAGAAATACCAAGAATCACAAAGTTTGAAAAAGGATTTCCATTACAATACAAAGAAGGAAAAGATGAGAATGATCTCATTGCAGATCCCTTTGTTAAAGATGATCAAGCCTTAGTAATGTTATTAAAAAATAAAGGTTTAGTTATTTTAACTGGTTGTGGTCATGCTGGCATAATAAATACCATAAATTATGCTACAAAAGTTACAGGAATAAAGAAAGTTTATGCAATTATCGGCGGATTTCATTTAACAGGAGAGGGTTATGAAGAATCTATACCTTTGACAATTAGTGAACTTTTGAAGATTAAGCCAGAATATATAATCCCATGTCACTGCACAGGTTGGAAGGCTTCTAATGAGATAATCAAATCAATGCCTCAAAAATACATCCAAACAAGTGTGGGATCTACTTTTTGTTTTTAAATTAATTATTAAATATTATTATATGAATTCTCAAAAGATCAAATTCAAGTAGTAAAAATTATTATCACTATTTCATATTATTCTAATACTCTTTATAATAATAGTATTATAATACAAATTTGCAAAAAACTATAATTCTGACCAATATTAAATTTTGAAAAAACTGTATTTTACATACAATACCAAATATATTTAATGATGATTATGATACTAAGAACAATAATAATTAACAAATATTAAAAAGCTAAGAAATGCTAAACCACTTATAGACTAAATCTCTTTAAATGATCATGGAATTAACATCTATTAAAAAGCTGCAAGAGTTAATTGACAATAATTATAGGATTGAGAAAGTACATCCGCCAATATTTGGATCTGATGCTGAAATTAATATTATTACTGTAACCTTAATTTCTGAAAATGAAAAAAAAGAAAGTATTAGAGCATATGGAGATGAATCACATCAATTAAGAGATTATATTAGAAAAAATAAACTATTTCAACAACAGGAGTTTTAATAATATCAAAACATTAAAACATAAATTATCTCAATATAAATATAATAAATAAATAAATTATAATTACTTGAATATCCATTATGAGAAATACTTTGTATTTATAATTAGATAACTATTCTACTTTATAAAATTAAATTAAATGTCTGTAAACATCTAAAAGGATACTATAAAGATTCAAAATCTATTATATTAAAAACATCAAATAATATCTAATACGAAAGAAGATTTACAAGATAGGTTTTTTATAGGACATATAGATATAATATACAATTGGATGCATATCTTGAAGAGGAACTTTATGACATATTGACATTCTGTATTACAAATTCAAAAGAAATAGAAAAGATCGAGTCACAGAAGAAAAGGTTCTTTGAGATTGGCCAAGAGCTTTATTCTGATGGAGGAATTGACGCTTTAGAAAATATGTTCTTTGCATTAAATAATCGAATTGAAGGAGAGATAAATAGGGATGCTAGTAGATATAAATCCTGGTGGAATGGAATAACTGAACAATGGAATTTTTAAATGAATACAAGTTCGTAAAAGTTAATTGAAGTAGTTTTTGCATTATAGAAATTTTATATACTTTAATGTCTAAAATTATAGATTTATATAATTTTAAATTTATTTATCTTGTTAATAAATCAATTAAATATTAATACAAATTAATATATATGAACTAGATAGTACAATAAAAGATAGGATTTAATAAAGAAGAAATAGCTAACTACGATATAATCTAATCTAGACTAAATAAAGAGAATTGTTTAGTTCATATGGATATGAACACGACAATTCAAATAATAATATAGTATAATATGACTCTTCAGCAAGTTATTTTACTATTTTTGCTTTTATAATATAAAATATTTTTTTTAATAAAATATCTATTTGATTTTGAAATCCTACTAACAAGAAAGTTATTGAGCTACCTAATAAAATACCGCCTATTGAATCTAGAGGATAATGTAATCCCAGATAAATTCTGGAATAAATTACTAATGCTGCTTCTATGACCAACAATAAAGATATTATTGTTCTTCTTATGGTACCTCGATACAAAGATATTACCCCAGTTGCACCAGCAGAAACTATTAATGCATGTCCTGATGGAAATGATTTTTTTGAATCTTCTTCTAATAGATATGCATTATTATCAGTTAATTCTGGTCTGTCTCTATCTATTATATTTTTAATTTCTCCACCTATCAATACCAAAATTAAGATAGATAATCCTGTTATAATTGCAGTTTTTTTTCCTATCCATCCTCCTAATACAAACAATGCTACCAAGATAGGCCCCCAGAAATACTCTCTTCCATAAAGAGTTACATAAACCATAAATTGACTAAAATAATCGTTTAAAGAATTTGCTGAAAAAAATGAATTAACAGATTTGTCTAATATGATTAAAGGATGATCTTTGATTAAAACTTATTCTGGATATAAATATAGATAATAGTATAAAAGAAATGAAAAGGATAAAAGATGTAGTTAAGTAACGATTAATCATAACAATAGTACAATTCTAAAGGGTTTAATATTTTATTGTATTAATTAATTTATCATATATATTATTAATAATAAAATTTGATTACTTTCTTATTCATATTTTAATTTCTTTTTTTATAGACAATATTCAAATAATTTCTTAGATTAATTGTCTTAATGAATTAAATTTCAAATTTCAACTTCTATTTTATCATTTTACAATTTTAAATTCATCCAGAATCTCTTTTTTCTTTCCATTTTCAATAAAAGTACCTGTTAATGTATGTCGATCATTTTCTAATGCAATATCTAGTATTCCAAATTTACCATCGATTCCTTGAGCTGAAAAATCTTCTAATGAAGACAATATCATATCCTTAGCTCCACCAGTTCCTACAGTTACAAAAACAGTTCCCTTTGGATTTTTATAGATGTCAGGATTGTAATCTTGGACCATCGGTTCATCGTCGTCGTCGTCGTTAAAAGAAATTGGATAGGTTCTCTCATAGACATGAAGATGACCCTGTAAAGCAAGGTCTACTTTGTATTTGTCAAAAAGAGGATGATAAGTCTCTCTGAAATCAGTATCCTCTGGCAGACCACTACCAAATCCATATATGAATTGATGATAGAATACAATAATCCAGTCAATAAATGGGTCTTTAGAATATTTTTCAAGGTCTCGTTTTGCAAATTGATACTGTTCTGATTCATCATCAAAATCTGTTTCTGTAGATAATGCTAAAAAGTGTACATTTTTATAATTAAAAGAATAATATTGTTCTTTCAAACCGAAAAAATCCATATAATCTTCTTCTGAATCTTCTTCATGATTTCCAAAAACTATTTTGGTTTTATCTGCTATTGGTTCTATCAAGTCTAACCAGCAGTCAGCACCTCCACTATATGACAAGTCACCAAGAGCTAAAACTAGTTCTGAATCTTGATCTTCAATATTATCTACTGTATCTTCTGTCTCACCTGTGCAGTCCCAATCACCTACAGCTACAAAATTAAAAATTGATTTGTTTTCCTTCTTCTTGTTATCCGAGTCATTATCTTCAACTTCATCTTTATCTTTATCTTTATCATTATCATCATCCTCATCATCATAATTATCATCTTCTTCAATTGCATAAGAATTTTGTAAAAATTTAAAACTGAAAAAGTCGTTTTCATTATTATAAATATTATTATTGTTATAACTTTTTTCAAAATAATTACCATTATTATTTAATAATAAAAGGAATGAAAAAAGAATAACAACAAGTAAACTACCTACACAATAATAATAATTAGAATGCAAATGTATTTCTTTCTTATTAGAATTCTTTTATTTTAATATTTTGATATTATATATCAGTAAAATATATTGAAAGAAAAGACTATAAAATTTAGATTTATTCTCTTTAATGTTTAGGAAAAGGATGTTATAATGATAAAAATAGTCATATTGAATTTAATATGTAAAACATTTTAATAATAAAGTCAAATCATAATTTACACTAAAAAATTAATATTTATTTTAGTATTTTTGTAATATATTCATTTAAAACTTAAAAGAATATTAAAAAAACTGACTTGTCTACATTTTCTTAAAATTTATATCAGTTCATTGAAATCCATATGTTATATAAATATGCTTTACAATAATAGAATGAAATATAATTATATTTTGTTATGTTGTAAGGTATATGGCAAGACTTGTAAAAAAAGAGGATAGAGGACCTATGGAGATAAAAGTAGGAAATGAAAGCAAATGGATTTGTATGTGTGGATTAAGTAGCAATCAACCTTTTTGTGATGGCTCGCACAAAAAGACGTAGATGAACGACAGGGAAAGGTTTATAGATATAATCCTGATGGAACAAGAATAGAAATTCAATAGAACAGTTTTCTAATAGACATTAGGTCTTGAATGTTACAAATAAAAAGGCTAATTAAATGAAATGTTTAATCTATTTTTATTATTTAGTATTGATAATGGTCAACTTCTATCAGAATAATTTATTATTTTATCCGTGATAGATAAATTGATAGTAATTTAATAATAATAAGATACAAATTATTTATTTAATTGTCTACTGGCCAAGCATTATTAGTTATGAATTCAACTAAATTGCCTACTGGATCATGGAAATAAATTGATCTGCTATCCTTGAGTTCTATTTCTTTTTCAATATGAATTTTATTATCCAGTAAAACGTATTTCCACTTTTCATAATCTTCTTTCTGAATTTCTAGAGCAAAGTGAATAATTGATGGAGGAGTCATAGCTCCATGTTTGGGAAATAATTTATTAGTATTATTCAATGTATTTGTAGGATTAAAAATCAAAAGCATACTCTTTCCTGCTTTTAGAAATACACTTCTTCCTTTTTCTTCGGATACAAATTCTAAACCTAAATAATTAATATAGAAATTCTTCATCTCTTCCAAGTTAGATGCATAAATACAAGTCTCAATAATTTTTGAGAATTTCATTTGTTTTTTTAAATTTTCAATAAAATAAAGGTATCTAATTAGATGAATATAATTATGAGAAATAATAATTGATTA
>CAWIYT010000278.1:0-8343 GCA_963840085.1 uncultured Nitrososphaerales archaeon
ATAATGATAATAGATGATGACCCAGATATCAACAATCTATTTAAAATATATTTAGAACATGATGGATTTCAGGCAGATGCTTATACAAACCCAATAGATGCACTCTATTACTTTAAAAAAAATGAATATGATTTGATTCTCCTTGATTTGAAAATGCCACAAATAGATGGTATTGCTATGTTTCAAGCATTAAAGAGAACAGATGAAAATGTAACTATTTGTTTGATGACTGCAGATATTTCATACTTGGAACAATTAAAAGGAAAAATTCCCAATATTGAGAAATATGTAATACAGAAACCAATCTTATTGAGAAATCTGAAAGATAAAATTAATGAACTAGTTTCTGAAAAAAGTAGTAATGTACTGTTAGTTTAAGGTTACTCTCACGATAGTAATACTTGTTATTTTTATATGTGAAATAAGATGGGTAATCAATTCAAGTTTCGTTGAATTATTTGTAGTAGTTTACTTATCGTTATTGGTTTCTTGACAATTTCCAAATTTAAATTATTATTTTTATATCATCGTATGCAGTTATCAATACCATTTTGATTTTTGGATTTATTACCGATATTTTGCTAGATAACTTGTTGCATACCTGAATTGGAGACATCTTGTAGTCAACAATAATCAAACTGAATTTATCTGTATGTTCACTAATATAATCAAGTGCAAGAAGAGAATTAGTAAAGCCCATTACAGGATACCCATTTTCTTATAGTACTTCTGTAAATAGAGTAACGATATCCTGTTAATCATCTACTATGGCTATTGATCGATAAAGATGATAATCTACATTCATTGAATCGATGCCATTGTTTATATTACAAGATATTTAATAAACTAATTTTATAATAAAACAAACAAGTTTTATATAAAAAAAGAAAAATATTGAAAAACTCTGTATCTACTACTACTATTATCGGATGTTGTCTATATACTATTGTAGTTTGGATACAATTTTAAAATCAAATAATAAAACGACAAATACCTTTTCTAAGTTGGTGGTACTCTTACTGGAAGTATTATGGCATACTATTATGGTTTTTTATTTACTATTATAGTAAATAGTATAATGTGGTATGTGATTTCCTCTTTAGTTAGTAAATATTATTACAAATCTAAAGGAATTAATGATCAAAAATATCTCATTCAATATGGTCTATCTAAAATAAAGTCAAGAAATAGACATTATAGTGAGTCAGAAACAAAGACATAATCTCTACTTTCTATATTATTATGATTATTATTGCCCTGAGGGTTTTGATTTCTTTTACAATGAAGGTCTATTAATTATAATATATAATAATATTCAATAAAATCAACTACGAGAATTTCTCTTTTTCCTCTTTTACTAATAAATTATCTTCAATTGTTAAATATTTTATTACTAATTAGTAATTTCTTTAGAAACATAAACATAAAAAACAGCCTATTCAAATGTCATAGCCTCCCTCTACCAACCAGTTGTACGCCAATAGGCTATGGCATTTTAAATATGATTATTTATATAAAGTATAATACTCCAGTCTATACAGGTCAAACAATTCTACTAATGCTGATGACTACAATTCTCAAGACATTGTCAAAAAAGAATCAAGGGAACTTGGCGATGATACTAATTTTGGTAAAGTTCATGAGATTTTAGGAGAATACATCATTACACAAAAAGGTAACATGACCAAATACAGATTTTATATTCCTGAAAGTTTAGTAGAGCGATTTGATGGCAATACTAACTATTTTAAAATAACGAAAGACGAAGCGAAACAATACAAAAGAGATTAATTTCTTTTATATGCATAATTATTTTTTATTTCAAATAATCTTTATTTATCTAAATAATTTTTCTACTGCATCTAACTTTTTGATACATATTTAGCTTATCGATAGATTAGAAATAATATTACTTTCAAAATAATTTTAAAATAAGTTTCTATTAATAAAAGCTAAATACAAGGTAGTAGATGTGTTCTATTTATTATGCTATAGTTTTTTAAATAACCATAAATTCTAAAATAATACTTTTTATTATAACATTATTAGTATAAATGATATATAAAATTATTCTGTATAATCTAAATCTAATTGCTATAAATTATAATGTTAAACAAAAATTACAATGGAAAACGATAAAGATATAAAAATTGAGACAGATGAAGATGTTGGATTAGATGATAAAATAAAGGCAGGAGCAAGAGCATTAGGTAAAAAGATTAAAGACCCTGATAAAGATACTGGTGCAGAATACGAAGCAGAAAAAGCAAAAGAAAGAGTAGTTGATTGATTGATTGATGGTAATGTTCAATCATCAATAGCAGCAACAGCAATCAACTCTCAAGTTATTTTTTCTTCTATTATTATATATACAAGGTAGTAGTATCTTTACATCAGACTCTTATTTTTGTACCGCTATCGGTATTACTCCCGACGGGCCAGTAGTTTTCTAGGGCTCGCTATTTCAGCAATAACTTGAAAATGAAAATGAAAATATGCCTGCTAGTGTATTTAGGTTTAGCAGTACATTGGATTTTTTAGTATAGTTAAAGAATAGACGAAAAAATTCTTTATCAAACAAAAAAGTTAAATGCTTATATAATTTTTAGCTTTAACTCTTTTAATGAATTTCCTGTCACTCTTAGTAGATATTTGTGTGGGTCGATTATTTTTGAAAATGCTCTTTTGGCCTTTTGGCTATCGAGATTAGCATTACAATATTTTTTTCAATAAGTAATTAGTCTGGATTCACAAAATTATACAATAACAATGATTAAAGACGGTAGAGAAAGTATTTAGAGCTTATCTAAGAACGTATTTTATAACTCATATTCATTTCTATTACTATTTTGATTACCCGTGGATCAAGATTTGGCATTATCGCTTACTCAAAAAAGGTATTTATTAATTTGATAGATACTTTGAGGGAGGGAGTAAGAGGAGATTATCTCTGTTTTTATTCCTTTAATTGAATCTGAAGATTTTGTAGTTTATATATAATATGTATATATCGAATCATTATATGTCAAAAGATTCTAATACTATCTACAATCCAGAAGATATCATTAAAAAAGAAGCAAGAGGATTAGGTGAAGATGCAGACTTTGGCGAAGTTCAAGAAATTGGTATAGAATATATAGTAACACAAAAAGGCATTATGGATAAAGACAAATACTATATTCCAAAGAATTTAATAGACCGATTTGAGGATGGTGTAGTCTATTTTAGAGTAACAGCAGAACAAGCAAAAAAGTACAAAGAGCATGAAACAAACTTGATATAAAATTTTTATTTATGGGCCTTCAAAAATAATTTAATAAGTTTCTAATAATAAAAGCTAAATATAATGTAAATAATAATAGAAACATACTACATAGAGAAGATTCTTTCCAAAACACCTAACTGATAGATAGTTTTAAAATTTATATCTACATAAATTATTGGCTTTCAAAAATTTTTGTTAAATTATGCAATAAATAAAGAAAATAAATAGATAAAAAGAAATAAATTAAATTTATTGTATTATCAAAACAGGTTTACTAATATGATTCATTATTTTTCTGACATCACTAAATAAGGAGCTAAACCAAGAATCTATATGAGAAGATAACATAACGACCAAGTCATAGTTATTATTATCAATTTCATTCACTATTTCATCAACTACATTACCAGTCAGAAATTTATAAGAAACTTTATTTTTACATCCTGCTTCTTGGCATTTCTTTATTTTTTCTTCCATAGCATCTATTACCTCACCTTTAATCTTTCTATGAAAGTCTTGATTATCCATTTGTGATATCTCATGGGAGCCTTCTAAGGAAACATCTCCAAATTTTTCAACGTCTTTTAGTATACGTAGAATTAGCAATTCTGCCCCTGTAGAATTAGATAAAGAGACAGCATAATTAAGTGCTTTATTTGATATATCTTTTCCATCGTCAGTAACCAGTATTTTCTTAAAAGAAGGGATGTTATCTTTTGAAATATGATAACCTTCTATTTCTTTAGGTTCGTGATTTTCTGGTTCGATTTCTGATATACTACTTCCATCAGGATTTATAATTTCTTTTCCATCGGAAGTTGGAATGTATTTATCACTACTCATAATATAATGTTTGACTACAAATATATAACTTAGAGCTTGATAAGAACATATTTTTATAATTAAAGATTATTGAACTAGGTTAAATATTAAACCCATCTGTTCTTTAGTTGTTGTTGGTATTTACGTCTAAATTACGTCTATTAACTGACTTTACGTAACTGGTATTTGTTCTTGGTAAAGTCTTTAGATTATCACGTGTCTGTTTTCGAGTGCTGTATTGTATACTCTCATATTCGATGCTAGATTATTATTTATTAGATTGCTGGCATTTAACAGACAACTTGTAAAGTTATTTACCATTACTGCGTAATTTTCTGCGATTCTTTGTGGATTATACAAATACCATAATCCATATGAGGAGTTTACACCACTGATTTTGTCTACCTGTGATTGAAAAGAGCCTATTACTTACTTCTTTTTCCTTCGAAAGTCAGAAGCAATGAATAATCACATTCTATAGATATTATATTCTTATTGTATAAAAGTTATCTATTATTGATAACTTTTTATTTTTAATTCTATCCTGTATTGCCATTATTTTATTTTGGTGTGTTCTTCTTTTTTAGTGATGAAAAAATCTTGTTGCGTCTTGAGATTATATTTATTGATAAATAAGATAGAGAAGAAGCACCTATAGAAGTTATTATGACTGCTTCAAAAGGTCTAAATCCCATTAGTAATAATTCAAATAGTATTATCCATCTTTGCTTTGTTGCACAACTATGAAAATCGATAATATGATACAAGATTTTGATAGGAACAAATTGTCAATATTGATTCTCCATATAACTGAAGATTCACTTTTTTAATCAAAATTGACGAAAATCATAGTTGTGCAACAAAGCATCCATCTTGATAGATTGTTAACAATATCAAATATAGACCATGCAAATATCATCTTCTTTATTATCTGTTTTAGAATAACGAAATTAATCTGGCTAGTAAATTTATTGGTGTATTTTCGTTTGGTATCAATATGAAAGAGAACTAGAAAGGATATCTTATAAATTATGAATCCTACCAACACTGTTATTGTAGAAATTAATACATCACTAGGAGAATATAAGGCATATAATTCAGCTATTACAGCACTAGCTATAAAACCAAAAATGCCAGCAACTAGTAAATTCCTATTCATCAAAATAGTTTCTCTATATTTTTGATAAAAATTAGTAAGAAGAATATCGATAATTTTGTTATTATTAGCATCATTTTTTTTATCCAACTATCAATTATCTATATACACACAACTCTTTATGTCTTTAAATAGACAATTCACCTAAATGAGAAGTATGATTTTAAGATGCATTAAAGGTAATAATAATAATATGAGATTAACTTTAGTAATAATATCTACTTTTATAATTATATGATAGTAGAGAGAACTGTAGCTAGCTAAATGTGTTAGGAATAATGAGTTAGGCAACAAAGCAATGGTTTATTATCTTTCTAATTTAAATGAGTTTGTTCCAATTATTGTTACGTAACATTATAGACGAACTCCCGAAGAATACCAATTTCCGTGGGGTGCTTCTTGAAATTCTATGATTACCTCTTCTTTTTGTATGTTTAATATCATTAGCTATATCTTCCGTCATTGCTTCTGCAAGTCTATCTTTTTCTCTCTGTGTTCTACCACTGTACATTGATACTGTTATTATTGGCATTGTGTAATGAGATAAATACAAAAGAGAAATAGATAAGAATATCGTTAACTAAATTTCATTAGAATAGCAGAAAAGCGTCAATATTATTTTGGTAAAATAACAATGCTTGTTCGATTTGCTAAATCCTACAATAACAATTTTTATTATAATTTCGTTATCTTTTATTTTAAAATAAGTTTCTAATAATAAAAGCTAAATATAAGATAGTAGTAGAATCTATAACTATAGACTCTATTTCTATACCGCTATCGATATTATTCACTATATTCATTATGATAGAAGATTTTGTTTATATTTACCTAAGTCTCTATATCCTTATCTTTTTTATTGCTTATTATTTATTGGAAAACCAAAAAGTAAAAGTATTAAACCAGGAACAAATATTCGTATTTCTTAATATTTTAATTATTTTAAAATAAGTTTCTAATAATAAAAGCTAAATACATGTTAGTAGAACCCTACTACATGGAAGGCTCTACTCTTGATGGACCTGTACTTTTCTCGGGCTCATCTGTTAGTAAATATAGAATATATTGGATATGTTCAAAATATGTTAACAATAAGAATATTAACTTGTATCAACTTTTCTTTTGATATATTATGTTTGCTTTAATAAGAAATTCTAAGGATAAGATAAAGTCTTAAATCTAAGTGAATAGTATCCAACGATAGATAACAAAATGTATTACCTACAAAAAATTAAAGGAAATAAAACTTCAGTTTTCATCATTATCTTCATGTTTATAACGATTATCCCTACTACTGCTATTATAATGAATACTACTACCGCTATTATAATGAATACTACTACCACTCCTGTTTATGGTCAGCAAGATAAGACAAGTTTCAATGTAACAGATTCATCAAACATACAAAGTATTCCAGTAAAAAAAGTTCAGGTAGATGATATTGAAATTGCATACAAGATGTTAGGTAAGGGCAACCCTATTTTACTTTTCAATGGCGCTTCTGATAATATGGATGCCACTTTAATGATAATTTTCTAAATACTTTTTCTACATCTTTACTACTTGCATTTCTAGAGATATTTAGGAGTTGATAGTAGTCAATCATAGTTTAGTTATAAGTTATATATTATGAAAGTTTTCATTAGATTGATTATATTACTATCCACTATGCTTGAAGATATCTCACCTTTTTCATAGATATTAATTTTAATATTTGTAAAATAATATGCATTACCTTCTTTTTCATATTCTTTTGGCATTGAACCCAATTCGTGTTTTAATTTTAATTTAGTATCCTCAATTACTTTCTTCGATTTTTCATAAATCTTTTTAACCAAATAAATTCTCTTATATAAATAATTATTAATATTTTATGATATCCTAATTAATTGTTGAATAATATCTCTAACCTTTTTAGTTTCCTTATTCATTAGCATATTGAAACAATCAGACATGGTCAATTAATTTTCAGTAATTTATTACATTTATATAAAATAATTTTAAGCTATGAGTTATGATTTTAAATAATATAACGTTATAAATTGATTCTGCATTTGTCTACATGGTAAATAAAGAATCAGAAGGTAAGAAGTTAGAAGCAAAATTAAAACATTATGATGAGGAAATGATAAAATTATTAAAAGAAAAAGAGCATTATCAAAAAGAATTAGATTACAATCATCATCAGATGGAAAAAGTATTAGTGGAAAAAGACCATTATCAAAAAAGGATAAAAGTATTAGAGGAAGAAAATATAAGATTGCAAAATGAAAATGAAAGATTATACAAAGAAAACAATGACTTGACCAGTCAGTTAAAGGTTATTAAAAAAATTACTGAGGCTTATTAGGAAGCTTATTTTGATTGTATTTATTTATATACTTATAATAAATCAACATTGAACCAAATCCATATTGGTTGTTCAGGCTCGGAGTTGCCAAATACCTTCAGAGATGGGAGGATGGACCAAAGTATTTTATCCTAATAGTCAAACAAAACGTCTTTCCTATTATTCTCAATTCTTTGACACAGTAGAAATGGATTCTACATTTTATGAAAAATTCTACAAGGATATGACAAAATATACATTTATTGGAATTGATAAGGCAACACAAAATAATAAGAATTTCAATTTTCTATAAAAGTTCCTGAGACTATTACACATATAAAAAAATTAGATGTAGAAAAGGAGCAATACGCATCATTTGAAGAATTTCTAGACAAGATATCACCTCTAAAGATAGCAAATAAACTTGGTGCTATTCTTATACAGTTACCTCCTAGTTTCACTTGTTACTGATTTTAAAAATACTGAGCATTTTCTTGATAATTTGCCTTCAGGATATCAGTATGCCGTAGAATTCAGACATCCATCGTGGAATACAGAAGGTCCGTGGGAAATGTTAAAACATTATGATATTGCAGCAGTAATGACTGATTCACCAATATCAGACAACCTCCAATTTCTATCAAAGGTTACAATAACTTCAAAAAACCACTCATTTATTCGATTTGACTAGATATTTTAGACACAGTACAACAATTAGATTTTTATATTTTACAGAAGAATTGAAACCATGGATTAATAAGGTAAAAGAAG
>CAWIYT010000279.1:0-11788 GCA_963840085.1 uncultured Nitrososphaerales archaeon
ACTAACGATTCTCAAAAAATACAAACTAAATTTCTCTACATAGTCATTACGTGTGCTTGCGGGATACATAATGGAAAAGCAGTTGGTAGAAAGCATCAGTCATACTGAAGTAAAGAATGTCCTGGTAAAACATGGTATAGAGTGGAGGAATTCAAAGACAGTCTTGGGCAAAAGCAGAGATCCAGAATATGAATTGAAAAAAAGAGAATTGAAGAATTAAGATACAGTATACCACAAGATTCAGTACTTTTGTATCAAGATGAGAAAGGACCTACTGCAGCAAAGACATATATGGTGGTCCTTCATGGTGTTCTCTACACAAACCAAGGTAGAAAAAGCACAGAAAGTAAAAGGAATACTCAATACATTTGGTGTCTACGATTATACAAATGACGAGATGTATATACACACTGCTACAGCAGAAACAAGACCAGTGACCAGTTTATAGATTTTATACGGCGTGTCGATTCCAAATATGATTCCAGCATCAAAACAATATTCGTTGTATTAGATAATGCACATCAATACATAAATCAAAAAAGACAAGAAATGCAATAATACGTAACTATCCAAGAATAGTTCTTGTATTCTTGCCAACCACGGATCACCCCAACTAAATCTAATAGAAGTAAGATGGATGTGGTTACAGAGAAAAGCAATCAACAACTCTACATTTAGAAATGAATCTGATATTGGAAAAGCAGTATCTGATTGGACATGTAACTATAACACTAATCATAGAAATATAACTAGAGATAGTTTACATGATGAACTCATGTATTTGTTCACATCACTCTTAAATCAAATAAAACAGATAAATCTTAATTTAAATATTTTTGATTTGGCTAAGAATTATAATTTACATAGGTACTGAAATGATATTTTTGGAATTATTATTGATGTTATTGAAATATTAGCTCTTATATATCTAGAATATAGATTTTATAAAAGATGGCATAACTATCATCATCATCATCATCTAATAGATTTGAAAAAGTTTACCATGATAAATCAATTTTTTAATAATAATGTTATACCTAAAAATATTAAATAATATATAATAGCATCAAATGAAGATTTAAAAGAATATTTCATATCATTAAATATAATAAATAAAATGTATAATCCCATAAAATAAAAAGATTTAAAATAAAATTTTACTAAAGCTTTATCTTAAGTTGAGATACTATAATCAAAAAAATAAGAGTAAGTTATTTAATCAAACCCTTCATTTTCTTCTAGTCTTCCTTTTTCGGGATAAAATTTACATTCAGAGATACATCCAGTAAACTGATTACATCCTTTTCCATCATAGCTACCTTCACCATTTTTTCTTCTATACCAAGAACTTGGATGAAAATACCACTGTTGTTTAAAATCTTGGTATTTGGCTTCTGGACTTCCCTTATTACTATTTTGAGAAATTTCTAAATCCGGAAGTGATAATGTGTTTGTCACAAGCCTATACATATAAAATCTACTTTATATGAAGAAGGTAGAATCTCTCTATTACAACGTTTACTAGAAAAATTCTAAACTTTCATATATATTATTTTTACTAAAGATTTTTAGTTAGTATATTCATAAAAATATTCAAAATAGTTAAGAGAATATATGAATTTGTGAATTTAAATAAATTAATGATGTCTGCAATTAATGCTTAAATATCAAAAAACTTTTTTAATAATAAATTAATAATTCATTATTTGGAAATTGAAACAACAGTTGGAGAATACCTTATTAATCAACTATATTCTCTCAATGTAAAACATATTTTTGGTATCCCTGGAGACTATGTTTTGGGCTTTTATGATCAGCTCTCAAATAGTAAAATAAAGACAATAACTACTTGCGATGAACAAGGTGCTGGATTTGCTGCTGATGCTTATGCAAGAATAAATGGAATAGGAGCAGTTTGTGTTACCTATTGTGTCGGGGGATTAAAATTACTTAATACCACAGCAGAAGCCTATGCAGAAAAATCAGCCGTTGTCATTATAAGTGGATCTCCTGGAATAAGTGAAAGGAAAAAATTATCGCTCCTTCATCACAAGATAAGGGACTATGATACACAATACAATATTTTTAAAAATGTCACAGTGGCTTCAACGGTTTTAGATGATATAAATACAATCCCTATAGAAATTGAGAGAGTATTATCATCTGCAATTCAACAGAAACTTCCAGTATATATAGAGATTCCTAGAGATATGGTGTATAAAATAGTTAGAGGACCTCAGAAATGCAATATTCCTGATTTTATAATAAATCCTAAAGCGATGAAGGAGGTTTTAGATGAAACTGCTAATATGATAAATAATTCTAATAATCCAGTAGTGGTCGCTGGAGTAGAAATACAAAGATTTGAACTACAAAACTATCTTTTGGAATTTTTAAATAAAACATCCATTCCAGTTGTATCAACACCTTTGAGTAAATCAGTTTTGAGTGAAAATCATCCCATGTATTTAGGAGTATATGAAGGAGCAATAGGGCATCAAAATGTTAGACAATATGTAGAACAAAGTGATTGTGTTTTAATTTTAGGATCAATTATTACCGACTTTGATTTTGGAAATTCACCAACTCCTGTCGATCAAGAAAAAACAATAAATGCAATGAGTTCCAAAATTTATATAAAATATCATAATTTTGATAATATACCACTTAAAGAATATTTAAAAAATTTGTGTAAAATAAATATTAAAAAATTTCCAATTAATAATAAGATTATAAAAGGACAGAAAACAGAAATATTAAGAAACAAAACTTCAAATGAAAAAATAACCGTGAATGGATTATTTACAATATTAAATAGCTTTATCACCTCTGAAAATATGGTTATTGCTGATGTAGGAGATTCTCTTTTTGGAGGTTTAGATTTATTTATTCACAAAGGTACTGAATTTCTATCTCCGGCTTTTTATCTTTCAATGGGATTTGCTATACCTGCTTCTTTGGGAGCACAATTGTCAAATCCAAACATTAGGCCTATAGTTTTGGTGGGAGATGGTGCTTTTCAAATGACAGGAATGGAATTAAGTACTATAGCCAAAGAAAATCTAAACCCCATTATTGTATTACTAAATAATGATGGATATCGTACTGAAAGAAATATTTTAGATGGACCTTTTAATGATTTGTATTGTTGGAATTATTCAAAAATAACAGAGATAATAGGAAAAGGAATTAGCTATATTGTAGAGACAGAAAACCAATTGGAAACTGCTTTGTCAAATGCTAATAAAAATCTGAAGGAGTTTAGCTTGATAGAAGTAAGATTAGATAGATGGGATAGTTCAAATGCACTTACACGATTAACAAATACATTAGGAAAAAAATTAAAAGAAATATCACATAATTCAGAATGATATTCTTTAATATGATTATACTATTTTTAGGCTATGTTAATTTAAGGAAATAGATTTTAACTGTGAATCTTTCATTCTAACACATGTCTTTACTATTTGTCAGAAATTGAACATCCATAATTATAGATATGTACTCTCTTTATCTATATCTTCTTGATGTTTAAGTCTACGTAATATGTCTAAAGCATTAATAATCCTCAAGGATGAAAAAAGAAGTTATGTTTCTGTGTTATGGATATGGATTCATAGATAAGTTTGCAGAATATTTTCTATCCTCTTTACAAAAGAAAAGAAAAAAGAGTATCAGCATTCATCATAAAGATAGATAGATAAAACTGTTATTCAGATTGGTAACAAAAATCATTATTGGTTATGGTTTTATATTAAACCAGTTAACAGTTCGGTACTTGGAATACACATTTCATTTTAGAGGATAGAAATATACTTGTGCTGAAAAAATCTTTATAGATCATTAGGAGTAAAATATTGAAAATATTTGGTGTACACTATGATGGAACATGATATTTCAAAACAAGAGGAATAAATAGGTTAAAACACTATCTACATTTACCATATGAGAAAAGTTTGATGGAAGAGTCATAACAGCCAACAGTCTTCAATAAGAATAGAATCGAAAGTTTTGATGATTACTCTATTCATGTATTCAAAAAGAAGCAAGATGGATGCAAAAATATATTATATATGTACATAATTAGATACAATTCTTTGTTTCTATATGTATATAATGATAATACAATAACAACAAGAAATAATTAAGTTAAAGGAAATGGTGAATATATCCTAAATTAACAGTCCCATTATTTACATGTGTTAATTAATTTATAATATGAACTGGATTCTTTTACAAATTATAAAATTCAATAAAAATGAAAATTTCCGGTAATTATCCTTTAAAGTGATTAAAGGTCATAAAAATTATTTGTAATTAAATTACAAAAAAAGTGAAATTCACAATTAGTGTTAAGTTAAAAAATTAAATTATAAAAATTTATAATTGAAATACAGCAATAAATGTCATATTATTAAAAATGGTAATACCTACATAGTTGGAGCAGATTTTATCATTAATTTTGATAATTCATAGAAAATATCCTTCTCCCTGTTATTGAATCTAAATTCTATCTCTTTTAGATATACATGAAAATACTGTTTAGGTACTCCCCTGTAATGATACAACCATGTCTTGGCATAACTCCAGAATCCTTCAATCCCATTAATATGGGTATCTTCTCTTACATATTCATCTCTTCCACATGTGCAACAACTTGATGTTTTCCAATCATATTCAACATTGCATATGCAGTATGGTCATCAGAATAGTACAACGATCCTTTTTTAGTATATTGTTTTATCAAGGGAATAAGTGTCTCATGTTTTCTATCAGATACTGGAAATGTAATAACAATTCCATTTCTCTTGTAGATACCAAATACCAGGTTTTTGTGCTCAATTGCACCCCATCCTCTCTTGCCACCTTTTCTCTATAACCACCAAATAACGCTTCATCAATTTCAATCTCACCACAGATAACTTTAATTCATGTAGTTGTTGTAGCGATTTATCATATATCGTTTGTCTAAATAATCGAAATGTTCTTTCTATTGTTGATAGATCACATGATACATAAAATCTAATTCTATATGCAGGTACTCCTAATGTAAATAGATAAAGCAAGTGTATGATATTGCTAAGTGATGTTCTTGTCTGTCCGAGATATGTACCTGTAAATTCACTAAAATTATATCTGCAACGTTTACAGCCATACCTATTTGATTTCAGATAATATAGAAATCTATATCTACATCTAGGACATATTCTTTTTCCATTCCATCTAAGATTACGAAAATATATACTACTTTTCTTATCGCTTGATGCTAGGTCTATTGGATCATATTTACGCACTAAATATGTATAAAATAAGATATCATGTGTTTATTTTTTGCTCCAAATGTACAGGTATTACCTTAAAAATAACAGGACTCCTATAAAACTTAATATTTTGAATATAAGGGAAGAAAGTAATTTAAAATATATTACTACGTGTATTATTATTATTATTTATTCATAGGTAAAAAAAATAATAATTCTTTTATATTTAATTTGAAATTAAAACCAAAAACATATCGTTTACTATATCCTTTATTGACTTGCACACAAAAAGTCATACAAAGAAAAAGTTAACTATAAGATTGTATATATAATCATATGAGCGAATTTGCATTCTTTAGATTTATTAGTTACAACTGGCTTACTGATGAAGAAAAAAAAAGAAAAGATGAAGTAATTCAAGTAACAGAAGAAGTTCTTGATTCTAAAGGAATAGAGTGTGATGCTCGAATCAGTAAATTATCTGAAGACCAATTAAAGGAAATTCTTGAAGAAGTTAGAGAGAAAATTAAAAAGAAAAAGAAAAAGAATAATATTATAATAGAGTCGGAATCTGATTTAATTGTTAAAAATTAGGGAATACAATTAAAAATGAACCCTGAAAATGAAATTCCTTCATGGCCTTTGATAACAGGTATTGCAGTAATTGCTTTTGGAACAATATTACTGGCATTTAGATCAAGTGTATTGCTATCAATTGTATTCATTATTTTAGGTACAATCCTTATTTTATCATGGTATATACTATATACAAAGAAAAAATTAGAAATTTCTCATAGATTTGGCACAGACTGTATTTGTCAAATTTGTAATCATGATAATCCTTTAGCTTGTGTCAAAGAAAAGTGCAAATGTTGTACAGTTATGAAAGAGAATAAGGTAATAGGACATTCAAATAACCCTTTACAATGATTTAAAAATATTTTTATAAATTTAATGATAGAGTACTTTATAGTTAAATAGATTAATATTTATTTTTAAAATATTTTTATAATTATACAATAACTTGCTTGAAGAAAAAAATTATTAATTAATATATTTTATTTCTATATCTTTATGTGGACATATATCAATAATTTCTTTTGCCAATTTAGAGATATCTTCATTTTCATTCTTGTTTGAAATTTCGATAATAGTTTTCGCGTGAGGAAAATAAACTGATTTTGTATTTAGATCTCCTTCTCCATCTTCCATATTGAAAACATATCGCTCCCCACTTTTAGTAATAGGATTCCAACTCCTTAACAAGATACCTTGTTTTTCTATATTTTCATTAGTAGTTTTATCATAAACTTTGATATGCATAAAAAGCTTGAAGAAAGTATTATTTGTATTATAGAGGTATTGTAAAGTATAATTGTTATAATTAATTTTTGACTTACATTCCTCTTTTTCCATTTTATCAAATTGTGTTTCTTTATTTTTTAATTTGGGCTGTAACATTATTTTATATTATTCTCCTGAGATATATACGTTAATAATATAATGATCTTTCTCTAATTTAATCTTTGTTAGCCATTATAATAGAGTTCTAATATTATAATAACAATTTCATTATCTAGATTCCTATGATTCTAGACAGATTCACTCACTTGCAAATAGAATAAAAAAGTCAATAAGAATAAAATTTAGGTATCATCAATAATATCTTTGCCATTTTAGTAATATTGATGTCCTATAAATAGTATCAAATTTATTAATATATGCCACTATAATAAAAAACCAATTTTAATTTTTAATAGAACCAAGAAAAGAACAATGATGCAAATTAACTGGATGACAATATTTTTGCTGCTGTAGTAATCATAAAATTAAGAGATGAAGAAATTTGTGATAATTTATCTTGCTCGTAGGCTAATGAAGATATACCTCGTCCTCTGTTTTTAATTGTTTTGATATAATTATCAATAAGGAAATCTTCGACATATTGACATAGAGAACCGCTTATAATAACTCCACTTATCATTCCTATACATCTAGTCCCCAATGAAAGAATGCTACCGTGTTGCTCATAATGAAATTCAACCATTTTTTCTCCTTTCTCTTTTCTTAATATGTTCTTTGCAACGTTCATAGCTTGTCTTACAGCAAATTGTGCTAACTGTGGCGATATCTGTCCATTATCAAGAGGAAATGCAGAGATATCACCTACTGCGAATGCATTATGATATCCCTCAATTTGAGATAATTTATTTACAATAATTCTATTTGACCTTGTTTTCTTAATCTGGGGTATTATTTGTATATCAACACCTTTTACTCCGGCGGTCCAAATTGACAAAGAATTCTCGATAATGGTTCCATCACCTAATAAAACAGAGGACGGATAAACTTCTTTGATTGGATTATTTATAATTAGATTTATCCTATTGTTTATAAGAAAATTTTTAATTGTCTTAACTAGTTTTGGATTCCATCCAGGAAGAATATCAGATTGGGCTTCAACTATAGTGATCTTTTTTGTATTTTCTGTTGATGTTTCACTAATAGCACCTGCTAAACTTATTCCTGTTGCGCCTCCTCCACATATTATAATATTGGAATCTTTCAAATTTTGTATTTTCTTTTGTAACTTTATTGCATCATCTAATGATCTAAAAGATTGAGAATATTCTTTTGCGCCTTTTATTCCAAAGTAAGCATTGGAAGAACCCAATGCAATTATAACATAGTCAAAATCATATTCTTTATTATTTGCAGTAGAAATTTTCTGTTTGTCAAAATTTACTCCTATTACTAACTCCTTATAAAATTTTATGTCATCTTTCATTAAATCATATATAGAAAATGAAATATCATTTGTTTTTTTTATACCAGCCGAAACTAAATGTATTTGCTGTAAAAGTTGATGATAAGAATTTTGGTCAAAAATACTTATTTCATATTTACTCCTATTATCATACTCTGCTAACAAATTAGCAGCACAGAATAGTCCTGCATAGCCAGAACCCAATATACAAACTTTTTTCATTCAAATTTTCATGTATTATAATGAATTATAATCTTTTGGATATTAAAATATTAGACATATGCTAATAATAATAATAAAAATAATATTTTAATATTATATATGAGGAGGAATTATTTCTCTTATTTCTACATCATATATATCGAATTTAAAATCATTTGATTTGAGTATAACAATTGGAGAACCCCATGTAATTGCTTGACCATTTGTTTCAGCACCACATACTTTCATACTATCTCCCCAATCACCATTATCTATCAATTCATGTACTTTTTTATAAGGTCCTTTGCCACCATTTTCTACATCTACCCAACTTTCTAGTTTTACTGCAGTATCATTTAAGTTGTATACTATACCTTTGAAACCAATTATTTTATCATAAAGGTTTCCGTTTCCCACAATTAAAGTGTCATTATATCTTTCCCATTCATAATTAATATGATATTGTTCTTTTTTCATTCTTATCTGTCCTTCATCAGATATATTGTTGTGGTAACTTGATCCTCCACAAAAAAATTTGGGTTCATCTTTAGACTTTTTATATTCATTATCAAGTTGACTATGTGATATTGACCTTGTTACTAAAGAAAGAGAATGCTGTTCTCCTTTAGAGCGTGCTGAATCAAGTATTTTAAAGATTAAAGTAATTTCTATATTTTTCCAATCACTTGGTTTATACCAATATCCTATCTCTTTTAGTTTAGAAAAATTCCAACTTTGAATTTTATTACCATTAGACATATTATTTAATTGTAATGGCTTATCAGGTAGTATGCCTGCATCCTTGGTATGAATATCTATCCTAGGTCTGCCAAAATCTATTCTCCAACTTCCATCTTTGTTTTGTTTTGTAAAGACGTTTGATTTATCTGTTTTATCTACTTGGACTTTATCATTTGGATTAGTTTTATTAAACCTATATTTCTCTCCATCTGGAGCATTTTGATATATTTTGGGTATTGCTAGGTTTCTATAATTATATTTAGTCATAAGATCTTTATCAGCGCGTGTCCAAGAACTATTATCATATGTCCAAGAATCATCTTCTTTATCTTCTCTTTTTTCTTGTTTATCTTTTATTTCTATTTTCTTTTCCTCTTTATGCAACTTGTCTTTATCCTTATCTTTATTCTTATCCTTATCCGCTATAGATTTATCTTGGTCCTTCTTTTCTTTTTTTTCAGCATGTATATATATGACAAATTGTTTATCATGAGAATAATAACTAACGGTGTGAACTATACCAATGATCAACAATAAAGAAAATAAAAAAATAGTGAATTTTCCAAGCCTTAGACTCATTTTGTATATAATAATAATCAGAGGTATATAAGAAATAAAAAAAAAAGTACATAAATTCCTATATGAATTATTTTTCTATTACAATATAACTTAAAGGTAATACTAATGAAAATTCATATTTTTATTCATAGTTAAAAATAACAATTTTATTCTTTTTTAAGTAACATTTATCAAAGACAAAACATTTAATATAAATAATTATAAAGAAAAATACTATATAATCTATTAAATTAATAATTGATTAGTTTACAACTAATACAATCTTTTTTAATCCTAACAACAAAGAAATTTCACAATTTAAAGAAATTTTAAATTGTGAAATTTCTTCTTATTTGAATAGGTATTAAACCAAATTAGGTTCACCAATAGTGAATAACTGAATTGTATTTGAGAGCATTATAATAACTATAAGAAATTTATTCAATTCAATTCAATTCAATAGTTATATTTTATGGCCTACGATAGTGAAACTTAAAATGGTAAAATAATGAGTAGAATAACAAAATGGAAGTAATTATATTATATTTCATTGATTAACTCTCTAAAAGCATTGAGTTTGAGTTAGTCTATGTAGACTATATATTCACATTGTTTACTTTTATGCTTGATTTGATTTGGTTTTTGTGTTTACAATGCGATATATTTATTGTAAAGCATAATCTTGAGACCAGCTTCAATTTTCTGTGCACTAAACTTCTTTGATAAGAGTTCCTCTCCAAATACTCTTTTGATTGCAGAAAATACTATTCAGCTATCGATCTTCTACCTGCATCTTTCAAATCCCTTCCATCCACTCATATCCCAATTTCCTGATAAGTAGGACCTCATCTCTTCTTAATGGACAACCTTTTGATCTGGCCGACGCATTTTTTCTAATCTTTATTGCCGGTTCTGCATTAATCTTGTTGTCAAGTATGTTAAAGTTATTTCTCTGTTATCATATGCTTTGTCTCCGTACACTTTGTCTATATCATATTTACTGCTGCTGCTTCCTCTGGACCAGAGGTCCAAAGTTTTTTGTGTCATGTACATTTCCTTCTTTAGTTATCCTAAATGATACTCTACTTTCTTTGACTTTTCGTCTACAGATATATGTAGTTTTACAAACTCCTTTTTCTTTTCACGTTTCCATTTGTCTTCTATATGTAATCACCTTTCTTTGAAATTGTCAAACCTGATGCATCAACAATAAGTGTTATAGGATCATCTTGAAAATCTAGATTCCACCAACAGATGGTTTTATTTTGAGGATTCGTCTCCTGTGATATGTGTAAAGTGTATCTCTTCAATTTTCTTACGTAGTCCGATAATCCACGTACTATTCCCTGCACAGACGGTATGGAATCTTGAAACCAATCTTTAGGAATGCTAAAAACTGTATGTAATTATCAGAATACTGGAATGGTGCTCCCACTTTGTCTTTATTCATATTCTTGATTTCTTCGTTGTTGGTTGATCTGATGAAATCTAAATCTATTAGAACACGTCCACGTTCTATCAAAGATTCATTATAATCATGCCATGATTTGTTTGCTGGCATGTGTTAGAATGATTGGAAGAAGATGATAAAAATTATGCTACAAACTATAAAAAAATTGCTTATTCAAATAGATGTCAAAATAAAAATAAAATATGATATATAAAAATAATGTGAGAAGTAGTTTTAATTTAATCTTGTTTGCAATAATTCGCTCATTTCGTTATGCATTCTAAGTAAATTTAATCCTTTTTCTGTAGTTTTGTAGGTCTGATTTCCTTCCAGGTACTCTAAGATATTGTTTTCTATCAAGACAGAAAGATATTCCCTTAATTGTGCATAACTAAGAAATGCTTTGTACATAATTTTTGTCTTGGTTGCTCCTCCATTGGCTGCCTCTAGTATCATTGATACTATTTCTGTTCTGCTTCGGTATTTCATATCTTTATCTTATCAATTGTTTATTTTAATATATTGACAGAAAAATAAGTAAAAAAGTTATATAAAAAATTTTTGTGTCATTGTTTTAATTAAAGACATTTCAATATAATAATATATATAATCAATATTAATCCACATTCCAAATTTATCATATTATTACTGAAAGATTTAGTGAAGAATATATTGGAATAAATATAGAGAAGTCTCTGATGTTATATTCAAGAACTAAGATTTTGCTTTTTGATTATATCCTTTACAGTATTAAAAATTACGATTAATATACTTTATCTTAAATTTTTTTCCCTAATTTTAGAATATCAA
>CAWIYT010000280.1:0-14341 GCA_963840085.1 uncultured Nitrososphaerales archaeon
TATTATATAAATAAATAAATAAATTTAGATGAATATGTATTGAATCGTATATAGATTAGTATATGATATTTACATTTTAGATGAAAAAATATGTTTGTAGATATAGAATTTTATCGATATTATTTTCTTAATATTAATTTAAAAAATATTAATGCAGTAGAAGATCTACCTTTTCCTGATATCTATTTTGATGCATTTTATTCATATATATTTTACAACAATGTATTTTTCTGATTATGAACTAAAATTTTTATTTAGTGAAACTAAACAAGTTATTGAGAATAGTAGTCTATTATCACTTTCTGTTAGAAATGACAAAGATATTATGTATAAAAAAAGGAACTAAAGTATCAGAAAACATTTACGATATTAATGGTTTTCATTTTTGATTTTTTACAAAACAAGATATAAATTTTTTATAAATGATAATTTTGAAATATGAAAGATAATTGAAGATATTCCTTATTTACAGATTTGAGAAATACAATATCTACATATTTTAGAACAAAAAGATTTCATCTCAATATGAGAAACTATCTGTTGGAAGGTGTCAGCTAACATATACTAAGCGGTATAGTTTGTTGGCTAGGATGATTGTTTTTCATTAAAACATCATAATCCAAAGACTAGCTTTATGTGTTATGAAAATAAAATAATGAAAAAATAATTATAATCTAGCCTCAACTAATTAAATCAATTGAAATTAAATATTAGTTACTATTATTGAACGTTTACGATTCCTGTTTTTGCAAGTTCAGCTCCTAGACCATAACCTACTAATGCTATACCAGTTCCGAGTCCAGCCATTTCTATTCCACCCTTGATCAAATTTTTCTTTGCCATATGAGCCTTGAATGCACCAACTACAAAAGAAGAAAGAACACTAATGACAATAGCTATTCCAATAGCAGTTGTTGAAGATATAACTCCAGCTTTGACTACAAAATAAGGGATAATAGGCAGAATACCACCTAATAGGAAAGCTCCAAACATCACTATTGCACCCTTCAATGGACTGCCAAGAATGTCAAGATTAAGTCCTAATTCTTCAGTCAACATGGTCTTGAGCCACACATCTTTATTTGATGTTATTTTTTCTACAATTTTCTCAAGCTGCTCTCCTTCAAATCCTTTAGCACGATATATATTTTCGATCTCCATTCTTTCTTCATTAGGCGTATTTTTTATCTCTAACTCTTCACGCTTTATTTCTGATTCTAATATTTCCCGCTGAGACTTTACTGCAAGATAATTCTGGACTGCCATTGCTTTTGCACCTGTGAACATTCCTACTAATGCAGCAAGAATAACAACATCAGCTGCTATTAAAGCCCCTCCTACTCCAGCAACAATTCCCAGAGAGGTGTTTATACCATCTCCAAATCCGAATATAATATCCCGGATATAATTACTTTCTTTGATGTGTAATTCTAGATGATTGGTATGATTAGTCATTATTCATATAATAATTTCTGATATATTAAAGGTAACTAGGGGTAATTGGAAATGTAAATTGTAATTAAAAAGTTGAAATTATAATAATAGTAGTAATAATATATTTTAAGTTCAACAATTGAAAATAAGGAAACATAATCTTGAATAGTGTATTAATACAAGTTAATATGCAATTTCATTTAACACGATAATTGGTATGGTCTAATAAAATAACATCAGACTTTATCTAGTGCTTGTTCATTAAATATACTTATAAATTTTCTTCTGTAGTTATCATGATTGGATGTTATCGTTCTTATCTCAAGTCTATATATACTCATTATTTTTAACAAGGCAATTGAATCTTGGTTCTATATCCAGATCCGGGTCATTTAATAACAAACGAAGAGTATTTCTATCATTAGTTAGTCATTATGTTTGAGATATGTATCCATCTTCCTATTGTTGACAACATGATAAGCTAAAAATATTATAATAAGCTAAGTCATTATGATAATTATAATTATTAGGCTCTGTAGAAAATATCTAACAATAACAACCAACTTCACCATTCTATGAACATGTATGCTATATACCTGAAGATCAATTCCTTGTTCTGAATTCGTATCAGTCTAGATGTTATATGTTCTCCAAACAATCTCTTTATGACCGATACAATAGTTTCATCTTTATTTCTTTGATTGTACAGAATCTTGTTGTAACCGAGTTTCATCTTCTCTTTTTCTGTATATGCCTTTTGTTTTCCCTATATGCACATCTTTTTCATATCTTGATTGTATAAAATACACTAACTAGAAAGATGACCATAGGTTTGATGTATATCATGAAAATTACAGTTAGTTAATAATATATAAATATTCATGTAAAATGTAATATTTCTGAATCTTTAGTCAATGAAACGAACACGATGTAAGGTTATCAAATACTATTAGAACTAGAGTTATTACATTGCAAAGGTAGGTACAAGCAAACAATAGGTATTGCGTAATTAGCAACAACGTAAAATATTATATATTTGAATATGGTCTATGATGAAAATCAACATTAAAGCTCCAATAATTTTAATTTTTATATTTATTTTTATAATATTTTTATCTGTAATTAATTAAGCAATAGATTTAATAGAGTTAAATTTAGAAGGAAGAAAGATATCAAACTATCAATTAGTGCAGCTATATATTATAATAAATAATTTGTTCTTTCTCAAGTTTAGAAGTGATGACCAATAAACTGAAAATATAGATTTCAAATCAGTGATAGCAAATATATCTGAAATCCTACCACCATTAATATTATATTATCAATTCCTTTTATACCAAAATTATGGATCCATTGATAGTATACTCAGATTTCTGGTCTGGGATATGTAAGATAAGATTATCATTACATAAATTATTATTTTTGATCAACTACCCACAAATTAGATGATCAAATCAGATTTATTTCATATTGTTTTTTTTTTGATATATGCAAAAAGTCAATTGAACCATGATCATAAAAGTTATTAGCATAAATTCTAGGTATGTATCATGTGGATATCTTCAAACAATCATCAAAACAGTCTATGCGAATTATTCAAATAGTTTTTGGAATTATTTCGATACTAGCTGCAGGTATAGTATTAGCGTTTCCTAATATCGGTATTTTAACAGTAGTTTTTATTCTTTCTATTGCACTTTTATTATTAGGAATAGAAAGATTAGTTATAGGAATTTTCTCTCCTCTGGTTAAGAAGATAAAACAAGTAAATATTGGTCTTGGAATTTTGGCAATAATATTTTCAATAATTGCTCTTGCATTCCCAATATTTGCTATCGAAATTTTAATACTAATTATTAGTTTTGCATTAATGTTTATTGGAATTACAAGAATCTTACATGCTATAAAACAGTCATCTATGCAAAAATGGTTACGAATTTTTTCAGCTGGTTCTGGAATCTTTAGTATAATTCTATCTGTGTTAACAATGATTTCTCCAACCTTTGGTCTAATTTTGTTAGATATTTTTGTATCCTTCGCATTATTAGTTAATGGCTTTGAGATGATATTTGCTGGAATAAGTGGTGGGCATTATAATTTTGGTAGAAATAATTTGGAGGATATGCGTTAAAACCATGCCACGGTTCTTAAGTTAAGCAGTAAAAGCCATGCTCTGCATGCTCTATTTCTAATCTATTAGAGTGGAAAGGATACTTCAAACGGCTCTATTAAGTTAAGCAGTAAAAACTATAGTTAGGAATATTCCATTCATGTTATGAAAATTAGATTTGAAAGAAATAAAACATCTACTGTTATTGTAATGTACTCTCTTTATCTGTATTTTCTTGGTTTAAGTCTACGTAATACTTCTAAAGCATTAATAATATTCAAGGATAAAAAAAAGTCATGTTTCTGTATGGAACTGGATTCAGAGATTTGCAGAATATCAGATCTACAAACGTAAAAGAGTATCTGCTTTTATAATAGATGAAGCTATCATCCAGATCGGTAGCCAAAAATACTGGTTATGGTTTTGTATAGAACCAGTACATAGTTCTGTGCTTGGAATATACATTTCGGAGGAGAGAAATATATGTTTATTGCTGAAAAATTCATCAGATCTCTTGTAACAAAATATGGAAAACATACCGTGTATACAGATGGAGGTACATGGTATGATGAAGCTTGTAATGTCTTGAGATTAAAACACTATCTACATTCTTCAATAGAGAAAAGTTTGATGGAACGAGTCAACCAATACTTTAAGGATAGGATAGAGAATTTTGAGGGCTACTATCCATGTATGCAAAATGAATGTAATTTATTTCATGTACATAACTGGATACAATTTTTTGTATCTATATGTATAATGATACAATATCCAATAAGAATTATTCCATTAGTCGTTTGAAAGAAGGAGGTGAATATACCTTAAATTAACACAGCCTACAAATAGATAAATAGCTTTATCCAATTGTATACATGCTGTAGATCACAATTATTTTTCTTTTGGTTGATACAAGGATAGTAATCATCAAAAGATTCAGTTCTATTCTTAAAGTACTGCATTACCCTTTCAATCAGACTCTTTTCTAAAGGAGAATATAAATAATGTTTCAATCCCAATACATTACATGCCTCTGGATATCATGTTCCACCATCAGAATAGACTATGTGTCGACCATATTTTTCGAGCAAGGATTCTAAAAATGATGATAAAATTAGTATGTTTTGTGCTTGTGAAATATGTATCCCAAGTACAGATTTATGAACTGGTTAAATACAAATCCACAACCAGTATTTTTGGCTACCGATCTGGATGATAGCTTCATCTATTATAAAAGCAGATACTCTTTTACGTTTGTATATGTGATATGAACCAAAACATTGTATCCAATTCCATACAGACACGTAACTTCTTTTCTTATCTCTAAAGATAACTAATGCTTTAGATGTATTTCTTAGGCTAAGACCAAAAAGAAAATGCAAATATAGAAAGAGTACATAGCAATAATAGTGGATGTTCTATTTCGTTCAAATCTAATACTAATTAGAAATAGGATGCCCATAGCTATAGATTTATCGTTAACTTGAGCCGGTTTACCTATTTAAATATATATTATGCTATATCCTTTGAATTGAAATGGTATAAATTTTTTAACTACCCAAAAGTTATGTTATCATTATTTAGCTTGATATTTTATTAATATTATCATGATAGCTTCATGTTTAACTATTGTGGAGTGCATATTTAACTAACAGACTATCAAAAAATCTATTAAAAAATCCATTGTTTATTATATCATCAGAATATAAGCCCAGCGCGATAACTTTTCCTTTATTATAACTTAATTCATATGTTGCTACTACGATCTTTTTAGGTAGGTTAGGATCCGAATTAGAAAATGGATAATTTAGCAGAATAAGGTCGTTTGGATTAGTTACATATTGTTCCTCGTGATGTATATACCTAAATGGATTATTTAGATATGAAATATGACAAATCGCACATAGATAATTACTTCCTACCCATTGGGAGGTCTCATTTTTCCATCGTTCATCTACACTTTTCCATGCAGACTTTCCGTTGAAAGCCCAACCGTGACCTTTAACAAGGGTTATTTGATTTGTATTTCTATCATATTTTACCTGAGCATAAAATACATTGCCATCCAAGAGGATCATCGTTCCTCCGTTAGAAACGAACTCTTTTAAACTATTATATTCTTCCTGAGTAACATACTCCTGATGTCCTAGAATTATAACATCATATAGATTAGAGCCATTTTTATCAAAAATTGATTTAGAATCAACATCTTGATCTGACAGTATTGTAATATTGGAATTATTTGTTACCCATTTTAAATTTTTTATTAGATCAAGCATTGCAAATACGTTAGAAATTGATCCTTCGTGATTGGTAGAGATTTTGCTTGAAAGTAGATTGAGATTACTAGTAACATTTGTATCATTAGGAACATGGTCATACATTCTATAAAAGTTATAAAAGGCACTATGATAAGCAGCATCAGTAAAAGTAGGTGTAACAAGAGCTATTTTTGATTTTTCAAATTCTAAAGTATGGCTATTGTTTTCTGGAGAATTTATTTCACTTTTATTATTAGAGAAAATATATTGAGAGGTATTTTTACCGTAGAAGTTTATATTATTAGGATAAATACTTTGATTTGGTAGATTGGACGCTGTATTGTTGCTATCTATTTCACCTACGCTAACAAGATTTTTAATATCATTTAGTGATAAAGCTGATGGAGTTTCTGTAAGACTGATATTTATCAGCAGTGAGCCAGCTTTTGAATAATTATAATATATAGGAACCAATTTTTGAATATTGTTTGATTCTAAAAATTGATAAGATATATGGCTATTCATATTAAGATACAATATAGTTAATAAAAAAAAGATACAAGAAATATTTACTAGGTTAATTTTCTCATCATTTAATCTTTTAGGTTTCTGATTATACATATTACAAATATATATATTTAATCTGTCTACTTAAAAATATACATATTTTTTCTAAAATGTACATTCCCACTATTGTTTACATAAATATTACCTTCTGGATCAATTTGTTATATCGTAAGGTATTAGAAATTGATCTTTTTAAAAGCCAGGCGATCCTCACATTGTTATAAAGTTATCCTTACTGTCGAATTTTTGAACATGCTGAGTAGTATAATCAACAACAAATACATTATCATTATTATTATAGCAATACTTTATGGTTGTAAAAATTCTCTTGGACCGTTACCTCTCTTTACCATATTTTAACAAATAATGTTCATTATTATCAAACTTTTGGATATTGCATTTTATAGCATCACTTACATAGACGTTCCCTTCAGAATCAGATCCAATACCATGAGGATGTAAAAATTTTCCCTTGCCTATTCCTTTATCACCCCAACTGTCGATTAAATAACTACTATGATTAAAATTTTCGCTCTTATTTCTGAATGTTTCAGCTACTAATTAACAAAGGATTTCCATGAATCTTTCCTTTCTTGTACTGAATCTACTATTATGAATAAACTCGAATGTTTTTGAATATGTCTGTAAATTGTACTTGTTTACGCCCATGAACTTTTTTATCCATAACTGATACAAGTTGCTTCTGCATTCACAGTTATTGACATGTATTGTACCATTTGCATATTCTTTCTGCGAATGGATTACACTTTTGTGTACGAATCCATGTTCTTCCAATTGGTCATATGCCCTATATTCATCTGTAAATATTGTGGAACCATACTGTACTCTGCTACAGACAATATCAAGAAGTGACTGTCGTAAAGGAACATCAAAATATGTCATTCCGTTCCTTCTTTGATGAATACATGTTATCATTGGATGATCCTTGTAAAATGTACCTCTACCTCTCCAGGGTTTTAGTCCTCTTTTCCGGGGTTTTCTACCTAGTTTTACTATCTCATCATGATATGATCTTCCTTTCAATCCTGCCTTGATATAGAATTCATCACCCTCGACCTTACCATCGAGTTTAGCGTAAGAAGAAGAAGAAATTTTTTCCATAACTGTTCTGATAAATCTGTAGCATCTTGGATATGGTACCACTACCTCAAGCGATATCTCTCTTATTGAACAGCCAGGCCAGAGTACCAAGACTTAGGGTACAGTGCCAGAAACCAAACCTTCAATGGTGTATGTGAATAATGAAATACAGTACCTGTTTTGTCATTGAATCCTCTTTTACATTGCTTGCAAAAATACTTTTGATATGATCTGTAAAGACCATCCTTCTTTACGTTATTAGACTGGCAACGTGGACATATTACATAGTCATTCCATCTAATCTTTCTCAGTAAACTGGTACACCAACTTTCATCAGGAAGAGATGTGGTTAAAGTAAACACATCTTAATTAGGTGTTATCCAGCTTTAAGTTTGGCTGAAACATTTGTAAATAAGAGCTCTTTCTCTTATTTCTTATTCCATCTAAACCATATTTTCTGTAATTGTTAATCCAGTCATACACATTACGGTAATTGACACCAAGGTTTTTGGCTATTGTTCTATAAGGGTATTCCTTCCATCTTTTGTTTTATGGACCAATCTTAATTCAATCCTCTATTTATCATTCACTTGGCGACATAAGATGGTATGGAAGTGATAGTATAGCTCAGAATCACCATATTACAAAGAATATAGATTCTGCACTATTTGCAATTAAAACCAATTTTTCAAATCCTTTATACTCTATAGATACAAAATCTCCCAAAATTCATGAGTTAATCGTACTAGAAGAGGAGCTGACACGATGGAGGAGAATCTATAACCTATCCTGCAATAGCTTACGATTCTTTCTGGATTTCTTCTTTAAGCTTGAATAAAAATAATACTACTAGTAGTTATCTCGATCTGAAAAATATTAAGAAATCTTTCAGAGATATTGTTTTTGAAACAGTGGAATCTTTTGATGATGGTATTTCAGGAAAAATACAACTTAATGGTGCAGGAGATCGTATTGGTGAAAATTATGATTTCTGGCATGTTTCTAAAGATGCTCAAAAAAGTCATTATGTCTGGAGAACAGAAAATGTTACAGTAGGACAAAATCATTAGAGGAACATGCAATATATTAATTTGTGCTATAACAAAGAAATATTATTCTGATAATAGAATTTATAATAATAAACTTCATTTTCATGATTTAGGTGCAGCAAATGAAAATATGTTTCTAGAATTATTTAATCGAGGATTAATTATGCATGAAATCAGAGGATTTAATAAAGCTAGAGAAGTTTTCAATGTTCATCATGACTATGAGATGGGCATAATGTAGCAATAGGATATCAAGATTCTCATGAAACTTGCCATCAACTGGCACAATTGAGTCAAACTGTTATACTAACTGCCCGAGATTCGTCTAAAGTAAAAATAGCGTAGCTGACTAAACATTTAACGGATAGGGGGGGACATGATAAGTATCTTTTATCAGATTTTGTTTTTGTGACTTTATAATAATTTGTAAGTCTACATATATTTTGAAAATATAATAATCATATGACAAAAGAAATAGAAAGAATCATTCAATTGAATGCAATGAATTGGAATGATATAGTTTTAAATTCTGATATTCCAGTCTTGGTTGATTTTTGGGCAGAATGGTGTGGTCCTTGTAGAATAGTCAGTCCAATTGTAGAGCAATTAGCTCAATCTCTAGAGGGAAAAGTAAAAGTGTCTAAACTTAATGTTGATCAAAATCATAAAATTGCAACAGAATACAATGTTCAATCTATACCTTCGTTAATCCTATTTAAAAATGGGAATGAATTAGCCAGAACTGTTGGACTTTCTCCAAAAGAAAAATATGAGAAATTTGTGAATAATGCCTTGAATTTATAATGATTGATTTATAATTATATCATCATTTATTTTTTATAGTATTTTTCTTGTAGTAAGTATAATTAAATTAGTATTTTTCAATCTATACTTTAAATTATTGATCCTTTTTTTCGTGTTTATTATGAATTATTTAGTCATATAGAATATAACATTATAAACCCCGAAATAATGCTTCGAGGTTCGAGTCTCACTCCCGGCGTCTAACTCGCGGAGTTCTTAAGAATTTTATGTAAAAATTTTAGTATAAGAAATAGAAAATAGTGTTAGAATAATTTCAAGAAACAGAATAAAATATTGTAAAGTTTATATAATGATATTGTGAAAGAATATTTGCAGTCAATATTTGAATGAGCTTATGATCGTTATTACACGACTGACTCTTTAAATAACGAATGTCAAAACACAAGCCTAGTTCAGATTATATTATTTAACAAAATTGATTTGTAATATTAGTTAAAACAGATTTAAAATATTACAGTTCAAATCCTATTCCCTCCATGCTATTCATGTAAACCTACATATTATTTATTAATGAAAGCAAATAACGTGAGACAGACAGCGATTGGTTATTGATTCACTATCTACTTCTACCGATATTATTAACTTAGTTACTACATCAGAAAATGATTCAGCCGTAGTAGGAAGAAGAGAAGTAAACTTAGAACTAGAAAAAAAGATTTATTCAATAACTAAAGGAGTTTCTTCTTCAGCCTACTCTAACTACTTTAAAATTATGGCTTCAGTTAATATACAAAATGCAAATATCCTTTATAATTTTATAATAACAGAACAAAATCATACTAATGTTAAACTTTCTACAAGGTTATCATATATCAAAGCGATTTGTCCCTTTATTAGACATTTAAGTTATAAAGATTTTTCCATGATAACAAAAAATGATATACTAGATATCACAAAGTAGTAGGCATCTATATCTTGTAAAGCTTTATAGACAATAATGATGAAAATAATCATAGAGTAATCTCAAATACTATGTTCATAATAATAGCATTGATTAAGCGTTTCAATTGATGATTTGAAAAAGTCAGATTAGCATATTGTTGGTTTCTTCTTTCTTTATTGGTTATAACATCATTATTATTATTTTTATGAAAATTATTGGTAGTGGTATTTGATGATGAGGATAAGGCACGTCCAAATTCTGAATTTAAAATAAATTGCTCAACAGGAATAGCCCAAACCAGATAAACTATTAATCAACAAGCAAACCATTTAATGGCTTATATTTGGAATGTTGGTCTCATATAGTAACAGCCCAGCTGCTATAACAATACAAGTAGCAGTTGTAATATGGATTGCAAATCCTGCAATAATAATGGTTGATGAAATAGATGAATGAACAACAACAATGTGCCCAAATACTATCCATGTTAGATAGTATCCTGAGCCAATACCTACATATAAAAAGGTCATAGGGATTGCCATGACTATAGCATCCATCAGGACTCCAGCAACAATGAAAAACACTTCTCTTTTAAATGAAAAGTCTATTCTAATTTTGAAGTTTGATATTCTTTTCTTCTTGTTCAATAGCTATAGTTTTATTATCTAAAAACATATCCTTATCCATAGAAACTGTATTTAGAGGAATTTCTCTGATTTCTAAGCTCATGTAATAGACCTATGGATGCAGAGCAGAGCCTTGTGTATTCACCACTGATTTGTAATACTTCTTCACAATCAGAAATTTCCTTGAGTATTTCTAACGTTAATTTTTGATTTGTTACATAATGAGTATCCTTATCGTAAACAGCTGGAACCATGCTTGTTTTGTAAACATTTTTATGATAAACATATATATAGTCACTGGATTTTTCTGTTGTCGGAACATAAAATCATAAACAAGATAGGGATCGAGTTTAGGAAGGTATAGTCGGTATTTTTTTCTGTAGCTTTTCAAATTGATTTGATTTTTTATTTCTGATACTTCATAAAATGATCTATGTTATTCATTATTCTACGATTTGCTTTATTGCTCTAATAAGAATAGACACGAATTTTATATACGAATTCCAAAAGTGGAATTCGTATAACTACTTTTAATGTTCAATATTATTATAAAGTATTAGTTGTTAAATAGTGGTGAATTAGTCTAAAAATGCTGCAAACTCAATATTATAACCTTATTGACGCTATTGTTTATCTCGTTGCTGCTATAATTCCAGCTTACTTTATTTTAAAATCAAGAAACAGTATCAATAATAATAATCATCTTAGAAAATTAACCATAATACTTATTGGTTTTATTTTAATGCAGGTTTTATACCACATTGTTGGAACTCTTGGCTTTAGATTATTGGCAAAAGGATTCCTAGAACCATTATCGATGGCGGCATTGCTTTTGTTTGGAGTAATGTATCTTATAAGTACGTTTAAAGCAAAAAAACAACAACAGCAGGAATTCAAGACATGATAAATATATTTGAAAATAACAATACTGTCAGTACTTCTTATTTTTTGCATTCTATGAGTGATATTACATTCATTCTGTCATTGATACCATTGATCATATTCGTATGGCTTGCAGTCAGATCCAAGAGCATTAAAGTATTCCAATTTCAAATATCAATATTTATTGCAGTTTACATTTTAGGAGAAATAATAGAGAATAATAGAATTGCTATATTTTCAACATTGCCACCAAATATTGGATCGCAAATTCATGTTGGCTCTGCAATCTTTTTCACTATTATGATGTGGTTTAGATTTTATTATGCAGAAAAAAGAGGAAAAAAGATGATTGAAAGTAATATAGATAATGATGATAGTAATGGTGGTGGTAGTAGTATGACCAATAGCAGTAATAACTGAGTTGTTGTTATTATTATCAATTCTATGATCATCATTCTAATGAATAAAATCGTGCCATCGCCTTTTTTACAATGCCAAAATTCTGTTCAGCTTCTACAATCACATTATTGCTTTCGTATTTAACGTTTACAGATTTGAAAACACTATAATACAAACTAAATTTCTTTCCTTCTGGTGTAATAACAATTTTGTCAACTCTAACAAGTCCTTCATTAATTAGCCATTTGGTTTTTCTATAGCATGTAGTATGTGCAATATTATTTTCTCTTGTTATATCAGCAATTGATTTAGAATGATACATAATAGAATCCAAGATTTTCGTCATTTCTTCATCAGCCAAAGCAGCTAGAATTGCTTTCTTTACTCTTTGGCTTTGAACTATCATTATTCTCTGATTTCTTCTTACTTAGTTCATATTTAATAGATTAACGATTATAGATACAATAAGTAGTATTTTTATTTATTTATGAACGAATACATATTATAACAAAGATTGTGAAATGCTTAAACTTATTTTAATATACTTTTGCTTTTTTTACCTTAGTTAGACGAATTCCATTTGTGAAATTCAGAGATGGAATTTGTCTCCTTGTTTATATGAAAACTAGAACATAAAGAAAATGATGAAAATGAATCGAAAAAAAATAATAACCTCAAAACAAGCACAGCTAATGGCTGTAGCAGTCATAGCTGCATCTGTAGTAGCAGTTATGATAATTGGCATCAACAATGGCCAAAATCTACAGAAAGCATTGGCACAAGAGGTCTACCAACCTGGAACAAACACAACAACAGAAACAACAAATGAGTACAAGACTGCATCAGCAAGTAGTAGTATGGATGGAGCAGCAGTAAAAGCAGTTAATACAATTCAAACAACTAACAAAGAATTCTGGATAAATACAGTACATTTTGATGGAATGACAAACATAAATGCTGCCGTAAAATGTGATACCTGTCCCCAGAATACTCCACTACATCCAGCAGAGCAGCCTCCTGTAAATTCGACTATACCAACTGGAGGAGGAATCAAGGTAACAGAACCAAATAAAGCAGGAGCTTGGGACTTTAGATCATTTACATTCGCTCCAGCTCAATTAGTCGTTAACCAGGGTGATAAAGTTACTCTCCATTTCATAGGAGTACAAGGAGCACATCATGTAGTTACTGTAGATGGAGTAGGAACCTTTGAACTTAAGAGAGGACAAATCAATACTGTATCATTCGTAGCAAACAATCCTGGAATAATAAATTATGTCTGCCATGTACACATGCCTAACATGGTTGGTCAAATATTGGTGCTACCTAAAGCGAACGTGTAAACAAGGTACGAACAGAAACAGCAACAATAACTGATACTTGTTATGCATAGAAGATAGCACATAACAAATATCTTCCTCAATTTTTCTGCAACAACAATTATTCATTTATAATAATATTTTCATTATATCTATACTAGCAATATCGCTTTGTCAGGAGAGATTATATCTACATGAATAGTTTAAATAGAAATAGATTACAAAGCAGCATAAATTTTGTTTTAAGATAGATTTATAGATATTAATAATATTATGATGATATTAAACAAATACTAATTTTAATATTAAATTTGTAGGAAAAAGTTTTTAAATTGTAGTATGTTATGAGGGACATATACAAAACTACTTTAGCAAATTTCAAAGTAAATATTTTAATTATATTCTATATAATGATTTTTGATCATCTTTTAAATATTATATAACAATACCTTTTGTGCGATCACAAAAATATAGAAATGACTAATGATAAGTTTTGGAAATAGTTTCTAAAAGAAAATACAAATTTGAACCTTTTCAGTTTGAAAAAAAGAAAAAGATATGGCTATGAATATTTGAAATCTGGCTATTGTGAAAACCAAACATGGAGGGCTCTACAGAAGGCTTGGCTTGGGTATACTATAACATGTAACAAATGAGATGAATTTAATAAAAAAATCTATTATGTTAGAATAATTAGAAAATTAAAAGAGAATCGAGACTAGAAATATCTGAATTTGATTGTTTGGATTTGGATGATTAAGTAGAGGTGAGCAAATGGCTATTCTCTGAAGACCCTCGCTTTTTATAAGAAAAATGCTATGAATATTTTAGAATTAAATAGTATTTATCAAATTCTGTAATTTCAATCTTATCTTAAAGTGCATACTA
>CAWIYT010000281.1:0-21937 GCA_963840085.1 uncultured Nitrososphaerales archaeon
TTAATGTTTAACGGTATATTAGAATAAGTTCACAGCTAAATCTATTTTAGTTAAATTAACAGATCCATATTATAACTGAATAATCATGACAGAGCTGCTACTACTGTTATCTACTATAATATTTGGTGAACTAAGAAGTTCAAAATGGCATTAGATCAACACTATAAGATAGTAGTAACAATTTTATAAAAATCAATTTAAAAGGTTCGAAATATATTTAGAATTTCAAAAGGTATGGTGTATCAGTAAAGTGAAAATTTAATTATTGAAGATATTTATTTAATATGTGCAACTTTCGTTTCTAAGATATTTTCCTTCGTTACGGATAATTCTATCTATCATTGCAGCACTTCTAATTTGTATTTCTATTGCTTCATATCTATTTTTTATAGATATTTCAAGTAAAATAAATAATATAGCTATTCAAAACATCAAAGATAATACAGAGTTAAAAGCAGAAGAACTATCAATATCTCTTTCAAATAAAATTGAATCTATAACTACTAATTTAGAAATATTAAGAAATTCTCCATCAATAATTCTACAATCGGATCTTGCCTCAAATATTCTTAATGCTGCACAAAACTCAACCAGTGATTTAACTAATGCTTATGTCTGGACCAATAAAAATGGTGAGATAATGTGGTCAAGTAATTTCATAAATAAAACATCCTATGAGAAATTTAAAGGACAAAATATCTCTGAACGAGATCAATTTAGAATAGTAAAATCAACACTAAAACCATACTTTTCTACAGTCATTGACTCTATCACAAATATTCCTACCGTTTTTATTTCTTATCCTATTTTAATTGATAGAGCAAATTTTGATATTAATTTAAAAAATAATCGTATTAATAATAGTACAATTTCTTATCAACAAATTAGTCATATACAAGCAACAACAACAACGGCAATTACAAACTAATAAAACTTTTAGTGGTGTAGTATTTGCTGGGATAAATTCCTCTTCTATTATAAAATATATAAATAGTGAAATTAATCCTAACAACCGATCATCGATAAGCTTGATAGATAAGGATGGATTAATATTATTTTCTTCTAAAGCAGAATTTAACAATGTCGTAGTGAATTCAAAAGATTACAAAGAAAATATAAAAAAATATTTAGATGAACAAAATCAGAAAATTCTATCAACAACTATGAAAAAAGTATTTAAAGAAGAAACTGGAAGCGTAGAAATAAATGATAAATCTGGAATTTCATCTACAATAGCATATACTCCCTTATACCTTAATGGTCAAATATTATTTTATGTAACTCTTAGCACCCAACACAATTTTGTTACAGATGTAGATGCTCTTATTAGACAACAGCAGAACTTTACAATGGGTTCTTTATTTACTATAGGTATCATAGCATTTTTAATCTCTATAATAATGGATTTATTTAATAGAAAATTAAAAGGTACAGTAGAAGATAAAACTAAAGATTTAAAAACTGCAATTAATTCTTTAGAAAACGCTAATGAACAGTTAAAGGAACATGACTTAATGCAAAGAGAATTCATAAATATTGCAGCACATGAATTAAGAACACCTACACAATCCATTGTTGGTTATTTAGAACTTTTAAGAAATTTTCCAGAAAATTTTAAAAAATATTTGGAACCATTAGAAAGAAATTCTCAAAGACTTTATCAATTAACAGAAGATATATTAGATATTGCAAGAATTGAAAGCAATAACTTAAAACTAAATAAAGAAAGATTCGAGATTAGGAACTTAATTAAAGAAACAATAGATGATTTTACAAATAAATATAAAAATACAAAGAAAAATGATTTTGAGATAATAGATAGTAATGAAAAAAATAATTTACAAAATAAAGAAATATTTGTTAAAGCAGATAAGATAAGAATACAGCAAGTACTTTTAAATTTATTATCTAATGCGTATAAATTTACTGAGAATGGCAAAATAATAATAAAGATAGAAAAGAATGAAAGTCAAATAAATATAAAGGTTCAAGATAATGGTCAAGGAATTTATAATGATATTTTGCCAAGATTGTTTGAGAAATTTGCGACAAAATCAGAGACCGGTACTGGTCTTGGTCTATATATATCAAAAAATATTGTGGAGGCTCATGGAGGAAAAATAAAAGGATATAACAATCCAGATGGAAAAGGTGCTACTTTTGAATTTAATCTTCCAACAGAAAATATCTAAAATTAAGAAATTATTGAATTTAACAATTTGAAGCCTATAGTTAGACTATGTAATATTATTTAAATTATCCATTAATAATTTTAACAAAAATGGTACAGATGGATATTTTAGGACCATTTTACCTTGAGAATTCAGATAAAAAGAACTATTTTATCAGTTGTGAAGATGATTGTTCAAGGAAAGCAGCAAGTGACTGGTCTGAAAGAAAAAGGAGTGTAGATGCTACTGGATGGTACTTGGAGATTACATGTGTAGAGAATGGGAAACCTAACAAGGTAATGCATGATAATGGTAAACAGTTTACATCCAAGATATTCAAAGGTTTCTTGAAAAAGAACAATATAAAGGATAAACCAATTCCAAAAGGCTATCTACAACTACAAGGAAAAATTGAGGCATACAACAAGATAGTAAAGAATGAGTTTCTAGCAGTAGAAAATATTCCCAATGTAAATGATGGAAAGAAAATGTATTACATGTTTGTAAAAGCATACAATGATGATAGAGAACATGGTGGTATCAATGGTCATACACCATCTGAAATGTTTCTTATGAAAGGAACAAGATTAAATAATTCCAGTAGTAACAACATAGTCAAGCAGATAAAAGATAGTGTTACCCATGTTGGTAAGTGAATCTGTTACTATCTATGCAAGTACTACAATTAAGGATTTTATATTTATCTTATACTTATCTATAATAGTTTAAATGTAGAAGAAGAAATTTATTTTATTATTATTATTATCAATCATATTCTCTTGTGTTTCTACAATATAATTAGAATAGATCTCTTGTGCAATAGACAAGATTACACTATATTTCTCTTTTTTTAGCAGTTATTTCGTAGATTTGCTAAATTATTCCAGATTATCCAAGAAACCATTGCTATTCAAATCATTTACTGGATTAGAACTACCTGAATTTGATTCAATTTACAAGGAGATAGAATCAAAATATCCACAATATGAGATAAAACGTCTATCTAAAAGAAAAAGGACAAGAAAAGTAGGTGCAGGAAATCATTTCAAACTGACAGTAAGAGATAGATTTCTCATGCTTCTTGTGTACTACAGACTGTACATAACACATACACTTTCAGGATTTCTATTTGATCTGGACCAGAGTAACGTGTACAGAGATATAAGACACATAGAACCACTAGTTAAAAGATGTATTCCATTACCAGATAGACTGTACAATATTACTAGAAGATTAAGAACTGTACAAGAAGTAGAAAAGTACTTTCCTGAATTCAAGGCATTTATAGACATTACCGAACAGGAAATACAAAGACCAAAAGATAAGAATAAAAAGCGAAACTACTATTCTGGAAAGAAGAAAAAACATACTGTAAAGACACAGTTAATAGTCAACAAAGAAGGAAAAATACTGTATAAATCAAATCATCACAAGAAAGGAAGAAAACATGACTATACAGTTTACAAGGATGAACAACCTCAAACACCATCACAGGTAGAAAATGTCCTTGATTTAGGATATCTAGGATGTGAAAAAGATTTTCCTACTGTAAAGTATAGTCTACCAATAAAGAAGAAGAAAAGAAATACAGTATTAACTAAGGAAGAAAAAGAGTATATAATAAAAATCATTCCAGACTGCGAGTAATAATAGAGCATACTATCTGTAGGATAAAGAAATTTTGTATAATGGGCACAAAATATAGGAACAGACTGAAAAGATATGATCATATTTCAGATATTGTATCTGGTCTTGTGAATTACAGGATAATGAAGAATAGTGTATCACCGTAACTGGATATATCAGGATTAAGAATAAGATGCAGATCTAATGTAACTGCGCAAGAGATCTAATGATAATCAACTATGAATTTTCCTTAAGAGTATGTATAAATTTTTAATTTATCAGAATTAGATTGCTCAGAAACTAAGAGCGTTATGAGTGATATGTTATAAGGATAAAAATGTCATACGCTAATAGGAATATAAAAATTTCATGTAAAAATCTTCTAATTTGTTTTCTATTCAATTTTTTTTAATTTTATATTAGTTGTAAACTAACTAACATAATCAAAATTTTTATAACAACCTAATCTTTTGAATACTCTTCAAAATAATATTAGATTGTATTGGATGATTTTTGATATTAGATAGCATAACCAATATCAAGCAATATTTTACTCGCGAAATATACCATAACAATCAAAAATAGTTTATCAATTTGATTAAGAAAATAATACAGATAATGATAAAAAAATAAAATATATTAATGATTTGTGTAAGTGTAATTTTTTATAACAATATTAGTTAATGTTACAGCAATGATAATATCAGGGTGATGATATATAAGAAGAAAAATTGTACAAGTACAGTATTATTACTTTTAAATATTAAGAAATTAATATAATGGATTATATTTTATTAGGAATATATTATTTAATTTTTAAAAATTATTTTATATATTTAAAATTAAAAGAAGATTTTACTAAACATTTTTTCTTTTTACTTTATTAGATATAAAGACGTTTATAAAAGATAAATGAATGTAAGACATTGTCATTCAAAAAAATTTATTATATCATTTACTATCTGTATGACTATCCATTCAAATTATAAATTGAATTTATTATATTACCTATTCGTCAGATTTTTATTACTTTCTAGTTAAAATAAAAGAGGTAAAAATAATTGAGGAACAGAATATTTAATAGAAATTTAATAATTGCATTATCAGTTATATCTGGTATTCTATTCTTTATGTTTTGGTTTGAATCATCCTATGCAATAAAGAATGACAATGACATACAGGAAGAAGATTTTGACTATATTTTTGATCCTGGAGAATACATTGGTGATGATGAAAAAGAAGTAAAACAACAAGAAAATACCAATACTAATAATTTAAATAATAAAGATAATTTGGTTCAGCACCAGCCTAATAAACTACAGGAAATGAGTAGTGATAGTGAGGGTACAAATATAATAAAGAAAACAAATAATGAAGATAAAATAATTAATAGCCATGATGGTGACACTTATGCTGAAGATGATAATTTGAATCTTGAGGACAAAGTATTAGTTAAAACACGTATAAATTTAGCAAATCTTGAGAAAAGAGGATTTTTAAGTATTGTTGCTTTTATCAATGGTCAAGAGGTTTTAAAGAATATAACATTGGATAAATTAGATAAATCAAAACAGTCACTAACTGTTAATCTACCAGTCGATAAGGAAACTAACTTTTTAAAAGCAGGTGACCGTGATGAATTTTTTGTATGTGCATATCATGTTAAAGATTTGCTAAAAGAGTATAACTCTTTGACTTATTTTGATTGTGATGAAGGAGATCTGATGGGTCCAGATAAATCTACCATATCACGTTTATTTGCACCTAGTTCACTTGTATACAGAGAAAGCCAAAATGTTTTTAATAATAGTAGTAGCAAATATTCGCAATTACTCTCTACAACTAACGCTACAACAAGTAATACAAATCTAGAAAAAGAAGAAGAAGATAAAGATACAGTCAAAGTCAAAGTTTATTCACCACTTGAAGATAGAAAAAATACTCAAAAACTAAAAATTATTGCAATGGTAAAGGGCCAAATCAAGTCAGTAGTTATTGACAATGTTCAAGAAGAACTCAATAAAATTGGCGGATATACAATAAGCAGAACATTTACTTTTGATAGAGACACAAATATAGGAAAAATCCAAATAGGAGACAAATTCTTTGCATGTGTTGCGAGTACTGATTTAAATCCTCCAGAAGGTCAAGAATGTGAAAAGAGAATTATAAAAAATATGGAAAGACCGAATATCCTGTATGCTAGATAAAAAATTTTTATCAATTCCTGATATGATGTTATTGTATACCTAAGAATGACATGAGTGACTTGATATACAAAACTTAATGGATTCCGGATTAACTTTATTTCCTTATCTAAGATAATTATGTATCTAATTCTAAAATAGAAAAATAATTAGCAATAAGTTTTGAAATTCTCGTATAATACCAAAAATATCAAAATAAATGATACTGCAATATTAGTATAAGATTATTTTTATCATATTTTGAAATGTGAAAATCAGAATTTTTATATGTATATATCACTCTAGAAAAGAAATTTTGTTTAAAATATGTAAAAACAAAAATTCATATAAATTTAAATATTCATAGTGAAAATATTTTTCTTCTATTCCAGAAGATATGCAGGCAGGAGATTGTGCTATGCAAATCAAGGCAAACGGTGTTAGAAATTCTGGAGTATTAATTGATCTTACAAAGATCCAAAAAATAAACAATAATCAAGCATTGTTTACAATTCAATTAGATGACAAAATGATAGGAAATAATCCAATAACAGAAAAGAGTAATACATTGGCAAAAATAAATGGACTAGCATTGTTCAATAGTGGAGGCAAATCAGTAAACTTGAATACGGGTAATATGGCTGGACTAACGATAACATTATCCTGATAGTCTGCTACATTTTTATTTTCCTTTTTACTTTTTTTTATTTTTTATAAATTTATAATAAAGATATTAATTATTACAATTGAATAAAATAAATTTTGAATTGAGATCAGGTAAAATATTTTTAATTTCATTCCATAGAAATCGTCTAGAATATTTAATTGTTCGAACATAACATTTTGTCTTATTGTTGTTATTCAATTATTACTACTGTCATAAATAAACTAACGAAACGAGCTATATTCTTATCTATTTTTGGGATAGGCTCATAGTTAATAACAGTTTTGTTGCATATAAATAACAATGTATTGTATAATTCAGCTAAATTTAATTATTATAACAAGAATTTAATTGATATGGCTAATTTACGAGTTAGCAGTAAAGCATCGGCAAGAAGTATTTTGAGAAAAAAAAATAAAAAAGGAGTAGCAAAAAAAACTACTAGTTTTGAAGATGTCAATATGCTTCTTAGAGTATCTGAATTATATAATACAAATTATGATTTTCAGGCAGCAGAATGGTTCTGGGGTAAATCGCATAAAGATGAAATTCCTACATCAATTGATGAGTTTGAAAGTAAATTTCCTCAAGGAAGTAAAGAGTTTCAATTGTTTGAAAGATTTACATCAAAATTTGAATTAGCAGGTCTTCTTATTGAATATGGATTTCTTGATGAGAATATATATTTTGATAGATATGGTGTATTACAGAAAGAATGGGAAAAAGCTAAACCTATTATATACGGAATAAGAAAACAATGGAATAATCCTCGATTTAGAGAAAACTTCGAAATTCTTGCTATTAGAGGAAAAAACTGGATAGAATCTCACTCACCTAAAATTAAGATCAAAATAACAATAGTGAATAACTAGAATATAAATAGAAATATAAATAATAATACACAGATCACTATTCTACTTAAAATTACATAATTCTTTCAAATTCTTAATCTTTTCTCAGTTTCTCTAGTTCTTAATAAATGATTAATAATTATTTTATGACTATTATTTTTAATTGCTTCTTGCTTCTTTGAATTTGGATATTTAATTCTATCAATTATAAAACAATTAAAGAGCATTTATTATAGACCAAGTCTCAGATCAAGGCATTAAATCAGTTCTTCCAAATCTCATCTCCTCCATTGAATCAACATTTGAATAAATTCCGAAAAAATTATGTGTTATTTTATTTTATAGTTGAAAGATTCTAAAAAGTGGAAAATATAGCATTATGGTGACTTTCTTTTTTTCTTAGGAGCATCAGCTTGACCAAGGTAATCGCTTAGAGATTTAATCATGGGGCCCATCTTATAGACATTAGGCATAACATCTACATGAACATAGTTCTCTTCTAGGGTTTTCATTGTAGAAGGTCCAACTGCAACCACTATGACATCATTGTTAAGGTAGTATTGCAATGGTTCTCTCAGGTAATAGGCTTCCGCTATCTTGAAGAGGTCACGGGCTGATGGTGGACTAGTAAATGTTATTGCATCTATAATTCCCTTGCCAATATCTTCTATAAGTTTGACCACCTTTGCTTCATCAGGAGGTGTATACTTGAAGCCCATCATTTCAAGAATTCGGGCTCCACTCTCATTAAGCTCAAATGAGTATCTATAGGTGGAGGATTCGAAGACTTGGGCCCCCGCCGCATGAATCTCATTCTTTAGGAGAGGAGAGTATGACCCATGCCAGAGGATAGCTACATTTCTGCCAGCCATGCTGAAACTTTTGAGCAGCTTAGCTATTCCTTCTGCTGTATTTTCCTCTGGTATGATGTCTGTCTTGACTCCATGTTTTGCCAAGGCAATCTTGGGCTTTAAACTTCTAGCGATAACCGTTGTTTGCTGTAAAGCTTCGGCAAACTTCTTTTCTATTCCTAGGTTTTTAGCCGTGGACATAAGAGAGTATACACCAGGACCAGTCATAAAGACCACGTAATCAACTCCCTCTTCTAATATCTTATTTATGAAGAACTCCGCTTCTTTAGATATGTCCTGCCTTACCTCTATGCCCACTGTTGGTGCAAGATAAGGTCTACCACCGAAGCTAGTTATCAAATGGGCTAGCTCTGATGCTCTACGACTTCCTGTTATGGCAACTGTCAAACCTGCAAGTGACATAATAATCCATCACCTTTTGTACATTCTACTGTCAAGAAAGTTTTTTTCCGGTTTTAATGATAGATGTTCCTATTTGGATAAGAACAGTCTTGATATCTTTTATTTTACAAATAATTTCCAAAGAAACAACAGCAATAGAAGAGGATGGTAAAGGTAGATGAACATAGTAGTAGTAAACAAATTCCTTCTTTTTTACATGTTGATTATGTTGATAAGACATCTAAACAAGAATTAGAAGATATTTGTAAATCTCCTTTTTTACCTACTGCAGAATTGTGTATATATGGGATCAGAATAAAGTAAATCATATTATCTTTTACTTTTTCACAAGTATTAGATTTGTCATTTAATTTTAGACCTTTTTATTTTTTCTTGTAACAACATACAACCTTGAATAAGTGTCTCTGGTCTTGGTGGACATCCAGGAACATAAACATCTACAGGTATAACTCCATCTATTCCAGGTAAAACATTATAAGAATCAATATAAAGACCACCTGTAATAGCACATGCACCCATTGCAATAACATATTTTGGATCTGCCATTTGATCATATACCATTCTCACTCTAGGAGCCATTTTTCTAGTTACAGTTCCTTGAACAACTATTAAATCACATTGTCTCAGAGAACCAAAAGCTTCGATAATTCCAAATCTTTCACAATCATATCGAGGACTAGATGTAGCTCCAAATTCAACACTACAACATGCAGTTTCAAGATGAACAGGCCAGAGAGACCAGATTCTACCCCAATTAATTGCATAACCTAATGGTTTATCTAAAGCTCCTACTAAAATATCACTAACTTTACTTACCATTACGTTAAAATTTGTTGGATTAATTAGATCTTTAATCAATTAACATATATCACCCTTATTTATGTATAATATACACAATCATGATAAATTAATCTTTATAATCATCAGCTACTACTGTGTTTTTTTAGTTATATACTATTATGCCTTTTATCATTTTATTATTATTATTATTGGCTTCGAGTTTATGACTCGAAATATCATTTTTGGATTCTAATCTTATTTAAACTTATTAGTTGTTTTCTGTCGATATAATTCTGTTAATTAGGAAGACAAAAATTGTAATGATGTTATGTTTAATAGTTCAAAAAAAACAACAATATCATATTAAAGTAACTGATTCTCTTTATAGTAAGGTAAGGTTCAAATCCCACAAAGCTAACTTGAAAATAGTACTAAATCCTTGTAACTTTTGCTGGTCCATTTGATCTTTACAATATGAGAAATTTAAGTAATAAATTCTATATTCTTATTTAAAAAGTATTAAATCCTTCGTTATAATAGGACCACACAAATATGAATCCATTAGATATAAGAAAGACATGAATAAATAAAATTACTTGATATACATAATATAACACAACATACCTCGTTTTGTTATTGTTGTTAGTTTCATTTGTAAGAACCTGACTTGTTAATAAATTCTATATAAAAATATGCAATCATATAATTTTTTACTAATAAAATCTCATTTTTTATCAATGATCTAATAATAACAATATTTGCAAAATAAATATCAATTAAATGAAAAAATAGGTTCTGTTGAATCATTGGGCGTTGTAAATGGGTGTTGAAAAGTGGGTGGTAAGTCAAGTGTAATCACAAATGTCGTTAAACCATCTTCCAAATCTGTTATCCAGATATTCTGATATTGCATCTTTTTGTTCTTCTATATTAGTATAGAATCTGTTTGCACATACATCTGATTTTATCTTCTGATTTACTTTTCTTTCATTTGGATTCAGGTATGGAGCCCTCTTTGGAAGATGTATTACAGTGAGCCAGTCTTTCTCTGTCTATTGATATATTCTCTTGTAATTTTGCTTATATGATATGATGCATTATCCCATACAAGTACAATTCTTTTCCAACCATTATTTTTCATTACATATCTAAGATTCTCAAGATGGTTTATAGTATTGGTGGAATTTGATCTGTCATAGAAATCATACAACAGGTTCTGTTCAGGCCATAGCATGGATATGTACATTGAGAATTTCTTTCTACTACCGTTATGTCTAATTTTTTGTTGTTCACCTTCAAAACTCATTGACTTTCTTATACATGGTTTCTGTGTTACTATAGTTTCATCCTCAAAGACCAACATCACTTTCTTTTTTTGAGAGCTGATGCTACTTGTTTGTAGTTCTTTACTTGCTTCTTTCCCTCATCATAATCAGCTCCATGTTCAAGTTCAAGTTTTGGTCTTTTACACCTGATACCCATATCTTTCAGTATCCTTTGAAGATGTCTGAAACTAATTGATTGGAATATCAAGTTCTTCTGTAAGACACTTTGCTAATGACCTCAGACTCCAAGTGTTTCTGATATAACCAAAAATATTGGGATCATTAAAAAGTACAGAAAGTATAATCTCTCTGTTTTCATCTGTTATACGGGATTGTGTGCTACCTGTCTTTTTTATCTCTAGTCCTTCCATTCCAATCTGGAGATATGCTGATAACCATCTTTGAACTGACCTGATACTCACACCATGTTCCTTTGCAATGTCTTCAAAAGTTCTACCGTTGCTCTTCTGGAGTACTGCCAGTAATCTACGATAATGTCTCTTATCTGTAGTTTTTTTCATCAATCTCCTTATACTGTTCTTCTGTCCTGTGGTGAGGTTGAGTTTAGAACCATGGTACATAGAATTATGATATTTTGGATACCTTAAGCTTTACCTATTCAAGAATTTAGACATGATAGTTAAAAAGATGTGACATCAACCGAGGCACTTGACTTATATTGTCTATATTATCTAAATGAATACGGGTTTTAACCACAAGTTGGTCTTTATTATTACTACTACTACCTTCATCATTTTTTTTAGCGAATGCTGAGTCATAAGAATTAGAAATGTACAAAATACTGACTGTAAAAAAGATAGCAATAAAAAGATATAGATATTTATTGTAATTGTATTTTTTGTTTATCATGATAAAAAATGATTTGATGATTATGTATATTTAAGACTTTCTGCAAAAATGTTTCCATATGTCTTCTTAAATATTATTAATAATAAGGATGGAAACTTTTTCTAATTTATTTACCAATACATATACCGCTTGGATTGGAAGTCATACAGTTATTTTGGTCATACATGTTGCCATTTGTATTTACTGGTAATCCATTAGCGTTGTTTGTGTCAATTGTATTCAAGAGAATATTGTTAAAGTTAACTTTGTAAAATTATTACATAGATAATGTCAATATATATAAAATCAATAATTTTCTCTTTTTTAATTATAATGGATGACCATTGTATTTCTACAAATAAAACTGTAAACAGTTTAGAGGATTTTTATGAAAAGACTTCTACAATTCTTATATAAAAAATAACGATAACTTTATTTAATATAAAATTGGAAGTTATGTGCAATCAATATTTTATTTTTATTTTATTTCTTTTATTATTTTTATTTACCTTTACTTTATGGCATTTTAATATTGTATTTTCAGCAGATGATGGATTTTTTAGTGTAGTTCCTGAAGATTATTATGATCCTAGAGAATATGGAGAAGAATCAATAGTTCCTGAACAATTACAAGAAAATAATACTTCTGATCAAAATGCTTTACCAACAACAACAACAACAACAACAACAACAAATAAAAATTCTTTTAATATTGCGATTACAGCAGATTGGGGATGTGAAGAAGATACTAAAAAGACATCTAAAAACATCCAAGAAAAGAATCCTGAACTTGTAATTGCAGCAGGAGATCTAAGTTATGATAAATCTGCAGATTGTTGGTTTGAAATAATACAGCCATTTAAATCAAAGATGAAGATAGCCATTGGAGATCATGAATATAGTGATACTACTGGTGGTGCAATAGGTATAATTAATCAATATCTAAAACCTTTGAATTTAGCAAAAACATATTATTCTTTTGATATGAATAATGTTCATTTTACCATCATAGATCCATATATCGCTTATAGCAGTAGTTCTGCTCAATATCAATTCATTGAAAATGATTTAAAAACTGCTTCTACCAATCCAAAAATAGATTGGACATTTGTAGTAGAATCTATACCTATCTATACTTCACCTTCTCAACATCCTGGCAATTCGACAATCAGAGATATTTATCATCCTCTTTTTGATAAGTATGGGGTGGATTTAGTATTTACAAGTGACAATCACAATTACCAAAGGACTTTTCCATTAAAATATAATAGCAAAGGTGGTGGTGGAGATAAATCTAACAATCCAATAATAGTAGAAGATAGCAATCAAAATAATCATTATAATAATGATGATGGAGGAGTAATTTACTTGATAACAGGAACTGCAGGAAGATCTCTTTATCAGATAAAAGAACAAGCACTTTTTGTTGCAAAACAGGATGATAAACATTTTGGATTTCTAAATATTGATATTAGTGGTAATACTTTAAAAGGAACGTTCTATGCAAATAAAAGTGAATTACCTCTCTATCATTATATAAATTACCAAAATAACATAATAATAGATCAATTTACAATTTCCAAGATGGATAAACCTAACAATAATGAGTTTGATAAACTTTGAAGATTTGACTCGAAAATTTTAATATGGTTGTGATAGTATTAGTTAAAGTAAATTACTCTCATTTTATGAAATGTATTGGTAAATCATTTTTTATAAACAATTTTCACAATTCTATTTCAAAAAATGTACTATAATAAATATATAGAACAAGATTCAATTTCAGTTAATGATGTTGTTATCGGCTATGGCTAAAAAAACTAGGATTAAAAGAGCATTAAAATGGATGATTAGTGGTTTCAGCATATTCTTTATTGGTATGTTATTTTTCATTGTAGTCTATGATGCTTTAACAGGTGCATCTTCCCAAACAACAGCAGAATATTGTACAAAGTACGGCTTTTTAGCATCACCTGATTGTTGGTAATTAAAGACAACAATTTGAAATTCTCATTCTATAATTGATGTATTTTTGTAATATCTTCATGTTTTATACAATGGTTGATATAGATCAATCCAACATAAACTTGCTATTAAAATGAAAAATCTCTCTAAAGAAAGAAGACAAATAGAAAATTGTTAAAGTGAAGTGAATGAATCTGAAAAAATTACTTCATCATCTTCATTTTCATCGTTATCATCTTTTTGTGCAAAAGATAATCCATAGGAGGAAGACAAAAACAATATGCTAGTTGCAAAAGATATAACAATAGATAGATATAGAAATATGGATAAAGGTATTCTTATTTTTTATTTTCATAGGCTAAAAAATTAAAAACAGACTAGTTAATAACTATATTTAAATTTAAAGTATTACAAAAACTATGCTTATAGAGACAATACATAGATTCTATCAATTTAAAAATGGGTAATTTAAAATACTTTTTTGAAAACTTTATATTTTTAAATACTTCCATCATCCATGAATAGAAAAATACAAAATTTTTAAAATATTATACTAATAAAGTAATATCAATATTTTATATTGTTTATTATAGACAACTATTCCATTAATAATAATAATAATTGCTAGAAAAATAGATTTACTATAAATTTTATCTAGATGGATATGAAGAAGGAGGAATTATTTCTCTTATTTCTACATCATATATATCGAATTTAAAATCATTTGATTTGAGTATAACAATTGGAGAACCCCATGTAATTGCTTGACCATTTGTCTCAGCACCACATACTTTCATACTATCTCCCCAATCACCATTATCTATTATTTCGTGTACTTTTTTATAAGGTCCTTTGCCACCATTTTCTACATCTACCCAACTTTCTAGTTTTACTGCAGTATCATTTAAGTTGTATACTATACCTTTGAAACCTATTATTTTATCATAAATGTTTCCGTTTCCCACAGTTAAAGTGTCATTATATCTTTCCCATTCATAATTAATATGATATTGTTCTTTTTTCATTCTTACATGTCCTTCATTAGATATATTGTTGTGGTAACTTGATCCTCCACAAAAAAATTTGGGTTCATCTTTAGACTTTTTATATTCATTATCAAGTTGACTATGTGATATTGACCTTGTTACTAAAGAAAGAGAATGCTGTTCTCCTTTAGAGCGTGCTGAATCAAGTATTTTAAAGATTAAAGTAATTTCTATATTTTTCCAATCACTTGGTTTATACCAATATCCTATCTCTTTTAGTTTAGAAAAATTCCAACTTTGAATTTTATTACCATTAGACATATTATTTAATTGTAATGGCTTATCAGGTAGTATGCCTGCATCCTTGGTATGAATATCTATCCTAGGTCTGCCAAAATCTATTCTCCAACTTCCATCTTTGTTTTGTTTTGTAAAGACGTTTGATTTATCTGTTTTATCTACTTGGACTTTATCATTTGGATTAGTTTTATTAAATCTATATTTCTCTCCATCTGGAGCATTTTGATATATTTTGGGTATTGCTAGGTTTCTATAATTATATTTAGTCATAAGATCTTTATCAGCGCGTGTCCAATTATCATTCGTCCAAGAATCATCATATTCTTCTTCACTTTTTTCTTGTTTCTTTATTTTCTTTTCCCCTTTATTCTTCTTCTCCTCCTTCTCTTCCTTTTTATCTTTTTTTTCTTTTTTCTTCTCTGTATCTTCTTTATCTTCTGCTTTCTTATCATTATTGTTATCGTTATTGTCTGGTTGGGCTTGAATATATAGAATAGAAAATTGATTATCAAGATGATTAGAATTAATAATAGTTATTACTATAATGATAGTTAAAATACAAAATAATAAAGAAAACAATGTAATTTCTATACTATCATTATACATTTTATATCTAATAGTTACCTACCTATTATATATAATAAATTTCAAAGAAAATTAGAGAAATTAGTTATAATATGTGTTTCTTATTGTCTTTTTCCAATGTACAATCGGTCTTTTTTTGCATCATAAGAAAGAAAAACACTATAGTTTAGTAATGCAAATTTATGAAACTCTTTATCATAATACAAAGTATTTTGAATTAAATCTAAGGCATCACGCAATGGTTTTCTAGGATCTATTTTCCTATTTTTGAATAAAAGATATTTTTTCAATATATGATTTAATGCTTCAAGACTATTTTCTTTAGTCTCATAAGTCCTGATATCTCTTGCTTTTTCATCGGCATCCCATTTATCAATAATCATATTTTTTTCTTTTGTGTTCTTTTACTTTTTTCATTATATTTATCGATTTATTGATTTATACCCATCATAGTGGTAACAGTTATTGTTGTTTCATAGTATCCCTCTCTCCCTTCAGAGTGTTATACTCATTATATTCTACTATCATTAACTTTTATTTGAGCAAGAGCGAGAAAGAAATGAGTAGAACAATACCATCATTTAGGATTGCTGCTGTATTGGAAGAAAAATCATGGAAACAATATAGGAAATATTTGAATAAAAAAGACGACAAAAAAGCCTTTGACAATATGTTTTCAATAGCAAGATTATACAATTCTGCTTGTTCTTATGCTGTAAATCCTATTAGAATATATCCTATTATGATGTCGATAGTTTTTCATCATTATAAGATTTTAAAGAAAGTTATGTGAATAATTATTATCATAATAATAAGAATAATAAGAATAGTTCATCGTTACTTGTAAAAAGAGAAATAGACAAATGGAATAACTTTTCTTTCATTTTAAGAAAAACAAAATCGAGAAATATTCAAAGAAATGTTACAATCATCATATACCAAATATTCAGATGCAATAAATGCTTAAGGGGAACAATTTTCAACAGAATCACTAATAATGTCTCTATTGCTTGAACAATATAAAATAATGATCTAGTTTTCTGATTCTTAGTTTATAATACTATTAATCATCATTCAATTAGATCTTCTTTCATTTCTGTAAACTCTTCTTCTGTTATAACTCCTTCTTGAGTTGTGCAAGTTCTCTTAATTCATCAGCAATAGACACTTTGTCATTGTTAATTAATAAATTGAATTAATTCCATAATACCTCTCGCATCTGGTAAATAAACTTTAAATGCTATGGGGTTTTCAGAACTATATTCAATATAGAATATCTTTTCATCATATTGAATATAATATCCTAACATTCTTTGATTAAATGTATCTATTATATCAATATAATATCCTCTACTATTATTAGTCAAATTGAGTTTTCCATGATCAAGGATTTTTCCTCCATAGTTGAAATGTTTGAGCATAATACTTAATGCTATATCTTTTTCTGTCAAAGTTGGATTAGTAAAAGCAAAAAATGTGTTGTTTCTTGGCATGATTTCTATAATTACATTTGTATCATTGTTATATCCTACTGGTTTACTAAGGTGTAAACTATCTTCTCCAAATAGCGTAATGTTATTATCAGTTGAATTTTTATCATTTTTGAAATAAATTAAATTCCATTTTTCATTTGAAGGATATTTTATTGTAAATCCTAAATCTTTGTTTTCATAGGTTTGTGTATCGTTAAATTTTGAGGGAATTGTTGTTATATATGATGATAGAGGAAATTGTTTACTTTCATAATATTTCTCAGTTTCAGAACCTGCTTCCTGAAGCATTCGCTGTGCTTTCTTTAATTGTTCTTCTAATGATGAGGCACCAGTAGTACCTCCTCCACCAATATATTGTGCAAAAATATAGTTAGTCAAAGAAATGATTGTAAGAAAAGATAATAGGGATAATATTAGAATTACAATAATATTATTTACCACATTTTTTGTAAATTGAATATTACATAATAAGTTTTTTAATCTTGATATTAATAACAATATATAAAAATATTGTAAACTAATCAGTTTGATAGTTTAAAATATGTTAAAGAAAAAAAGAAAAACAATACTATATTATCATCAGCAACTTTCTTCTAATTCATCCATCATCATCATGTCGCTATCGCTATTGCTGCTGCTAATTGCTGATGATGATTTTCTTGCTGTTGTTTTTTCTGCTAAGTTAAGTATCTCATATATCATCAACATGCATTAGTATTTTTAACATACTCTGATAGAAAGAACTTTAGCTCTGAATGTTTAGATTGATACATGTGCCCAAATCCTATATTCTGAAATTATCTGATACTCAGAAAAAGGAACTGAATAGATTCATGAAGAGTACTCGTGACAAAGAGGAATACAGAAGAGCGTCTGCTATAAAGCAAAAGATGGAAGGAGTACCTTACAGAACAATAGCCAAAAACCTTGGTGTAAATTACCGTAATGTGTATGACTGGATTAACAATTACAGAAAACACGGTTTGGATGGTATAAGAAACAAGAGAATGAATGCAGGTAGAAAGCCAGTAATATCTACTCACAAAAACAAAGAGATGGTAAAAGACATAGTATTGAACAAATCACCCCATACATTTGGCTATCTCAAAAATACATGGAGTATTAGGCTTTTAGCTACATATCTCTCAACATTACTGGAAATGAATGTCAGTCCAATGCAGACATGGAGAATAATTCATGATATGGGCATAGTATACAAACAACCAAAACTTGAACTAGAAAAAGGTGATGATTATGAGGAAAAGAAAGGAAAGATAGAGAGGTACAAGAAGATATCGGCAGCTCTTTTAAAAAAAAATTCTACTAGGATTTGAAGATGAAACGTGGTTACATCTTCAACCATACATAACCAGAACATACATGAGAAGAGGGGAACAGCAAAAGATACTCCATAAAGGATCTAACGATAAAGTCAATGTATTCATAACACTTCTTTATCCCCTAAATGGAATCAAATTCAATACAAGCAAGACAAGAAACAGCAATGATTTCATAAACCATCTAAACAGCATCAAGAGATATGTACTAAAGAGAAGTATCAAGAGATTCATACTTGTAATAGACAATGCATCATTTCATGTAAGCAAAAAGACAAAACAGTTTATAGAAAGACAGTCATACTGGCTAACTGTACTATTTCTACCAACACGTGCACCATTCCTGAATCCAGTAGAAACAAAAGTAAACAGGAATCTGAAAAAAGATGTATGTGCCAATTACAACTACGAAACAGAAAATAATCTATTATGTAATGTAAGACGGTATCTAAGATGTTTTGGTTGTTGGCCTAAAATATGATACTTAACTTAGTAATAGACCTTCTTTAACTGCTTTGATACCTTCGCTTTCCATCTTCAAGACATCTATAGCGATATTTGCTGCAATTTCAGCACATTTTGCTTTTTCCGTACCTGATGTTTTATCAGATACTACTTGATTTTCTAATGCCTTGTACAATGTTAGGAGTCTATTTTTAAGCAAATTATATTCTAAAAAGAGTGTATTATCGGTCTTCTCTCTCTGCATCTGACCATACCTTTTCTCTATGCGTTGGGAATATCTGGCTATTGTCCTTGTAGAAATATGGAGTTCTCTTGCTATTTCTTCTTCACTTTTATTCTCAAGCAATAGTCTAAATATTTGCTGCAATTGTGCCTCATACTGTTGTTTGCTGATCATCTTTTATTTTATCACTGAAACTAGACACATTATGACACATTTACATAAATAAATATTATGAAGACAAATCAAATACAAATTCAGAATTTTTCATTGTTGATCTTTTTTTATGTCTGTCTATTAGTTGGTATGTTTGATTTGACAATCGTTCAGACATTTCTAGTCTCCTCTTTCTATTTTTCCTTTTTGTACAAGTAAAAAGTACAAATCTTTGTAATTCTTTTTTAATGTGTAGATAGTCATAGGTGGTATTTGTTTTTTCTGTGCTGTAGCAAGTGCATAGTTTACAAGATCTGTTATATTAAAATCAAGTTTCTTTAACAAATCACATTTTTGTAACCATTCATTAGTTATCTGAAAAGATTCCTCATAGGATAACTTTTTGATAACAATAAGGTAGGGTACCAAAATAAGATTCACTATTATTTTTCTATAGTCTTCAAATTGATTTGCAAGAATCTTTTTATCAATCCAATTGTAGTAATAATTTTTATTATTATTATGTCTATCTCTATTTTTCTTTCTTCTTCTTCCATTAAACATTTTTTGTCTATAGTTATACTCATCAATCTTTTTTTGTATCAAATCTCTTCTAAAATCTAATAACAATTCCTTTGTCATAGTTGGTCTACTATATCCATTCCATTGTTGGATTATTTTAACTACAGTATTATTCTTTGAGTTGATAGAATTTGGAATCATAAGTAAACATGATTTGAATGAGGGATTATTTGATTGATCTGCTTTACCATTCGAAAGAAAATTTTTAGCAAACCTCAAAAATTCTTGTGATGGTTTATCAGTTAATTTACTAAATTCTATTACATTTTCTAAAGCAGTTGGACAATAAACAGGTTGATAGATATGATATCCATTTCCTGTAAATAAAACTGAAGGATATGCATCTCCTTCTAATTTTTCACAGATATTTTTTAATGTATTTGATAGGGCAACTTCAAAACTTCTATTAGTTTTAAAATTACTTTTATCCAGATCTATAAATACGAAGTCTGGTGGATATCTTTGAATTCCTTTATAATCTGTAAATGAAGGAAATGCATTTATTCTGCAATCTATAAAATCAGATTCTTTAAAAAATTTTATTGCTTCTTCTTTTGAAAAAACTTCTTTTTGATATCCCAAATTTTTGGTCATTATAGTTCTTGGAAATAGTCTATTTTGGTTAAAGTGATTCAGAATGAAATCTAAACCCTTTTCAATATTATTGCTCTCAGCCTCTTTATCATTAAAAATTTCAGGTGTTACCAAAATTACCCTCCTAGCATCTTCTTATTTTTTCATTAATTTTGTAATGCTAGGGGGTTATTTTTAGTAACGCTATTTTGTCTTATCTGTTCACTGATTTTTCTCGTCTTTCTGCTTGGATATATATTCATTGTAATATTCTTTACCAAAATTTTTTCTTAAATTTTCAAATTCATCTGACAGAAACCAATTAAATTCTTGTTTCAGTTGTATTTGAAATGCATTATTATTGTTATTGTTATTTGAATTATCCATATCCAACCTATCGACAACTTCTAAAATGACTAATTCTGTCATTGTTTTTAATGCTGTCTTTTTGGCAACTATCATGTGTTCAGAAATACTTAATGTATCTAATCTTCCACTATTTTCTAACAGATGATCAAATAAGATAACTCTTTCTTTGGATGCAGTAGAAAGTACAACTTTAATTAATAAAGGAATATCTTCCATGGTTATATGATTTCTTCCAAGAGATAATGCATGACCTCTAGCCAAATTCATCAATTGTGTTATTGCTCTTTGAGGTTCTTCAATTGTTGGAAAAGTATAAGCATAATCAGATCCTTGACTATCTTTTGTTTCCCAAACTGGAACATCTCCTCTTAAATGGGCAAGAAGATTAGCCAGTCTAATTATGTACAGAATGGCATTCTCATCATTGTTATCCTTAATTTCTTGCTCCTCATGGTTATTATGATGATCAGGTTTTAAATCAAACCATTCCAAGTAATCATTCAATTTTAATTTTATCCTTTCAATTTTTTGATTATAGTCGCCATTAGTATCTTCATTCTGTATTTGTTTCAAATAGAATTCTTCATCTTTCTTCTTAGTCTTTATTCTAAAGAAATATAATTTTGGCCCTAGTGTTCCTAATAATTTATGGACTTTTTTTGGAATATCAACTGCTGCACCAATCCAAACAAACATAAATTCTCCATTATATCCTCTATGGCCCTGTGCTCTCGTATCCGATTCATAACCATGACCATCTAGAACTCGTGTAATGATTCCAAGAATCTCGTTTAATTCTTCATCTTTTTTAGAAAAGGTAGGAGAAAGTTCAGGAGTTAAGAATAACTTATTTTTTATTTTTGGAAGTACGTCTATTTCTACTAGTTTTTCTCTTGGAACTGATGTATTATGAGATACAAATGATTTCGCACTAAAGTTGTCAGTATAGTATGTATCTTTTGTATTTCTGAATAATTCAATTGCTGCTGTCTTTAAAGAACTAGGTGGACCCAAGATAATTCCTGCAAATGGCAAAGTAATATTCTTAATCCTTAAAATGGATCTTACTGAAAGTGCGAATTCTACAGGTTCCCATAATTCTGGAATTAGATTTAGAATTTCTTTCTGAAGAGCATAGTATTTTTCAATGAGTTTTCTAGACCATTGCGTATATGGTATT
>CAWIYT010000282.1:0-5068 GCA_963840085.1 uncultured Nitrososphaerales archaeon
CGAAAACAAAAAAATAAGGTGAATCAAGAAATAAAATGAAATTAATAGAACAAACTCACGATGAATCTAATGCATATTCATTATTTTTATATGCATTTCGATCACAGGTAACTAGAGATTGTTATTTAAGACGAATGAAAATATTCCTTAATTATATAAATTTACTTCCCAATAAAACATTGGAACAAAGATGTAATCTTTTTGCTGAAAAGGATTGGAAGATCATACATGGGCATTCACTGATATGTCAGATTTTTACAATATCAAAAAGATCGAGTAGAAAAGGCAGAGATTACAGGAGCGAACTCTTAAGTAATTTTGTAAAAACAATAAAGTTATTTTGCGAAATGTCTGAGATTCCCATCCACTGGAAAAAAATAACCAGAGGACTTCCAAAATCAAGAAAATATGCTGATGATAGAGCACCAACCATAGATGAGATACAACAACTTTGTGAATATCCAGACCGACGAATTAAAGGAATTGTGTATACCATGGCATCTTCAGGAATAAGGTTGGGAGCATGGGACTACTTACGCTGGAAAGATATTCAACCAATCGAACGTCAGGGCAAGGTAGTAGCAGCAAAAATTATTGTTTATGCTGGAGACGACGAAGAATATTTTTCATTCATAACTCCAGAAGCATACTATGAACTCCAAAAGTGGATGCAGTATAGACAAGATAGTGGTGAAGAAATCCACGAAAATAGTTGGGTAATGAGACAATTATGGGATACAAAAAAAGGTTATTATCATCATGGAACTATAAAAAATCCAGAGAAACTCAAATCTTCTGGAATTAAGCGATTGATGGAAGATGCTCTATGGACTCAAGGAATTAGAAAAAAATCCAAGTTAAAAAGAAATAGATATGAATTCCAGACAGACCATGGATTTAGAAAGTGGTTTAAGACCAGATGTGAAATCTCTGGAATGAAAAGCATCAATATAGAAATATTGATGGGTCATTCAATAGGAATTTCTGATTCATATTATAAAATAACACAAGACGATTTATTAACGGAATATTTGAAAGCATCAGATTATTTGATGGTAAGCAATGAAAATCAACTACAAAAACAATATGACATGATACAACTACAAAATCAAAATGACATTAAACTTGTAGAAGGAAAATTATTTGAAAAAGAGAATGAAATAGAAGTATTAAATCGTAATGATCAAAATAAATCCGATGCTATTGCAGCCTTAGCAGATAAAATTGATGAGTTGGTATTAGAAATTGAACGATTAAAAAGAAGTCGATAAATTGATTAGACTTCTCTCACTCTCAATAGTGTCACCATGACTCTTGTTTGATATATAATTTAGATAGAGGGATATAATATTTGAGTTCAGATATCGACCATGGCTACTCCCTTGTGAAAAATAGCATTCCCTACGATATATTTCAACACTCTAAATTGTACGAGGAAAAGACAGATTTTTTCTTCTGAGGATCAGATTATGAATTATGTAAAATCTAAAGCAATCTAAACTAGAACTGGTGTAGAGGAAGAAGATTTTGGAATATTTATTCTAACGGAATTAATGGACAATGCAGTAGATTTTATCGAAGACCATGTATCATCATTTTTAGAAAAAGGATGAAAAACCGATAAATAAAAGTAATAATAAATCAAATAAATTCAATTACAAAAATAGAGTTATTAATTCGAATGCAGAAATAGATGGTTTTTCTGCAAGGTATTATTAGACATAAAAAAAGAAAGATATTGAAGAAAGAATTAGAACTTAAACAAGCAACCAATAACAAATTTCAAAATTTAATTATGCATAGTTTGTTAATAATTTGTTATATCGGTATTAATAACATTGTTTAGTTCTCTAGTATCTAAATGATAATCATGATTGTATGGACAAACAATTTAATCAAAACCAAATAAATCAAATTGAAATAAGAAAAGTTCAAGCAATTCATGGCAATTCTACATTTACTATAGTATTGCCAAAAGATTTTGTTTCTTTTCTAAATATTTCGAAAGGCGACTATGTAATATGTAAAATTTCCAATCATCAATTGATCATAGAAAAAGCAGAATTCTAGAAAATAAATCAAAAAAAAGGTTGTAATAATTATGAATAGCAATAATAGTAATATAAATTATTTTATTAACGGCTCGAAATACAGATATCGCAAAACAAGAGTGAATGATATATCAGCAGATACGACAAACAAGAGGTCGTTAGTAGACTGGAAACAATGTCAAAATAAACCAATCCCAGAAGCGATAATTTTAAAATGGATAAAATCGGGTTTATTAGATAAAGGTTTAGTAATAATTTCAGGATTATCATATAGAGGAAAAAATAAAGTGAACTATATCTTTTCCACTACAATTGAACTTTTGATGACAGTGACAGGTAGCAACAGTAGTACTTGTCCTTTGTCTGAGTCACTAGCCAACAGTATAACATAACATCCTTTTGACTGAATTAGATGATGCCATGCTTGAACATATGGCATACATAGTATTCGTAGAAAGACTTCCATTTACATTCAAAGATTTCTTCCGATTTACAGTAAACGGCAAAGAATACAAGATGAAACATGGCACTTTTCGCAATAAGATATCAAAACTAAATAAAAATGGAACAGTAGAACTACTCTATAACTCACATATTGCTTTTTACACCTTAAAAGGGGATAAATTTGGCAAATCTGCAATTACACATGACCATACAGGGGGTACTACTAGTTACAATAGCAGTAGGAGGACTAATGGTAACAGCATTTCAATCACCAATCACAATCATAAAAGTGGTAATGGTTATCTCTACGATTTAATCATGAGTCTACCATTAGAGCATAATTCTATCCATGACATACGCCTAAATTTCAAGGTAAAAGGAATCTGGTCAACGCTTTACAACCATTATAATGTTTCTAGTCCTCAACTCTCAATTAACAAATATAACAAAGACATTCTTTTCTCTACATGGAAATTAAATGACATATTAATCAGAGTTACAGTACACAAGACAGATACAGTCTCAATAATTGTTGCTTGCACACTAAGACCAATTCCTATCAATTTTGATGGCATTTCTAAATTTATAGAGATGCTTACTAGAACTGGAAGAGAGGATATCAAATATGATAAAAAATATAGAAAAAGTTGACGATAAAAATAATGATTCTCCAAATTCTGATAATACTTCTACTGTTGCTACAATACATATCCACACTATAATACATGGATTGTTACTATGTGGCATTTTGGTGCTGATAGTAGGCTTCAATGTACAGGAGAGAAATTTTCAATAACATTCAAAGAGGGAAGAGATGTTCTTTTACGTGTATACACAAAGCAAAGAGAACGTAAGGATACAAGAATACGTATAGAAAGACAAGAATATCCAAGAAAGTCAATTATAGATGCAATAAATGAAAAACTAGATAAAAATTCAACATTCTGATAGTAATGATGATGATTATGGTTATTATAATATATTAAACCTCTATGATACAAACCAATTATATCAAAAAAAGTGTCATAATTTAATTCTCATTTTATTTTTATTGGACTTCCCAAAATATACTCATAGATCAATATGATATCTTAAGGATTATTATTATAATAATAACATAAAGATTGCATAGGATAGGAACAATTATCAAATAATAATAAACATTTAATGTTATAGATAATAACAAAATCTTTTTAGGTTATTTTAGTACATTATAGTTCAGGTTTTGTCAATATCATCAAATATTCAAAAAGAACTAAAAAGAGCAAATAGGTCACGTATAAAATGGCGAATGCATGAGATACAGCATAGACTTGTCAAAGGTGAAAAAGACAAGGATATTATGCGTGCTGTATTGTTGTCAGAAAGAAACTATTACAAATACAAGAAAAAGATATCATTACATTTAGAACAAATACAGAAAGAAAGAACTGATAGTGCAATCTGGTTAGAAGTCCAAACTCTTAAAGATCGTATGTCAAATTTATATCATTCATTATATGATAGAATTCATCATCCTCATACTAAAACAAGTGATTTACCTAATTTAGTATCTACAGCAGAATCAATAGCAATAAATATTTTGAAACTTGAAGTAGCAAGCATTACTGCTACTCTATAAAGCAATCAAACATATTAGAAAATCATGTAAATATAACACAACAACTACCTTCAAAATCTAAATACAAAGAACTTCCAAAAATAGTTTATAATAATAGTAGTAGAGAATCAGAGGATTTGGAAGATAATAATAACATTAGCGAAAATAAAAAAAGTGAAATTATTTACAATGATTAATCTTTAATATTAATTCTAAATTAGTAGTTATAATAAGTGTAGACTGGTTACGTGAGACTTTAGTGCCAGGGAACGGACACGTCTACGGCTTGGAAGGAAAGGAGCAAGCGGAATACGGAATCGTGGACCTGCGGCTGGTGTACCAAGATCAGGCTTAACCAGGCGCTGCGCCTGACACCGGCCACGGTTCACGGAAATTCGACCTGGTCGAGCAGTCAAGCAAAGACGCTCGATCCACTGGCCCGGTCAGGCTCACAAAGATATTTCAACGATGTCGTCCAAAATAACTTCATTTACGCAAGGAAGATAGAAAGATCATATCCAAGATAAATAATTACTTATTTTTATCCTTATTTTTTGATTCCTCATAACATTTTATATTAAAATTTTTCATTGGAGATCGGTAATTTGATAGGGATGGTTGCTCTAAATACTATCTCATTTTTATTTTAATTATTATCTTGTATAATTACAGATTTTGAAAGATACCTATATATCCAAATGGCATCAAGTGCTCTATCTCACTCAGATTGGAAAATATCCATTTTTGAAGGGGTACTATTCTTGGTTTTGGTTGGGTGTTGATCTCACTCGTTGTACTTGTTGTTGTCGTGAAGATAGTAAATGATTCCCAACTAAAAAATTATTACTCTGACTCTTGCGGAATAGAATACTAAATATCTGATCTTTTCTCTGCTTCTAAAATTAAACGTTGTAAAATATCGTCCATTGATTCTCCATATTTGCCCTTTTCTGATAATCTTCTATGAGTTTCA
>CAWIYT010000283.1:0-52613 GCA_963840085.1 uncultured Nitrososphaerales archaeon
AGTTCGATTAAAACCTTTTGTCAGCATTGCTTTTCCCATAGGAGTATCCCTGCTTTCAATCCTATAATAGTTCGATTAAAACGCGGCGAGTGCGGAAGATTAACCTACAAACCAACTAAGTAAAATGTCTTGTTACATGTCATATCATTTAACTAAAATAACTAAATTCTTGAATATGTAGACGGAATGTTTGGATGATGGTGTTATGACATTCATAATGACACTTGACTTACTACTACTGCTATATTACTAAATTCTTGTATTGCTATCTTGTTAATTTGTTGGTGGCGTTGATGAAAAAGTTTTTCACCACTACATCATCTTTGATATAGAGTGTATTAGCTTATTTATATATTAAAAATAATATAATGGTATTTTTATTTCTAACCTGGTCCCAATTACTATATACGTTTACATTTTATATTCTTCAATGGTAGGAATCTATCTATCTACTAGATTAGTCCACTATAATCGTTCAATGTTATAGTGATAATATCTTGATAGTGATGATGATGGTTATGACGATAGACACAATTGTGATAATGATTTTGACAGCAAAAGAGAAATAATATAGTGATTGATTGATTGAGGGTTGATAGTCTACACAATTAATAGCGATTGTATAAACAGTGATAACGTTTGTGACTGTTATGACATAAAAGTGATAGTGATTGCTGATCCGGTTAGTTAGTGATTGACGTAAAAGCGTCGATAAAGCGATATTGATAATTGTGTGACTGTCTTGATTTTTTTCGCAAGTACAATAAGATTTTTATTACCTTTAAAAATAAAATATATTCTATAAAACGCATCCCACGCTATTGACAAATTTATTCATAGTCTTTCTCCAAATAAAATAGTTGAGACTAAGTCATAATAATTCAATACACAAATATATTATTCCACTACTAACCAATAGAATGTAATCAATCGTTGTTATGTACCTATAGCATGTATTTGATTGCTTTGGAGTGATTATCTTTGTTAGTTTTACAGTTGTAAAATAAACAAGTATATCTGATATAATAGCAGTACTGACAATAATACTATTGCACAAGCCTTATCATATATCCTCTCGTACAGGTAATGGATCAATTCTAAAAAACAGATTTGATATGTTCTATCAACGGTTCAATTGATTTATACCTCTCAACGCGAATAGATAGAGCCTGTCCAACTTTAGATTCATAAATTTCAACCAACCAATTTTATCCTGTCAGCAGAGTAGTATTTTCATATCTCTGTACTGGACTTACCAACAACTGAAATCCCATATCTGTGCTGAGATCATACAACAGTTCATGATCATCATCGTATCCATGATCCGCAGAAACATAGATAGGATGTTTCTCTTTTGTTATTATTGTAACAGGTAGTAGACTTGCTATTAACCTACTGTGTACATCTGGTTGTCCGGTATATTTGCAGTTGTAAAAAATCTGCTGTCAAAGGTACAATAACAGAAGAACCAATAGTACTTGATATCAAATGTAATTTGTATCCAAATATCCAACCATCCATTTGTATGGCTAAATCCCCCACCACATTGCATCTAGTGTATCAATACCAGCAGAATGTGGTACTACTCCATTAGTCATAGAGAGGATTTATGCCAGACAGAACCTTTAGCCTTGATAAGGATAAGAGTACTGTGTCTGTTGAAACAATATATAGATGGATCACCTATTTTATCACAAATAAAAAAAAAGTTCACCCATTGCAGTAATTCTCTGTTTTTAATATCTCATGGAGATATTGTGACAAGACGTCTGCTGTCAAATGTCCTTCTACTATAGGTACTCTGTGGATAGTCCACATGCCTTCCTTATCTTTCTCTGTTATAGGGTATAGATCCATTGCAATGTATTTGTGCAATGATCTATTGGAATCCAATCTAAACCATATACGCGAACAACAAAACATCTCAGGATAACACTATAGGAGAATAGACATATGGGGTCTCCCACGTCCTCTTCTTGTTTTATTATTATTACGTGGCCAATGAATCAAACAACAATCAAATACAAAATGCTAATTAGAATGGATGTTGATCTCATCTTCTCCTGCTGTGTGCTAGTTTGTTGGTCTGTATGGTATTTCACCAAAACATCATATACACCAATAAACTAGCTTTATTCGTTATGAAAATGGAATAATTATGACCCAGCCTCAAATATTTAATTTATTCTTTTTTGATAGCAATTTACTTAATATTGTCTACTGAGTGAAGGCTTTGAGAGATATTCTAGAATCTAGCATATGTTAGCTGACACATCCTAACAAATAGTTTCTCATATTAAGACGGAATCTTTTTGTTCTAAAATATGTAGATATTTTATTTTTAAAATCTGTAAATGATGAATAATGTTGTAGAACAAGCAGATCGTTTTTGGCTATATGCCATATTTCTTCAAGTACCATAAATTCTGGAGACGCTGTTGGAAGATATATTGGAATTAGATCCTGTTTGTGTTTATCAAAATATCCCAGTACCTTATGTGATTTGTAGTGTTGTTTTGCCCTGTCAAGGAACAAGTAACATTTTGGAAATTTCCTGTGTATCTGTTTTAGATAATCAAGAAATGTGTTTTCATCAAACCAGTCATACTGTCTGAATAACTGTTGTTTTCCTTCAAGGCTTGTGGCACCAAATAGAACTGACTCCTGATGTGACCCCGTAATCCTTACAACTGGTCTTTCATCCTTGCTTATCCATACTTTTCTTACAAGAGAATCATAGAAGAAGAAAGATTCATCAGTAGATACTAATGTGAATTCGTCTTGGAGATTGTCCAGTATCTTTCTGGCTCTTTTTTAAAACGTTCCTTCTCTTCTCTTGTTGCTGTGTTTACATGTACCTTTCTTGGTACCTTCTGTTTGAATCCCCACTTGTGTAAAAGGCGACATATGTGAGTATAATGATATCTGATTCCACCACTTTTTCTGACAATCAGATCTTCTACCTGCTGTTTCGTAGTCCATCCCTGTTTGCTGGATGCTAACTCATTTTTTATCTCATATACAGTCTCTTCTGGTATATCTGGTGGTCTGCCATTCTTTGTCCTGTTTTTTAATCCTTCTATTCCTTCTTCTCTGTATCTCTTTAACCAGTCAGAAGCCCATGTTCTGCTTCTGTGAAGATCTCTTGCTACCTGTGCAGGAATCTGTTTATCGTATACTACGTTTAACACAAGTAGAATTCTTTCCTTTACATTGGTATCATGTTCAGATCTGTATATTTTTTCAAATCTTGTCTTTGATATTGTACTAGTCAATAAGATATATCATGCTAATAATACTAGCTAATAGCTATTCTGATCTAAAAGGTAATACAATATGGTAAAATATTGTCAGCATACTTATAGAATTCTGATCTCGTTCCTTCTTTGAATCTATTCGATATTATTATGATCGCCATGACAGCAAAGATTGGACGATCTAACATTTGTTCTTCGGGATCGATTATTGGTTTAGCAGAAAGCTTGTATGCTGTAAGCTTTGCTTTATTTCTTGAAAGCTTATTAAAATCATTTAATTATAAAATTTCACTATATTCTGGTATACTTTCTCTAGACAATATCTGGATAATATAAAATTTAACAAAATAAAGTTTACTATCTTAAATAATAGGAAAAAATCAGAAAAATTATCAGATTTAATTCTTTTATCAATTAATACATTTCTCTACCAAATTTAATTATAACTAATTCTATTTTTGGAAAATTTAATTTTTTAATAATATTTTATTTATTAGATTTGTTACTTCATTTAAATTGTTATATGATTATAACTAAAGATCTTTCTATACCTAGTACATAATGCAAAGTTGTGGTTAACAAAAATTTTTAAAAGTTAGTTAGTAATTAATGTCTAATTAATAGTACTAATGATCTCTTAATATCAAAAGATAAATAAAATAATGATTCTATAACATTATAATTATTACTACTTAATTATTATTATTATTATTATTATCATCATCATCATCAATAACTAATTAATTTATTATTAGTATAGGGCTAATTATTTTATATAATCTCATATCAAATACAAATTCTAATATGTGTGCGTAATATTGTACAATATTAACTTATTATAGTAATAATTTAAAGATGTTATTCTGATATTATGGAAATTATATCTTTTCTATTATTGTATTCAATCTTATTGCATCCCTATAATACCTTAGATCTACTTAAAGTTAGAGATCTAATTTCATCGTAGTTTCATTAGATTTCTAAATTGTGATATTCTTTATTTTTATTCTTATGATTGAATATATTAAAACAACTTATATTTTCGTTTATTTACTCTTTAATCAATCGTGGAGTCTAATATAAGATCACAAAAATCACATATATATCAATTCGAGTCGATTGTAAATGATAACCTTTTATGGGTCGATGTAAGGAATCCTACTCGTCAAATAATGAAAAATCTTGGGGGGGAATATTCTTTTCATGAATTGAATATTGAGGATTGCCTCTCAAAAACTCAAATACCAAAGATTGATAAATATGATGATCATGTTTTTGTAATTCTACACTTTCCAGCTGGAACTACAGGTGATAAAATACCGAGAGTTACTCAATTATCAATTTTTATTGGAGCAAATTATTTAATTACTGTACATCAAGGTGACCTTAAACCTTTAGTAGAAATGTTTGATTTGTGTAAAAAAGAAGAAAATCAAGAGTATCGTCAAGTAATGATGGGAAAGTCCTCCGGATATTTATTGCATACTATTGTAGATGCATTGGTAGATGATCTTTTCCATCTTCTAATGAAAGTAATAGGAAATTTAGACGATATTGAAGATGCAGTTTATGACGAAAAAATAGGTATTGCCAAAGAAATTTCTCATCTTAGAAGAGAAATAACTACTATTAGACGTGTATTAATACCATTAAAAAGAATAATTATAAGTCTTACTAGGGACATACAAAAATTTTCAGAAGAAGACCTTACTCCTTACTTTGATGATGTTAAAGATCATATTGATAAAGTTTTAGATACTTTGGAAGAGTCAAAGGAAACTATAGAAATTTATAAAGATACCGATTTTATGTTAAGTACAGAAAAAACAAATAAAATTATAGCAATGTTGACAGTAGTTTTTACATTATCAATTCCAATAACTATAGTTAGTACAATATATGGTATGAATATTTCTCTTCCAGGTTCCAACATGATTCAATTCCAATTCTTTGGAGAATATACTACTTTGATATTATTGATAGTAATATCAACTATAATTACACTTATAATGTTTTTATCTTTTCGTAGATTAGGATGGCTAGGAGAATTTAGTCATCTCTAATCTATTTCTTTTTTAATATGCTACCTCTTGAATTATTAAGAACAAAAATAACTAATAAAGGTCAAAGAATTACTCCTTTATTTTGTTTACCATCTGCTGATAATCTTTTATTAGCTCAAAAATTAATAACAGAATTTCACTTCTCAAATAATAAAAAAGAGACAAAAGGAGAATTACAAAAAAGATTATTCTTATATGAGAATAGTTATGATGATTTTAAGCTAATTAGAGGACTTATTGTACTATTAGAAAGACGATGCATCTTCAAAATTAATCAATTCTTTTATTCAGAGAATAAAATTCAAGATTTTGTAACTCAATTACCCTCATCTTTTTTATTGCGTAAACTTTTATTTGAGGAATCTTCAAAATGTGGATTACCTTTAGATCATACTCAACGAGATAAAATTTTTCAGAATGTTGCTTCAAAATTAGGTATAGACACTAACTATATAGAAAAATCGATGTGGCTAGATCAAGAAGATTACCTAATCCTTGAAAGCTTTAGTTCAATTGAACCAATACATTTACTACGAACATATAATTTAGCAATTTTACAAACACTACTATTTAATTCGGTTAATTTTGAATTTACTATAGAGGGAGGAACAAATTGGAAACAAGTATTACGAACTATTAAAAGATTTGGACTAATGTATAATCTCCAAAAAGTTCATAAGAATTTAGAAGACAATTTTCCTAAAGAAACTCAATCTAATAAAAACAAACAAGAGATTATAGATAGCGATATTTTTAAATCTTATTTCAATGACAATATAATTTGCTCCATAGATGGACCTTTGAGTATATTTAAGTTAACTAATAAATATGGTGTATTGATAGCAAAAGTAATTCCTAAAATTATTTCATCTCATAAATGGAATATTAAAGCATCAATAATTAAAAATAGTATTTCAGGAAGAAAGCTATATGAATTTAATCTTTCGTCAAATAGCGATGTATATATCTTTAATATTATGAATGACCGATTTTACAATAATCACCAATTTGAAGATTCTAATCATGATAATCTTAATTTTGATAGTTCTGTTGAAGCAAAATTTGCTACTCAATTTGAAAAATTTCGAACAGGTTGGAAACTTATAAGAGAACCAGATCCTCTAATATTGCCCAATGGAAAAGCCTTTATCCCAGATTTTCTTTTTGAAAAATATGATAAAAAAATATATTTTGAAATAGTAGGATTTTGGACACCACAATATTTAGAAAGAAAATTTAAAAAAATTCAAGAGATTATAAAAACAAATGATAGTAAATATGATCTTTTGATAGCAGTAAACGAAAATAATTTTGTTTCAGAAGGTAGTGAACTGAAAAAACTTTTATCTAATTCTATGTTAAATTATAATAGCATCATAATCTATAAAAACGATTCAATTCCCATGAAAAAAATTCTTTTCTATTTAAAATCTATAGATAGTAAGATAATGAATCAAAATCTTGAAACATATAGATCTGCAATGACTGACTATATTGTCGATCTTTTAAATAATAACTATGAAATAATTAATCTGGAAGAAATATCTAAAGTTTATGGTGTTTCTATTAATTCTTTATCTGATATTATTTCAAATCTACGTACAAATGTTCATATTGAAAACTATATTATTCAAAATTCTTTATTAATTTCCAAGAGAAAATTAAATAAAATAAAAGATGAAATTGGTAATATTGATAATTTAATAAAAATACAAGAAATTTTCGAAAATAATAATATTCCTGTTCAGTATAGTATTGATATTCTTAAACATCTTGGATTTGAAATTCTATGGAGGGGAATGGATTCATCAAATATTATAATAAAACGAAAAATATAAGATTATATAATTTATTAGAGTAAAATCATTATTAAAAGATATATTTATTGAAATATTTAAATTTATGATAAAAGATTTATTAATAATAGTATATGAAAAATATTGAAAGTACCAAAATTATTAATAATAATAGCAATAATACTAATACATGGTTACAAAATATTTCTGGAAATTGGCGCGATATAGAGTGTCCTTGTGGAAGTCATTATCACTTTAATGGAAACTTTGAAGAATTATTTCATTGGGAAAATATACATTTAAGACATATGGCATCAGATTATGCTAATCATGCAATGATATCTTTCTATCCTAATGATATGGTTATTTTTTATCATTCTAAAACTGGATATGTTGTTGAAAGAAGAAGACATAAAATACATGAATTGGATGAAATTAAAAATGCGTGGATTCACGGAAAAATAACAATCACAGGTGCATAAATTCTATAATGCAATTATGATATTATTTAAATGTAGTATTGTTTTTTCATAAAATTGTTTATTAGCCTCAGGTGGGAATCAAAACCTCGGTTAGAATCCCACAGAAAACCAACCAGATACATAAATGCTTAAATACTTTGAAAGGAAAAAATACCACATGCACAAGTTTGCGAGATATTTATAATAGAAAAAGACAATTGGAAAAGTGTATTAAAAGAATAGATACAGATCTAGAATGTGAATGTGATAAGAACGATATCCTTGATCTTGTAAAACATCTGCAAAATAAAGAAGCTGCAGATTTATGGATAGTCAAGTGCATATATTCTCTCATTATCATTCGACAACAAATAAAAAAATCGTTTAAGGATGTCACAAAAGATGATATCAAAAATTTTTTAAAATGGATGGAAGAAGAAAAGAGATACAAGGCATCGACAAATGAGACATTTACAAAAGTTATAAAATATTTTTACAAAGTGGTATATGGTAAAAACGAATACTATCCTGGTGTGGTCAAATGGTTTTCTAGAAAGGTAGGAAAAGATAAACTAAGGCAAGAAAAAAGAATTGATATAGAAGAGTTTTTAGAGGAAGAAGAAATACAAAAGTTGGTAGATGCTGCTGACACAGTACAAAGAAAGGCATTTCTAGGTTGCATGTATGAAAGTGGTGCAAGACCTGGAGAATTTTTAATATTAACTAATAAGGATATTAAATTCGATACTAAAGGTTCAATTTTTATTCTACGAGGAAAAACTGGCGAAAGAGCCGTGAGAATTATTTCATTTGTACCATTATTAAAACAATGGCTAAGTATACATCCTCTAAAAGATCAAGATGTATTTCATTTATGGATTAGTGAAGCTACTAATCATAAAAACAATCCTTTAGGCGAGGGAGGAGCAGTAAAATTAATGAAAGAAACCTTAAAAAAAGCAGGATTACAAAATAAACGAGGCAGATTATATAACTTAAGACATTCAGGAGCAACACATCTTGCAAAACGATTTACCGAATTTCAAATGTGTACTTTTTTTGGTTGGGTATTAGGTACTGATGTAGTTAGAAGATATGTCCATTTGTCAGGAAGGGATTTAGATAGTACTAGGTATGGTATGATACTATTACTCTGACAAAAAAGATAAGTAGAGTATAATGAATCAAAACTAAGTTAAATTCTATTAAATAATATTTATAATTACAAATATCAGAAAATATAATTACTGTTTGTTAATGTTATAATTTTTCTTTGTTTTGTTTTGGTACTGACATTGGTTTTGCAGTTAATCCATTTCCATCATTATAACATCTGGATTGATATCTACAAAACTGACATAAACCAGAGATTTCTCCAGGAGGGATGGTTTTATTGGACAATGCAGCTTCAATCTCGTTTATTCTGGTTTTAATCCATTTAGTCAAGTTTCGTATTGGTACTTTGAAAGTTATAATATCATTCATATCTACATATACAATATTCAAATTCTCAACAGGAATGAATCTCAGAGACCATAGTTCCATAACACTGAACTTGTAAGATATGTTCTATTCTTGGTAGGAATCCTTGCTTTATTTGCCACTTGATCATCTTTGTTGTCTTGAGATCAATGATTGTTTTTGTTTTCCAATCATACATATCAAGACGTCCAACTACTGTTACAACTTTATCCTTAATATATACTAGATATTCTATGTCCAGTTCTCTCCATTTGTACGCATAAGTCATTTGATGTAAGAAATCACCTCGTACCGTTGCCCACATGCTCTCGATTGTGGTATCTTGTAAAAGTTCTTCCTGTTGTACACCAAATTCTTTATAGAATACCTTTCTCTTGCAGCTCACTATATCAGTGACAGAATATCTATTCTTTGCCTGATAGTTTAATAATCCATTTCTTTTTTGTAAGAAATCTATGATACCATTAGGAGTATTAGTCTCTGTAACTAATTGCTCAGAAGTCTTTTGTGATTTATTCATTATTTTTTACCTCCTATATAGGCTTCTCCAATATTTTGTAACCATTTAGGCTTTGGTTTTTCTACGAAGACTTTATATGATATCTCAAGTATCTTTGATACCTCGAGTTTAACATTAAATAATCTTAGTATGTTTCGTATTAAATTTGGAGAAAGTTTTAACTCTTGATGTAGAAATGCAATTGCATATTTTTGTTTATTGTATCTTAAGTTTCTTTTTTTAGAGTCAATGATAGTTTGTAATATTTTGATAATATTTGTGTATTCAAATTTATTGATTCCTTTGTATGAAATTCCTGGTAATGTGTTAAGAATTTCAAGATGTTGAGCTAAGATGTTTCCAAGTGATAAAATTTCTTGTAAATCTGAAAAGATGAATGTTTCCAATGAGGTGGATATTTCTAAATTATTTAAATAATAGCTGTTTAAGTTGGTTTTATGGGAAATATTTTCTTCATTTTTTTTAATTGATAAGATTTGTCTCATAAGTATAGTTACATAGTATATTTGTTATTGTTTATATTGGATAATACAAAAATAAATTGTGTATTTTATCTTTTTTATTATTATTTGAATATCTACCATATTTATATACAAAAGATAACTAAAATGATCAAAATTAGATAATTTTGAGGATGTTCTATATGCAAAATAATTTGCTCCATTCTAATTATATTATTAAAATTATTTTTATTATTCCTATTTATATAATAAAAATTTAGTCTAAAACTATATTTAATTTGGACTATAAAAATTAAACTTGTATAATATGATACAAATTGCATTAGTTGGTAAAAATCCTATTATTGTGGAAGAAGGTCTGAAAAAAACTATGCCTAATAAACTCTATATTATTCATACAGAAGATACAACCGACCATCAGTATGAATTTGAAGCAATAAAACTAAAGGAAAAGATAGAAGATCTCTATAAAGTTCCTACCAGTTTATTGAAGGTCGATCCATTTGATATGGATCAGGTCATCAGAACAATTCTATTGACAATACAGGCAGAAATCAAATTGGGTTTAACTAAAAAAGATTTTATTATAAATATAACTGGAGGAACTAAGCTGATGGTTGCAGCCGCCTCTACTGCTGCCTATTTAGCAGGATCTCGTTTATACTATGTGGTGCATTCATCAAAATATAGAGGAGAAGATTTAGTCATGGAACTACCAATGCCAATAAGACCAGAAGATGATAATAAAGGTAATACATCGAAAACTACCGCAATTATACTTCAACATATCAAAAAGATTGGTAAATGTACTAATTATATGCTTTTAGAAGAGATAAGAAAAGATCCACGACTAAAAAAGAATCAAAGATTAGAATATCATCTTAAAATACTTGAAGATAATAACTTGATTACTAGAACACTTGGTTGGGAAAAACCAACCAAAAATCGTAGAACAGGTAAACCTGAAATTGATCGCAAGTTGAGAACAATAAAATTAACATCATCAGGAGAATATTATGCAGACTTTCCGGGTTTGATGGGGAGCATTGTATAGATTAAATTATACAACTAAAATTTGTATAATACAATAAAAAATTTAATTTGTTATTTTTGCTCTATTAATATATGAAAGAAATCATAGAAAAAGATCTAATCATCAAAACTCCCTTAGACTTAGAAACAAAAAATAATCTTTATAACCACAATACTGGTAAAGAAAATGAAAACCTCTTGAGTATGAATGAAATCATAAGTCTAGTATGGAGTGCAAAAGAGATACTCCGTGACGATTTCAAAAAAACAGAATGGGGCAAAATTATCTTACCATTTATAGTTTTAAGACGTTTAGACAAGGTCTTAGAACCTACAAAAGACAAAGTTATTTCTGAATATGAAAAAATTAAAAAAGAAAATCCAGAATATGTAGAAGCAAGATTAAATAAAATAACTGGATATGCATTTCATAATAAATCAAGATTTAATTTAGATCTTCTTTTAGCTGATAACAAAAACATTTAAAAAAACATGCAAGTATATATCAGAGGATTTTCAGAAAATGTAAAAAATATCTTTGAAAATTTTATGTTTGAAAATACAATAAATAATTTAGATAAACATGATGTTTTGTATCAGTTAGTTCAGAGATTCGCTAGTTCTGACTTAGATTTTGATCCAAGCAAGATCGACAATCACATGATGGGGACAATTTATGAAGTAATAAGACGTGCTAATGAAGCAATTAATGAAGAAGCTGGACATCATTTTACACCACGTGAAGTAATTCAATTAATGGTTAATCTGTTATTTTCACATGATAAAGAATCACTGAAGAAAAAAGGTATTGTTAGAACAATATATGATCCTACAGCTGGAACAGGCGGAATGCTTTCTGTTGCATCAGACTATCTACAGAATATCAATCCTCATGCAATAATTGATGTTTATGGACAAGAAATCAATGAAGAAACCTATGCAGTTTGCAAATCGGATATGCTGATTAGAGGAATGGAGCTTGATAGAATAAAACAAGGGAATAGTTTAATCATGGGCAAAAAAGGTGATGGGTTTGCAAATGACAAATTCCATTACATGTTATCTAATCCTCCATTTGGAGTAGATTGGGGAAAATATGAGAAAGGAATTCTTCTTGAGTTCGAAAAAGGGGTTGAGGGGAAGTATGGCGCAGGGTTGCCAAGAAAAAGTGACGGTTCTCTATTGTTTCTGCTTCATATGATGTCAAAGATGAAACCAAAAGAAGAAGGAGGCAGTAGAATCGCCATAGTTTTAAACGGTTCTCCTTTATTTGCAGGGGAAGTTGGATCGGGTGAAAATAAAATAAGAAAATGGATTATTGAAAATGATATGCTTGAAGCAATTGTTGCTATACCAGACCAGTTATTCTATAATACTGGAATTTTCACTTATATCTGGATTGTTACTAATAACAAAGATAATAAACGAAAAGGAAAGGTTCAGCTAATCAATGCCTCTGGTCAAGAATTTTATAAGAAAATGAAGACATCGCTTGGTCAGAAAAGAAACTTTATCAGTGTCAACCAAATCCAGAAAATTATCGACATATATGAATCATTCAAACAAAATGAATTCTCTAAAATTTGTGATAATGAAGATTTTGGATATACTAGAATAACAGTAGAAAGACCACTAAAGAGAAATTTTCAAGTTTCAAAAGAAAGGATTGAAAAATTAGAAAAAGAAAGTGCTTTCAAAAAATTAGATGAATTACAGTTACAAACAAAACTAAATGAGCCACGAACCACAGATGTTTTAATGATTCTTAAAACGATGCCTTCTAAAGTCTACAAAGACTATGACGAATTTTCTAATGATTTATCAGATGCATTCTTGAAAGCAAACTTCAATCTAAACTCATCATTACAAAAAGCAATTGAAAATTCATTATCTGAAAGAGATGAAAGTGCAATTCCACAAAAGGATAAGAAAGGTATTCTGATTGCTGATCCTGATCTTCGTGATTATGAAAACGTTCCACTAAAAAAGAACATTGAACAGTATTTTGAAGACGAAGTAAAACCATTTATTCACGATGCTTGTATTGATAATTCAACTAAAAATAAAATAGGATATGAAATTCCATTTATGCGATATTTTTACAAATTTCAAGTATTAAGACCTTTGGAAGAAATTAATGCTGAGATAAAACAGTTGGAAAAAGAGATCTCTGCAGAATTAAAAGAGGTAGTAAAGTAATGCTGAAGAATCAATATCTTAATCATGATGATGAATGGATTAGACAGATACCTAAAAATTGGAAAGTAGCAAGGTTAAAATTTGCTGCGAAGATTAATCCTTCAAAATCTAAAACCATACATCTTCCTGATGAAATGCAAGTATCATTTTTACCAATGGAATTAATTGTTGAAGATGGACAATTAAAACTCAATGAGATAAGGAAACTAGGTGAGGTAAAAAACGGATTTACATATTTCGAAGATGGAGATATTCTTGGTAGCTAAAATTACTCCATGTTTTGAAAACGGCAAAGGAGCATTATGTAAAGGATTGAAAAATGGAATTGGATATGGTACGACAGAACTTCATGTAATCCGACCAAACAAAAACTTTAGTCCAGAATTTTTATATTATTGGACACAATCAGAACAATTTCATCAAATAGGAGAATCAATGATGACTGGTTCTGCTGGACAAAAAAGAATTCCATTAGAATTTGTTACAAACTTTAAGATTTTATATCCAACTTCATTACAAGAACAATCAGATATAGCTAATTTTCTTAAAATTCGAATTAGTCAGATAGAACAAATAATAGAGAAGAAAAATCGATTAATTCAATTACTCAAAGAAAAACACCAATCTACAATTAATCAAACAGTAACCAAAGGTTTAGATTTATCCCTTCCAATGAAAGATTGTAGAATTGAATGGATTGGAGATATTCCTAAACATTGGAAAATAAATAAAATAAAATATTGTTCTTATGTGAAGGGAAGAATTGGTTGGCAGAGACTAAAAGCAGATGAATTTGTCGATAATGGTCCGTACCTCATTACTGGAACTGATTTTGAGAAAGGAACAATATCGTGGAATAAATGTTATCATGTTTCTGATTGGCGATACGAGTTAAATCCTTATATTCATGTAAAAAAACATGATATTTTGATTACAAAAGACGGTCACTATCGGTAAGGTTGCATATATTGATCATTTACCAGGTTTAGCTACTCTGAATAGCCATTTGTTGATAATTAGACCTATCAATAATATATTTCGTCCACGGTATATGTATTGGGTTTTTAATTCAAATTGTTTTGATATTTATGTTAACCTGACCCAAACAGGTACTACATTCTTTGGAATCACTCAAGAAAAAATTGAGAACTTTATCTTTCCTTTACCTCCAATTGAAGAGCAGGAATTAATTAGTTATTCATTAGATGCAATGACAAATTCGATTGATAATACAATAACTAATATTCAGCAACAAATTGGAAAACTTAAAGAATTTCGTCATTCTTTAATATCATATGCAGTTACAGGCAAAATTAATTTAAGGGAGGAAATTATAGTATGACAATTGCTATTTCGGAAAAGAAATTTGAGGAAAGTATTGAATCTACTTTACTAAAAAACGGTTACATAAAAAGAAATCCTTTTGATTTAGACAAAGAATATCTTTTAGATTCTGATTTATTTCTTAAATTCTTAGAAGATTCTCAAATAGAAAAGTATCTTCAACTCCAAGAGATTTTTGGAAGTGACATCAAAGAAAAAATCTTACAGGCATATGAAAAAGAAATAGATTCAGAAAGTTTAATTCATGTAATTAGAAAAGGATTCTCTATAGCTGGAATTAAACTCGATTGTCTCTTTCTTAAACCAGTATCAAGACTAAACCCTAATGCAGAATTATACTATAGAAAAAATATTCTATCGGTAATCCGTCAAGCCACGTTTAATAATGAAAACAAAGTCAATAGACTTACTTTTATGCTTAAATGGTATACCTGTGGCAACTGCAGAACTCAAAAATCCTGCAACAGGACAAACCTACGAGGATGCCATAAAACAGTATAAAGAAGATAGAGATCCAAATGATAAATTATTCTCATTTAAACGTGGGGCATTAGTTCATTTTGCAATTGACCCCCATGAAGTCTACATGACTACAAAAATCCAAGGAGACAAAACACAATTCTTACCATTTAATAAAGGAAATGAGGAAGGAAAAGGAAACCCATATAATCCAAATGGATATCAAACATCGTATCTTTGGGAAAAGATTTGGCAAAAAGATATCTGGCTTGAAATCATTTCAAATTTTATTGATTTGCAAATTATAACACAAAAATATCCACTTCCAAACAGAGAAAGCCTCATTTTCCCACGATATCATCAGCTCTGATTCAGTATTACAATTAACGTCTGCTACAAAAATAAATGCACTAGGAACAAACTACCTTATCCAACATTCAACAGGAAGTGGAAAAAGCAATACAATAGCATGGCTAGCCTATAAATTATTATCTTTACATTCTTCTCAAGATAAACCAATCTTTGATGGCATACTAGTATTATCAGATAGAATAGGAATTGTAAATCAACTAGGAAATACAATACAACAATTTGAACATACCTCTGGAACTGTGGTAGAAGTAAAAAGCTCAGCTGATTCTAGCACACCATCTTTCAACACAAAGAAAAATTATAATCTCAACTCAACAAAAGTTTCCATATGTTTTGGATTATATCAAAAAAGTAAAAGGGAAATATTTTGCTGTAATTATTGATGAAGCACACAGACTCACAAGCAGCAGAAACTAGCAGACAGAGTACAACAAGTTCTAACTACTAATCTAGAGGAAGCAGCAGAACAAGAGTCAAAGATTGAGGACGAAGAAATAGATATCGTGGATCAGATAGAAAAAGAGATTAAAGAACGTGGTCCACAAAAAACTCTAAGTTACTATGCATTTACTGCAACGCCTAAGCAAAAAACCATGAGACTGTTTGGAATCAAAATTTCTAATGAAAACTATAAACCATTTCATATTTATTCTATGAAACAGGCGATTGAAGAGGGATTTATACTAGATGTACTCAAAAATTATACTACTTATGAAAGATATTTCTATATAGTCAAAACTACTCCTGAAGACAAGGTGGTAGAAGGCAAAAAAGCATCCCGAGCCTTATTAAAATATGTTGATTTACATCATCTAAATCTACAAAACAAAGCTAAAATCATTGTAGAACATTTTAGAGGAACACACACAATCAAAGATTGGCGGTCAGGCAAAGGCAATGATAGTGGCATCATCAAGACTACAGGCACTCAAATACAAACAGATAATAGATGAATATGTTAATACTCAGAAATATCACGGAATTAATACATTGGTAGCGTTTTCTGGTTCGTTGAAAGATGATATAGGAAAAATATTCACGGAGCAGTCAGTCAATCAAACAAAAACAGAAGGGGAATTAAGAGAAAAGTTTGATACGTCTGAATATAATATTTTGATAGTAGCTGAAAAATATCAGACAGGATTTGATCAACCGTTACTTCATACAATGTATGTAGATAAGAAATTATATGGGATAAAGGCAGTTCAAACATTATCAAGACTAAATAGAACAAATCCTGGTAAAACAGAAACATTTGTTATAGATTTCCAAAATAAGCTTGATGATATCTATTCTGCATTCTTGCAATACTATCAAGGAACTTCTCTAGTAGATAAGACAGATCCATCATATCTATTTAATTTATATGCCATGATAATGGACATTGGCATAATTACTATAGCTGATCTGGATAAATTTGCAGAAACCTTTTTTAAACCATTATCCAAACAAACAGACGCCGATCACGGAAGGTTATATGCTGCAATCGATCCTATATTACGTCGATTTACAGATACAGAAGAAAAAGTACAAGATGCTTTCAAAACAAAAATCACAAAATATATCGAAAGTTATTCATTTCTAACACAACTAGTTTCATATAATGATACACGATTAGAAAAATTATATGTAGTTTTGAAATTCCTTATAAATGAGAATCTAATCAAAAACATTCGGATCTTCACTTCCTGAGCTCAAAGGGGATATTTCATTACAATGGTATCGTCTTGAGAAAACTCATGAGGGTAGCATCTCGCTAGGGCATAATGAAAAGAATCTAAAACTAACTGATGATTATGGTGTTACAAAACAACCAGAAGTTCTAATATCATTATCAGAAGTAATTCGAAGTAATTAATGATAAATTTAATGGCACTTTATCTGATGCAGATATTGTATCTATCGAGGAATGGATTTCTATTCTTAAAAATGATCCATTATTGAGAGAAATTGCCAAGGCAAATTCATTCCAAGACTTTTTTAAACAATTTGAAAAGCGATTCTTGGATATTGTAATTGAAACAGATGAGTCAAAATCAGACATTAGTAAAACGAATCTATACAGAACCAGAATTTCAAAAAGAATTAATAATATCAGCATCAAAGCTTTATCATGGATGGATAAAGACAAATAATTTACCTCCGATTACTCCAACTGATCCTGCAAGAAACAGAGAAATATTTAGACAAACAATCTACCTTTGCAAGGGATTTATCTATTGGCTAGACTTGTATCTCAATGAAACTGGATTAGACTTTATGATAGATAGTTTTGATAAAAAAGATGTGTCATGTTGCTGTCTGGGAATAGGTACAAAAGTTCAATCCCAAACGGATCTATCCATGTAAAAGAGTATCTGCATTTCTGATAGATGAAACAATGATACAAATCGGAAATACAAAATCATGGTTATGGGTAGCAGTTGAACCAGTACATAGAGTTGTCCTTGGTGTTTACATCTCCAGACATAGAAATATGCTTGTTACTGAACACTTTCTATATTCGTTAGTTGAAAAATATGGTAGACATATGGTATATTCAGATGGTGGTAGTTGGTATCCTGAAGCATGTAATTCTTTGAGATTGGAACATCGGTTACATTCACCTTATGAAAAGAGCATAATTGAAAGAGCCATTGAATATGTAAAGGATAGAACAGAACAATTCGATGATTGTTACCCTTGTAGAAAATTGGACTGTAATCTGTCACATGTCTACAATTGGATTCAATTATTTGTATTCATGCACAATGGTATCAGCAGATCTCATCTAAGATTTCGATTATTGATGTATCTTGTAGGAGGTGATACAAGTCATTAACTTAACACCACCCCACCATTTACAATATATTAAAATTTATTTATTAAATTTTCAGACGCCGAAAAAATATAAAAAATGGAATATTGATGGCATTATCCAAATAAGATGGAAATGTATGACTCAGATTTTATCTATATCCATCCTATTACCAGTACATTGCATTGTGTAATGATATAATTATATAGTATCTGAATTATTTATGACATTTGGTATTATTAAAAAATTATTCACATATAGTTAGATATTTTGTTAAGTTAACAGCACTGTAATTATATACAGAAAAGATATTTCTTAGTTCATAGCAAAATTAATCATGAACTCAAAAAATAGGATTCATACCGAGCATTCCAAGCCTCAGGTGGGATTTGAACCCACGACCTAAGGTTTACGAAACCTTCGCTCTAACCGAGCTGAGCTACAGAGGCAGAGCATTAAATATGTATAAAGAAATTATTTTTACTGATATATAATCTAGATTCTAGTAACACAATTAAATCTACACTTTCTATTCTTATTGGTATGAAAATATCTATTTCTGGAGCTCGAGGCATCTATGGCAAAGACCTTAGTCTCCATGAAATTTATAGATTATCATCTCTCTTTGGTTCTTATTTAACAAATTCTAAAAATAAAAAGATAAAATGTCTTGTATCTTGTGATACCAGAATTTCAGGCGATATAATAAAAAAAATTGTAAAGTCAAGCTTAATTGAAAGAAATATTGATGTATATGATTTAGGAATAACGCCTACCCCGATAGTATTTAGAGAATCCAAAAAATTTGATGGATCTATTATTATAACAGCATCTCATAATCCTTTTGATTGGAATGGACTTAAATTCCTAATTGATGGACGTGGAATATTTGAAAAAGAATTATACGAAGCCTTATCAACTCAACTAATATCTCCAATTATATCATATGGAAGTTCTTGGAAATTCTTATCTAATTATGAAAACGATATACTAGAATTAATTCAAAAGTCAAAAGAATTGAATTTACCCAATAACAAACGAATTTGCGTAGATGCTGGAGGTGGTGCAGCATGTGGATATGCTAATAGTATATTAAAAAAAATCGGACATATTGTTTATGATGTTAGTGGAAATAAAGGTATATTCTCTAGAGGTCCAGATCCTACTATAGATGATTTATCACAGTTGAAATCTATTGTAAAATCGCATAACCTTGATTATGGATTTTCATTTGATTTAGATGGAGATCGTTTAGTTGTTGTTAACAGTAGTAGTGAAAAGTTAAATTCAGATATCACTCTATTGCTGTGTATAGCAAATATGTTGTATAGTTTCCAATCAAAAGAATTTGTAACAAGTATAGATACAAGTATCTCTATTCAAAATTTTATTAAAAATCATGGAGGTTATTTAACCTATTCTAAAGTCGGTGAAGCAAATGTTGTTCAAAAAATGATTGAAAAGAATGCTGATGCAGGAGGTGAAGGAAGTAGTGCAGGATTTATTTTGCCTAATTTTAATATGTGTAGAGATGCTATATTAGCTAGTGTTCTAATTAGTACAATTAATAAAAAAATATTTAAAGAATGTCTTGAAATTTCCTATACTTATTCTCAAATTAGAACTAAAATTCAGATAGATTCTGAATTACAAAAAACTATTTTGGATAAATTATATGATGAATTTAAAAAAGACTCAACAGAAATTAATATGCTAGATGGAATTAAAATAATTTTAGATGAGAATTCTTGGATTTTATTTAGAATATCTAACACTGAACATGTTTTAAGAATATCGATAGAATCAACTAGTAATAAAATAAATTCTATCTATAAAAATGTAAATGAAAGAATAATTAAAATACATGACCAAATTAAATGAAAAAGAAATTATAGATTTATTTTTTTCTAATCTTTTAAAAAAAAATAAAACACAATTTCAAATAAGGGATGATGTATCATTATTATCTTTTAAAGATCTAAGAAAAAATAACGTTAGATCTTTCAATTCCTATCATATAGTTATCAAGTCTGATATGTTAGTAGAAAGTACTGATGTAGTTAAAAAAATGAAAATATGGCAAATAGCAAGAAAAAGTATTGTCTCTGCTGTTAGTGATATGTCTGCAAAAGGAATAAAACCACCATATTTTTCGTTATTATCACTAGGAATTCCTAAATCGTGGAGAAAATATAAAATAAAAAATTTAATTTTAGGATTTGAAAAAGCCTCCAAAGAATTTGGTATAGTTTTTCTTGGTGGTGATACCAATGAATCCAAGGAATTAGTAATTGATTGTATTTTAGTTGGTTTTTTAGATTCTACAACTAACAATATTCCTTTGAGAAATAATGCTAAAGCTGGCGATATTGTAATAACATCGGGAGAATTTGGTTATACCTCTTCTGGATTAAAAATATTGCTTTTCAATTCAAAAGCAATATCTTCTTTTAAAAAACAGGCTATATCAAGTATCGTGCTTCCAAAACCTAGTCAAAAATTTGGAACGTTATTGGGGAAGTACTTTTCATCATCAATTGATTCTAGTGATGGATTAGGGATATCTCTTTATGAATTGGCCAAGCAAAGTAAAGTTAATTTTTACATTGATGACATTCCAATTCCTATCGGTCTCATTGAATTCGCAAAAACTAATTCTCTAAATATTTATGATCTAATATTTAATGGGGGAGAAGAATATGAAATATTAGCTACGGTTAATCCTTCTAATTTTCAAAAAGTAAAATTTCTTGCAAAGAAATTTCATTTGCCAATGTTTGTAATAGGAAAAGTGATGACTGGCAATGGTAATGTTTTTGTTAAATGCAATAATAAATTTGGATTATTACATGAAAGAACAATGAAAGAAAGTAATGATTACTTTCTATTAGAAAGTAAGGGATTTTTACATTTTACTTAATACATTAAAAAAGTTTTAATATCTAAATTAAGTGAACTATAGGATTATGTCTGAAACCGAAGATATTACTCAATATAAATGGGGAGTAGCTCATATTTTTAGCAGTTATAATAACACTTTAGTTCATATTACAGATATTAGTGGTGCTGAAACAATATCGTTTAGTTCTGGAGGTCGACATGTAACTGCTGACAGATATGAATCATCGCCTTACGCAGCAATGAAATCTGCCGTATCTGCCGCAGATACAGCAAAATCTAAAGGAATAAATGCTCTTCATATTAGAGTTCGTGCTGTTGGAGGAGTAGGACCTAGAATCCCTGGTCCAGGAGCTCAAGCTGCAATAAGAGCTTTAGCTAGAGCAGGTTTTAGGATTGGAAGAATTGATGATGTTACTCCAGTTCCTCATGATACAACCAGAAAGCCTGGTGGTAGAAGGGGAAGAAGAGTCTAACATTACAATACTTTTTTACTATTTTTTTTAAGTCTAATAGAATTTTAAAAATTTAGAATTTAATATTTTAGAGAATATATTGACAATGATAAAAATAATCACTCTATCGCTATTATCTTTTAATAATGATATACAAAAATAATTAAAAAATTATCTAAAAAACATCTTTTTTTATTTATCGTCATTTTCTTTATTTTGTTTAAGTTTCTCTGCAAATGATACATATTTTCCATGCTCTTCAATTTTGATAGTAGTATTTATTTTAACATTCAATCCTAATGCACGAAATAATGATAGTAATTCTCCTCCAGAAATTTTTCGGTTTATTTCTCCAATATTAATAAGTTCTACTATTTTATTTGTTATTGCTTTAGTTTCTGTTGGAAATTGGGATTCTGCTAAATTTAATACTTCATCTCCTCTATCATATAAATATGATAATAAAATCTCTCTCTCAGAAGGCTCACGTTTTCTAATACCTTTTTCTATATTTTCCTTTTTCTGTTTTATCATACGTTTCATCATTTCTTGCATTTTCTTAGCTTTAAGAATTTCAATATCTGGATCTTCCTCCATTTTATCCTTTAATCACTCCTATAGGAACTAATTTTGCTACTTTAGTTGCAATCCCCAATTTATCTGATACATTTACAACAGAGTCTACATCTTTATAAGCTAGAGGTGTTTCCTCTACTATTCCATTTTTTGTTAATGCTTTTATATAGATTCCTTTAGATTCAAGATTCGCCTTTTACTTTTTCAACAGTAGAACTTCTTTTAGCTGCACCTCTTGACATAGTTCTTCCAGCTCCATGTGCAGTTGATCCAAAACTTAAATCAAGAGACTTTTTGTTACCCAATAGTATCCAACTAGCTGTTCCCATTGAACCAGGTATGAATACAGGTTGACCAATTTGTCGATATTTTTCTGAAACCTCTTTCATGCCTGCTGGAAAAGCTCTGGTAGCACCTTTTCTATGAACCATTAATTCTCTCATTCCTTCTCCATCAATCTTATGACGTTCTACTTTGGCTATATTATGTGCTACATCATAAACCAATTTCATATCTAATCCAGTTTCGGAGAGTGAAAAGACTTTTTCAAATGTTTTTCTAGTAAAATGAGTAATTATTTGTCTATTTGACCAGGCAAAATTCAAAGCTGTATTCATAGCTTTTCTATAATTTTCTCCTTCAATTGAGTTATTTGGAACACATGCTAGCTCTCTATCAATTAATTGAATGTTGTATTTTTTTAAAGATTGTTCGGAATAACGTAAATAATCACTACAAACTTGATGACCAAATCCTCGTGATCCACAATGTATTAATACTGTTATTTGACCTTTTTCTAGCCCCATCACTTTTGCCGCATTTTCATCAAAAATTTGTTGGACTTGTTGAATTTCTAGAAAATGATTTCCTGAGCCCAAACTTCCTAATTGAGGGGCTCCTCTTTTTCTTGCAGTATCCGACACACTTTCAGGATCAGCTCCTTCCATTCTACCTTTCTCTTCACATACTTCAGAATCTTCTTTAAACCCATAACCATGTTCAAGTGCCCAGTCTACTCCTTCAATTAATAATTCATCTAATTCTGATTTGTTGAGCTTAATAGTTCCTTTGCTACCTACTCCTGATGGTATTGAATTAAATAATTCATTTACTAAATCCTTTAATCTAGGTTTAACTTGGTTTATGTTAAGATTAGATCTAAGTAATCTTACTCCGCAGTTAATATCATATCCTACACCTCCTGGACTAATTACTCCCTCTTCCAAGTCCGTAGCTGCTACTCCACCAACTGGAAAACCGTATCCTTCATGGCCATCTGGTAATACAACTACATGTTTTTTTACGCCAGGAAGTGTTGAAACATTGACGGCTTGATCTAGTGTTCTATCTTCACTCATCTTCAAAATCAAATTATCATCTGCATAAATCGTAACTGGTACATTCATTCTTTTAGAATTATCAACATTAATTTTAAACTCAAATTCGTTTAATTTCTCAATAACATGATTGCCTCGCTTGGTTGTTATTTTATTCATTGTATTTGATTATTTTTAATATATAATTATTATTATAAGCCTTGCTTACTATTACAAAAATTCATAAAATCTTAAAGATATCCTTCATAATCTTTTATCTGCAATTGAGTATAATTAAAGTTAATGATATTCCTCTCATTTTAAAAGATCTGTCTTTTGAGATATTAGATTTTTCTAAAATTCTACTTATTTTTATAAAAAAGGATTAAATTCAATAAATAACCACCTTCTATCTCTACTAAATCTAATTCTCTAGTCGCATCTTTAGCTTTTTCTTCACTGATTTCAATACATTGATTATAATAACTACAAATGTATGTATAGTATGTTTTATTTTAGGTAATCAAAGCAAAAGTGCAAATCATTTTCTGTTAATACTTGTAAAAGTAAATTTTTTTTCTAATCATTTTATTCTTGATATTTACTTTATTAAATTATTTTTAAATATTTAACACTCAAGCTTTCAAACTTTAACTTATGAGCAATAAGGATACAAAAAAGTTAATATCATCAAAATCATTTTAAATTAGTTTATTACTAAATCTTATTAAAATAATTCATGTCTATAATTCAAAATTTATATGCAATACAATAATTGTCTAAGTATATTTTAATTTGTTATCAGTTGTTTAATGGTTTGGACTATTCTTCTGATAAAGAACTTATTAGTTGGTTATTATGTTTTTTCAGCAATTTTTAGTAAATACTGTGTTTTCTTGTGAAATTTGAAGGAAGAGTAATATTATAAAACAAATAGTATTGTCTCTTCTTCTTTTTCTATGTAATAATCTCTTATATTTAAGTAGATCTGAAAAATGATACCTTTTTTATTGGCAATTATGTTATTTTAAAATGGTGATATATAATTTAAGATATCCTATTCTAAATTTTTATGATTAGTATTTTCTATTAAAGTAAGTAATATTAATAGTTGTTTATTTATATTATCTTCACTAACAATAAAAAAATGAAATTATGGAATGTTTACTGGTATAATAGAATCTCTATGTAAAATAAAATCTGTTAAAGAGATAAAAAAAGTGAAATCTAGATATCCTGCTGAGATTAAATTTTCTATAGATCTAGAAAAGTTAAGTAAGGGTTTAAAGATTGGTCAAAGTGTAGCAGTAAATGGAGTATGTTTGACAATAACTAAATTAAATGAGAGTATTGCAGAATTTTCAGTAATTGGAGAAACAGTAAGAAAAACATCTTTGGGTTCAATAAAGAAAGGTGATAGAGTTAATATTGAAAGAAGTATGAAAGCTTCTGGTAGATTTGATGGTCATTTTGTTCAAGGTCATGTAGATTGTACAGGTATTATCCACGACAAAATTATTTATCCTACTGAAACAAAACTTATTATCAAAATCTCTAAAGAGCAAAAACAATCTTTTCAATATGTAATACGAAAAGGTTCAATTACAATTGATGGCATCAGCTTAACTGTAGTGGATATAGAGAAAAACTTATTATCTATATCTTTAATACCTCATACATTAAAAAAAACCACTTTAGGAATAAAATCAATTGGAGATAAAGTTAATATCGAATTTGATATTGTTGGTAAATATATTTCAAGACTTTTACCAAAAAAGTAGTAATAACAAATTTTTTAGTAAAATATATAATGACTAGTGTTTTTATAATTTGTGTTGTCAACAGTAGAAGAAGCCATAACGGCACTCAGTCAAGGAAAATTTGTTCTTATTCATGATGATAATAATAGAGAAAATGAAATCGATATGATAATAGCTGCAGAAAATATAAAACCATCTCATATAGCAACTATGAGAAATGATGCCGGTGGTCTATTGTGCCTAGCTATAGACGGATATATTTCCAGAAAATTGGGACTATTATATTTACATGATATTTTAAACTGTGTTTCTAATGATCATCCTTTATTTTCAACTATGACAAATGGTCGTTCTCCATATGGAGATAAGCCTTCTTTCTCAATTTCGGTTAATCATAGAGATACCTATACCGGAATTACTGATTATGATCGTGCTTTAACAATTTCCAAACTTGCGTCAGTTTGCAAAAACATTGATTTTGGTGGCGTATCAGAATTTATCAAGAATTTTCGAACGCCAGGTCATGTTCCTCTATTGATCGCAGCAAACGGTCTTTTAAAAGAACGATTTGGTCATACAGAACTTGCTGTTTATTTGGCAAAGATCGCAGGTCTAACTCCAGCTGTTGCAATCTGTGAAATGCTTGATTCTCACACTTTTAGATCTCTATCTGTTGCTGAAGCATATAAATATGCAGAAATAAAAGATCTTCCTTTATTAGAAGCTAATCAATTAAAGACATATTCGGTGATTTAAATTTAAATTGGTTAAAGTTCAATTAGCAATAGTTGTTTCTGAATTTAATTATGAAATTACTGATGTAATGTTAGAAGAAGCAAAAGTTCATGCATCAAAGTTAAACTCGACTATTAGTCATATTTGTTACGTTCCTGGAACGTTTGATATGCCTCTAGTAGTAAGTCATCTATTACAAGATAATGCTATTGATGCTGTAATTACTTTAGGTGCAGTTATAAAAGGTGATACAAATCATGATATAATAATTGCTGAAAACACAGCTAGATTGATATCAGATTTATCATTACAATATAAAAAACCAATTGCATTAGGTGTATCAGGACCCAACATGACTATTGAACAGGCATGGGAAAGAGCTAAAATAGTTCCAATACGTGCAGTAAATGCAGCTGTAAATATGGTGACTAGAATAAAAAAATTAAATGAAACTCAACGTAGTCAAAATGAAACTATTATTATAAAATGAATATTCAGCTAACAATAATTAAAATAGAAGGTTATGGGAAATGGACATTAACCCTGGGTAGTGATAGAGAAGCTGAATTACAAATGCTTCAAGCCCAGATTTATCATGATCTTCAAAATTTATTCTCAAAATATAATTGTCTAGTATTCTTCAATAGATTTGATGAATATTTTGTAATTACAAACACGTTAACATTACAGGATCATATCTCAATTATAAAAGAGATTTCTCTTAAACATCCAGAGCTTTGTATGTCTTTTACAATAGGAAATGGAAAAACTCCATTAGATGCAAATATTGATGCATATCAGGCAAGAAAAAATGGAAAATTCCTTGATAAAGAGTTTCAAATCTATGGTGAAATAAATAATCTTTCATATATGTCTTCTAGTTTAAATGATAAAAAAATAAAAACACTTCATATTGACATAAATGGTTCATCGGGTATTGGAAATCATATCTCTCCTTATGAAACTACTGTTAAGGTAATGAAATCATATATTCTTCTTATGGATAAATTCCTTAAGAAAAATTCATTAACTTTCTTTCTAGGAGGTGATAATTTTATGATTATTGCTGATCTAATAGAAAAAGATGAAATCTCTTATTTATTAAATGGTATTTCTGATGAATTAGATATTAAATTTAATTGTGGTATAGGATTTGGAAGGACTTCTAGAGAATCTGCTAAGAATGCTACAGAAGCTCTAGATTGGATAAGAAAATTGCGTAAGAAAGGACAAATTATTCCAATCTATGAAATTAAATGATTCTTATAATTAGAAATATCAGTATGTTATATGGGAAAGATTTACTTTTTATACATAATGGATTTATTTGTATTAATGAAAATGGAATAATAATAGATGTTGGCAGAGAAGATGCATATCTTGATCAGTATAATTTTACTGATACAAAAGTTTATGATGGAACGGGATTTCTTGTTATTCCTGGATTTATAAATTCCCATACTCATATAGCAGATTCAATAGGAAAGGATATATCAATTAGTTCTACTTTTGATGAAATGATTAATCCTGTTTATGGAATTAAAAAGAAAATCTTGTATAAAAGTATGAAAGAACATCTAAAATATTTTATGCGAACTTCTGCCATTTCTATGATGATAAAAGGTACAATATATTTTATAGATTTTCGTGAAGGCGGACCTGAAGGAGTTGAGTTGTTAAAAGAATCTATACAAGATCTACCTATAAAATCAGTAATTTTAGGTAGAATAGAATATTACTTTAATTTAAAAAAAATACTGAAAAATAAAAAACAAACTGAAAAAAAAGATATTGATGAAAAATTAGATAAGTTACCAAAACTATCTTTGGAATCTCTTTCAAGAGTACTGGAATTAAGTGATGGATTAGGATTAAGCGGTGCTAATGAAAATACTGATTATGCTCTTAAGCAATATAAATACAAAGTTAAAGAATTCAATAAAAATAATTATTTAGTTCATAAAAAAAAAATAATTGCTATTCATGCGGCTGAATCCAAAAGTACTATCAAATTCTCAAAATTACTTACAGGAAAAACGGAAGTTGAGAGAATTATAAACTTTCTTAAACCAGATATCTTGATTCATATGACACATGCTAATTTGCAAGATCTCACTCTTGCTTTACATAATAATATAGGCATAGTATTGTGTCCAAGATCTAACGGAATTCTTGGAAATGGAATTCCCAATGTCGTAACTATGTTAAAATTAGGATTTAAGATATCAATAGGTACTGATAACATTATGCTTAATTCTCCAGATCTTTTGCAAGAGTTAGATTATTTATGGAAAGTAATTAAATCGCAATCATCTAAATATTCTAATTCAATAGATCCAAAAGAATTATTAAAAATGATTACCGTTAATCCTGGGGAAATATTTAATTTGAATTCTGGCTCAATCGAAATTGGAAAATGTGCAGATCTTTTATTTATTGACAAGTATCATATAGATTTGCAACCTATTCATAATATCTATTCTTCTATTATTCATAGACTTTCTTATGGAGCAATAAAAGCTATCATGATAGATGGCAGATTTATAAATGAAATTTCCTGCTGATTTAAAAGTAATTATTAATTCTGCTATGACTATAGATGGAAAAATCTCTTCTTATAGTGGCAATTCATGTATCTCTTCAAAAAAAGATTTAGTACGCGTTCATAAATTACGATCTAAAGTTGATGCAATAGTAGTAGGTATAAATACAGTTCTTATAGATAATCCTATGTTAACTATTAGATTCATAAGAAATAATAGGATATCTCCAACCCGTATTATTATAGATAGTTACGGTAGAATACCTTTAGATTCTAAAATTCTAAAATCTGCTACTAAAATTAAAACTATAATTGTTGTTACAAAACAGGCTAGTAGAGATACTATAGATAAAATAAAGAAATCAGGAGCTTGTGTCATAATAATTGGAACAAAGTTAGTAAATTTAAAAAGACTTTTCAAAATATTGTATGATATGGGCTATAGAAAAATCCTTATCGAAGGAGGAGGAGAATTAAATTGGTCTTGTTTACATGATGGAATTGTAAATGAATTAATTATAACTATCGCACCAAAAGTTATTGGTGGAAGAGATGCTATTACTCTTGTTGAAGGAAGAGGATATTCTGCTATATCACAAGGGATAAAATTAAAGCTCACTAAAATTATTCAAAACAAAAATGATAATGAAATAACACTTTATTATAACAAATAAAATACTACACTTATTTTTTTGCGGATATTTCAGATATTATTTGATCAATTTTATATCTTAGTGCTTCTTTTGTATAGTTATTGTCTGTCATGGCAAGATTTTCCTTACAGGTAGGACATTTAAAAAAAGATTCTATAGCTATATCAAATTTTATTCTTTGACATTCATTATTTCCACAATGATAAAATTCAGATGATTCTTCATATTCTAACCTTTTTTGCAATCTATCAAGAATTTTCTTTTTCTGATTATCTATGAAATTATCAACTTGATCACTTTTTGCGCGCCAACGATAAACAAACCATCCTTTCTTTTCATCTTTCACTCTAATTCCAGTAATTAACGCTTTTCCAAACATATCATATAATACTTTTCTAATAATATTGATTCTCATTCCTGTTGCACCAGCAATTTCTTCATCAGTTGCATCCTCAGTATTTAAAAGTGCTTTAGCAACCCTCTGATATTCTTCTCCACCTATTAAATTGGATATTTTTGCAAAGGATTCTTCATTATCAATAGATGGCATAAACAATAGTATATTTTGTCAATCAGGTATTATATATTTACCGAAGTCAGTCTACCTATTTTAAATTTATTATGATTTATTAATAAATATGGATATAAGAAAATTGAGCTTCATTTATTTAACAACCTTTATATGTATCTAAAATTGGAAATTAATGTTTTCTGAAATTTCGATATGATGATTTTTTATAGTTGTAGTTTTTTTTCTTACTGTTTTTATAAGTATGTTTTGACCATTTGTTAAAAGGTTTATTTTTATTTAAATAATTGTGTTTTTTAAACTCTTTTTGAATTTTAGGTATTGGAATGCCAATTTCCTCGTTTAATTGACGAATATTATATTTAGTATATCTCAAAATTTTTTCAAAATCGGGAATTTTTTCAATCTCAACTAGGGATATAGCTTTCCCATTAGAATTTGCTCTTGCAGTTCTACCAATTCTATGAAAATAAGTTAGAGGGTCCCGAGGAATATCATAATTAATAACGTATTTTATGGAAGGGATATCTATTCCTCTTGCTGCAATATCTGTAGCCACTAGAATTTGCTCTTGTTCATTTCTAAATTTATGCATTGCGTAATTTCTTTGTCTTTGAGATAGATCTCCGTGTAATGCAGTTACTTTTAATAGGTCTTTTTTTCTTAAGTTCATAGCTAGTTCTTCAGCCTTCTGTTTTGTAGAAGTAAAAATTAACATCTGATTATTATTATTATTCTGCTTAATTAAATCACACAAGTGATTGTATTTTTCTTTTTCATTTGTAATTAAATACATTTGTTCAATGGTTTTTAATGTAATATCATCTTGATTTACTGTAATGTGTATTGGATTTTTCATATATTTTTTACTAATTTCTATTATCTCTGGAAGTATTGTTGCTGAAAAAAGACATAATTGTTTTTTATGTTTTACTTTTGATAATATATAATTAATATCTTCGATAAATCCCATATCTAACATTCGATCAGCCTCATCTAATACTACAAAGTCTATTGAATTCAAGTATACCGTTTTTTGTCCTATATGATCAATTAATCTCCCAGGAGTAGCAACAATAATGTGAACTCCTCTTTCAAGTCTAATAATTTGATTTCTCATATTTTGTCCTCCATAAATAGCAGCCACTTTTGTTTCTGTATATTTTGCAAGTTTATTCATTTCTTTTGCTACTTGAATTGCTAATTCTCTTGTAGGAACTAATACTAAAGCTTGTGCATTTCTTGTATTTTTCATTTTCATTAAAATAGGTAATGAATATGCGGCAGTCTTTCCTGTTCCAGTATGTGCTTGTCCAATTACATCGTTTCCTTGCAAGATAGTAGGAATTGCTTTTTCTTGAATAGGAAAGGGTGTTGTATATTCACTTTCTTTTAGAGCTAGTAGCAGTTCTTTATTTAGTCCCAATTCATCGAATAGTCTTGTCATTAAATTTCACGAGTTTAATAAACAATCTTTCATCTTATCTAATCTAAATCTTTTGCAAATTCGTAAAAATATATGATGACATTATTAAGTAATTAATTTAATTAATTGATTTTAAAAAATGATAATAAAATAAGAAGCTAATACAAACACTAATACGACTGCTTTTGAGTTATTAAGATGATATATTTAATGATGGCTGAAGATGAAGAACTAAAAGAAAAAAAACTTCGCGGTTCTGGAGGCTATGTTATTGCCAGAATTTCAGATTATGAGCAAAAAAAAGGGAATCTAGGTGGGCCCGAGTTATTTATAGCAGGAATTGGACGATTACCAAAAGATAGAATTTTAAAATATTACTGCAATAAATGTGAGAAAGACTATCCATCATCCCCTAATTTAGATTATGAAAATCCAAATGAAGATGTCGGTGAAGGGGTTGTTTTAATTGAAAAAGGTGAATACAAATGCTCAGTTTGTAATGCAATTATTTCTCAATATCGTAAATTTAATAATGAAACCCCTCATCCTAGTAAAACTCATTCTTTCTCTCAATCAAAGTCATCAGATGTCACTAAATCTGTAAAGGATATTTCAGATTCATCATCCAAAAATAAAAGTGAATCTGAAAAATCTATACTGTCCTCTAACACTTATGAAGAAAATACTTTAGATTCAATACAGTCTGAAAGTACAGATACTAAATCTACTAATGTAACTATCGCTAAAGGAAAATATTTTCCTATTCAGTCAATTATTGGAATGCCAGTTTATGATCATGAAGCTATGCTCGTAGGAAATATTCAAGAAATCGGCCTTAGAAAATCACTTAATGGTACAGTACAAATTACACTAAAAATTGATAATCGCGATAAGACATCTGAAACTAATGACGAAGAATTGCATGATGAAATTAGTTGGTCTGATATTTCCAAAATTGGAGATATTGTTCTAATAAATTGGGAACAAAAGAAAATATCATCACCTAATACTTCTATAGATAAAAAAATATGTGTTGCATGCCAATACCATAATGAATCAGATGCTCTTTATTGCGAACAGTGTGGTAAAAAACTAGAATAATATTTTTTCTTTAAAATTTTCAAATATCATATTGTTTTATTTTTCTAGTTTTTTCAATCCTATTCGAACATCTACTGCTCTTACGCCATTGCCTTTTTCTAATACAAGTAACGGATTCATATCAAATTCCTCAATTTCCGGAAAATCATTAACTAATTGTGATAGTCGTTGAATACTTTCTACTATTCCGTCTATATCTGATTCCTTTTCTCCTCTTACTCCTTTTAATAGCTTAATAGTTTTTATCGATTCTACCATTTCTTTTGCTACATGTTCATCTATAGGAGCTAATCTAAATACGACATCTTTTAGAACTTCTACATATATTCCACCTAAACCAAACATTATTAATGGTCCAAATTGTGGATCTCTTTTTGCACCTAGAATTGTCTCTTTTGCAGAACCTATCATTTCTTGAACTAAAACCCCCTTAATCTCTGCATCTGATTTATACTTTTTTACATTTGATAATATTTCACTAAATGCTTTTTTAGCTTCTTGCTGATTTTTAATTCCAATCTTGACACCTCCAGCATCGGATTTATGAATGATTTGTGGAGAAACAATTTTCATAACCACCGGATAACCTATTTCTTCGGCTGCTCTTGCCGATTCTTCTTCATTTGTAACTAGATTTTTTTTTGGAGTTGAAAATCCATACGCTTTTAATACTTCATAACCTTCTTCCTCAAGCAAATTAGTTCTATTAGATTTTATCACATTTTCTAAAACAGTTCTTACTTTTGCCTTATCTACATCAAATTGTTTTGGTGGTATATCTTCTTTTTCAATCCATCTACCGTGTCTAAACATTGCTTCTAATGTTCTTATTGCTGGTTCTGCATACATGAAATGAGGAATTCCTCCATCTGAAAGAATTTTTTTATTTTCTATTCCTTCAGCTAATCCCATTAAGGCAGCTAACATTGTTTTTCCAGAATCTTTTGATGTTTTTATTATTGTTTTTGCTAATTCATTATAATCTAACGTTGCAGATGGCGTACACATAGTAACAACTGCACTAACATTATTATTGGATAAAACTTCAACCAGAACTTTTTCAAATCGATTAAAATCTGCGTCTCCAACTATATCAACAGGGTTTCTAGCAGATCCATGAGGTGGTATAACTTTGGCTATTTCCGATTTTGATTTAGAAATATCTGCCATTTTTAATCCATATTTTGAACAGGCATCTATAGAAATTATGGCTGGTCCACCTGCATTTGATACTATGACTACTCCACCATTCGAAGACGGTATTGGTTGTTTAGCAAAAGCTGTAGACATTTCAAATAATTCTTGCATGGTATCTACTCTTATAACTCCTGATTGTTTTAACAAAGCGTCATATGTTTCATCAGAACCCATCAAAGCGCCGGTATGTGACATAGCTGCTTTTGCTCCTTCAGGTGTTCTACCTGATTTTAAAACAAGAATAGGTTTCTTTTTTTCTTTTGTTATTTTTTTAGCTATTTGCATAAATCTTCGTCCGTCATGAATATCCTCTAGATACATGACAATTACTCTTGTTTCATCATCTTCGGAAAGTAATTCTAATATATCATTTTCATCAATATCTACTTTATTTCCCATACTAATTACTTTTGAAAAGCCTATTCCTTGAGCTATAGCATCTTCAACAGTAGCAGCACATATTGCACCACTTTGTGATACTAAAGCTATCCCTCCAAATTCTGGCGTGATTTTTAAAAATGTAGCATTCATCATACTGTTTTGAGATAAGCTCATTATTCCTAAACAATTTGGACCAATTATTCTTGTTCCATATTTTTTACCAATATCTCCAATTTGGTTTTCAAGTTGTGCTCCAGATTCATCAACCTCTTTAAATCCTGCAGAAACTATTATTACTCCTTTTATTTTCTTTTTTCCTATTTCTTCCATTACTTGAGGAACAATCTTGTTTGGAGTGGCTATTACTACCAAGTCAATGTCTTCCGGTATATCTAAAACGCTTTTAAAAGCAGTGATTCCAAATACAGTTGGATTAGATGGAGTAATAGGATATATTTTTCCTTTATAGCCATTGATGATATTTGAAAAGATAGCCTTTCCTATTCCTGGCCTTTCAGAAGCTCCAATTACAGCAATTGAATTTGGATTAAAAAAAGTATTCTTTGAGTCAGATGGTGATGACGATGATGAAGATGAATATTTCATAATTATCGTTTCACAAATCCATGGTTATATGTATTCCTGTTATGATCTATTTTGAAATAAATTTCATAATTCATCAACAATTACATCCGTATTAATTTGTACTTTTTTTTGAAAAGTTAAATTATTCTTCTTTTACAAATTTAAAATATTGGCAAACTCGATAGAAAAAATTGTTGATTCAGAGATCAATACAATGATCTTTGATCTTAAGACATTGATTAAAATTCCTAGTGTTTCTGCAAAAAATCAAAGTCTTGTGGAATGTGCAGAAGCAGTTTCAACTCTTATGAATAGAGTCGGAATTAATTCAGAAATTATTTATCTCGATCCTACAGATAAAGATATTGCTTCTCCTCTTCCTCCTCCTATTGTATATGGAGAGATAAAATCACAGAAAAATCCCAACGGCAAAACTATATTATTTTATAATCATTATGATGTTCAACCTGCGGATCCTATAGATCAATGGAATTTTCCTCCTTTTAGTGGTGAAGTTTCTGGAAATTACATTTATGGAAGAGGTGCATCAGATGATAAAGGTGAATTAATTACTAGAATAAAAGCAATAGAGTATTTTCTAAGAGAAACAGGTGATGTTCCATGCAATATTAAATTTATAGTAGAAGGAGAAGAAGAAATTGGAAGTATACATATTGAAAAATATCTTATGAAATACAAAGAAAAATTTACATGTGATGGAATTATATGGGAATTTGGATATGTAAATGAAAAAAATATACCAATTATAAGTTTGGGAATGAAAGGTTTATTGTATGTTGAATTAATTGCCTATGGTCCAAATAAAGATACTCATTCGAGTTTAGCAGTAATTGTAGAAAATCCAGCATGGAATTTAATAAAATTATTAAATAGTATAAGAGATGAAAATGGAAAGATACTAATTTCAGATTGGTACAATGATGTAAGAAACTTTGATCGTGAAGAAGAAAAAATTTTAAATTTAGAGTTATTTGAAGAAGATGAATTTAAAAAGGAATATGGTATATCAAAATTCCTAGGTAATATTTCTGGAATAGATGTTAAAAAAGCATTATGTGGTTCTCCTACTTGTAATATTGCTGGGTTTGTTTCAGGATATATAGAACAAGGTGCTAAAACTATAATACCGTCATTTGCACAAGTTAAACTAGACTTTCGCCTTGTTCCAGATATGGAACCACAAAAACAATTCGAAAGACTTCAGCAGCATATTAAAGATTTGGGTTTTACGAATATAAATGTCAATTTTATTCATGGAGAGGCAGCTGCTAGAACATCTCCAAAGGATCCTTTTGTTCAAATAGTAACAGAGTCAGCAAAAAGAGTTTTTGGAGATGTAATTTTAAATGTCTCATCAGCAGGCACTGGACCAATGTACGCATTTCAAAAGATTCTCAAAGCGCCTTCTGTTTCAATAGGCAGCACATATGTATATTCTAGAATTCATTCTCCAAATGAATTTACAAGAATTGATTCTTTTAACTAGTATTACAAAATGTTTAGGAGAAATTATGGAGAACTGTAATTAATAAATCATTGTCAACTATTAAAAAGTTCTTTTCTTCTAATTTCAACCTATTTTATCTTGGCTTTTATGTTTAGAGATAGTATAAAATCCATGAGCAGAAATTAATAAAGCTGATAAAGACATTTTTGTGGCAAATACCAGATTCCATGGTGTATTAGGATTAGGATATGGTACATGGATATCATCTAATCTTATTATTCCATTTATTGCATCTACTGTAATAAATGAATTCCATATAACAAAATTATAAATAAATTCGTATAATGATATTACCATTATAGCAAGAACAATTAATTGAAGAATAGATTTTATTGATTCAGGAATTCTCTTTACTTTATCTCCTCCTAATCTTGTAACACAATACCAACCGACAACAGTAACTATCATCAAATACGTTACTAATTTTGCTAATCCTGGAAAAGGAAATTCTGTATTAACAAGAACTTCCCCTATGACTACTTTTCCTGTTCTTAAATATTCATCTATGCTTACATATAAAGAATAAAAAGTAATGATGGTCATTGTTGTAGCACAAAAGTAAAATACAATGAGAAGAATAGTTCTTGTCATTTTCTCATCGTTTTTTTGTAAAGATCTATGCATTGATACTCTATTACTCCTATTTATTGATAATAATCTATAAAAATTCACATAAAAATTTTTAGAATTTTATATTGTTATATTCAAACTTATATTATAATAATTAGGATCTTTTAAGATTAATTATGCAGGAAAAGAATATGCTAAATTGGAACAAAGTAAGGCCAACTTGGGATGAATATTTTATGCTTCAAGCTGAAATTGCAAAATTAAGATCTAATTGCCTTACAAGACAAATAGGGGCAGTTATAGTTAGAGATAATAGGCAGATCGCTACCGGTTATAATGGAACCCCTCCAGGAATACTTAATTGTATAGATGGAGGTTGCAAAAGATGTCAAGAAAGAATTAAAGGAAAATTGAATTCTGGAGTAAATCTAGAAAGATGTTTATGTACTCATGCTGAAGCTAATGCAATAATGCAATGTGCATTATTTGGCAATGGTTCAAGCACTAAGGGTACAACCTTGTATAGTACATTTGCACCTTGTTTAGAGTGTAGTAAAATGTGTATAAGTGTAGGTATTAGAAGAATTGTTGTTTTACATGATTATCCTGAAGAAGGTAACATATTATTACATGAAGCAAATATAAAGCTTGATAAACTAAAGAGAGAAAATCTACTTCCTTGGTTCAAATTTATCTAATAATTGTGTACGATGATTATTTTCATAGTGTCTCACTATAAATAATGTTTTATTAATATATGCTTATTTTTTATAGTGTATTTTTTAATAATTTTCCATAAAGAATAGAATTTTATATTACTTTATACTGAAGATGAAAAATATGGATAAAGATAAATACAATCTTTCTCTAAATGAACAAGAACTACAAACTATAATGGATTCTCTTAGCAATACTATCTTTAATGAAGAAATTAAAGAAGATGCAAGAAAAAATGCAAAAGATTTATTTATAAAGTTGCAAAAACATTTTCCAATATTAAAGTAATTCTTTATTCTTCTTATTTAAATACTATTAATGTATCCAATCTAAAGTTATTTATTTATACTGCAAATAATATATATATACTTTTATCTGTTATTTTTTTCTCTGATACTTCTAATAATTTTTAAAATAATGTCAGCATCATTTGCTTCTGGTTCAAGTTCTAGATATGTATTTAGTAACTCCAATGATTTTTGTGGATCTTTCTCATGTAATATTATTCCCTTGTCTCTGATTGCATACGCATTTTTAGGATCTATAGCAAAAATCATTTCATTTGCTATGTTTATTTTATCAAATTCTTGAATTTCAAAAAAACTATCTTTTACATTATTTAGAATTCGTATCATTACTTGAGATAAGTCTGTTTTTTCAACTAATTTTTTTGTTAATGGAATATTTTGATTTGGAAAAAAGCTATCTAATAAATTTTTCATAGCATAATCATCCATTATTCTACCTTTATTAAAAGGATCAATTATTATCTCATTATAGTCTTCATCATCTAATACATATTTAACTAGGAAATGTCGTGGAAAGTTAACTGGGTACACTTTAAAATTTATTGATTGAGCAAGGGTAATATATATTATTGATAGTGTTATAGGAATTCCTATTCTCTTTTCAATTACTACATTTAAAAAATTATTTAATGGATTTTGATAGTCATGTATATTAGCTTTGAATTCCTTTTCTTTAAACATATATTCGTTTATTAATTCTATTATTTGAGTTGGTCTACTAAAATTAATATTGGATTTTTCTTTTTTAATATTAAGTTCCTTCTGCATCAAATTTATTTCCGCTAGATATTTTTCTATATTCATGTTATTATAATAAATTATTTTTGAAAGTTGTAAAGCACATTCTGCAATTTTATCTATTCTGTTAGGTTTTATTAAAGGATTAACTGTATTTATATTCCAGTCATTGATTTTTAAATCATCGTCCAACAATTAATATATTCTTCAGTCTAATATATTCTTGATTAACTTCATTTTTATTAATATCTTTACTATATTAGCAGTTTTTATGCGATAGGTTTTTTATTGTATTTTATATATTATATCTATATGGATGAATTTAAGATACTTCTCAATTGCAATATGTGTGAAGTTTTTGATTCTGACTATAAATTAATGAAACACATGAGTAAATTTCATTTAGCATCTTTTTTTCCAAATAGTGAAATACATAATAATAATAATCATCATCATCATTGCAATTGTGGTTGTTCTCCTTATAATACAGAATAAACTTTTTAAAAGACTATGCAATTCAATTCAAATAAGCTTTTTTTCATATATGTTGCAAAAAATGAAGAATGGAAAAAAAGACAGGAAGAAGATTGGGATTATGTATCTTCAATGGTTAAATTTTTTCATTGGTGGACAAAAAGAAATTTTGCTTTAAATTTTAGTATTGATGCAGATATTCTGCCTGTTATCGAAGGAAGATTGTTTGATAGAATGTCATTAGCTTATTTATTAAGAGATCATCAAGGTAGAGGAAATTCAGTATATCATTTTTATCTCTCTTTTTTCAAACCATTTTGGACTGATTGTCATATAGGTGGATATGCTACAAATAATTTTGGTATGGTTCAATGGGAAAGACCGGATCATATTAAATCCAAAGAACAACTCTCAAAATTTTTCGCAGATTATAATTGTGCAAGAGTTTCACATATTTTATTACATGAAATATTAAGAATTAAAGGAAAAAGTAAAAAGGAATATTTTGAGCGAATTCATGATTTATGGGATGAACATGAACATAAAAATCTTCCATTTCTTTACTATAATGAAAAGTATTCTAAGGTAACGGATAATGATTTCTATCAATTCGTAACAATGGATATATCAAAGCTCTAATTGTATTAAAACTAATATTAATAATAAACTTAATGCGATTTCAATATGAATTATGAATTTGTAATTAAAGTAGGTGCAGTTATTGCATCAATTGGAACAATTTTACTAATTATCTTTGCTACTGTATTACTTGTATTTCCAATTACAAAATCATGTGATAATGAATCTAAATGTATATACATTTCAAATGCTCCTTATCCATTAAATTTAATACTTGCTCCAATAGTTCTAGTAATTATTCTTCTTATTATAGCTGGAGGTATAGCAATGATAAGATTAGGAAAATGGTCTTTAAATAGAGAAAAGTTATATGGTAAACAATAAAAATAGTTATTCATTCATTCATTCATTCATTCTTGATGATCTTCTTCCTCTTCTTCCTCCTTTTTCTTTAATGCTGATGCTGTTGATTTTTTACTTCCTTTCTTTGATGTTTGCTCTTCTAAATCATCTGCTCCTCTTTCTGTAACTGTAAATCTTGTATCTGAATAAGGATGATATGGTGAATCCATCATTTTCGCTATTCTATTTTCTCCTGATTTTCTAAGATAAATTCTATACGTAGAGGCATGCCCTAAAACATTACCGCCAGTAGCTTTTGTAGGATCCCCAAAGAACGTATCAGGTGATGACTGTACTTGATTTGTTATGATTACTGCTATATTGTATATCTCTGCTAATCTTATTAATTTGTGTAACATGCTGTTTAATCGCTGTTGTCTATCAGCCAAAGTTCCTCTTCCAGAAAATTCAGCTCTATGAAGTGAAATTATGCTATCAATAATTACTAATTTTGCTTTAAAATCGTCAATATATTTTCCTAAATCTTTAACTATTAATTCAAGGTGAGAGCTATTATATACTTTACAAACTGCTACATTTTTAAGAATTTCTGTAGGATCAAATCCTCTTGATCTTGCTATTTGTTCAACTCTTTCTGGCCTAAATGTACCTTCTGTATCAATATATATAACTGCAGTATTTAATCCTCCGGCCTCAATAGGTTGATTTGCTGTTACACATAAAGTATGACAAACTTGAGATTTACCTGATCCAAATTCACCATAAAATTCTGTTAAAGCTTGTGTTTCTATTCCTCCAAGTAAAAGATCATCTAATGCATAAGAACCTGTGGAACATCTTAACATTGATCTTCTTTTTTGTAATGCCGCATCAGCAGTAACAAATTCCTTATCTAGGACATTTGTTTCTCTTAATAGTTTTTGAGCTGAAATTATAAATGAAGCTGCTGTTTCTTTTGTCGCATTAATACTTTCAGATAGTTCTTCTGCACTAGCTACAGCTAAATCCATTACAGAAATAATACCAGCATCTTTTAATTTTTTTGCAGTAGTAGGACCTATACCTTCTATATCTTGAATATCTATATCAATTATTGCAACATTAGCATTTGATTTTGATTCATTTTCCATATATTATTCAATTGATTTTCTTATATTAATATATGCAGTAACTTTATAGAGAGTGAGAGAGGGGGAGAGAAATAGTATTATTATTTTATATTTTTTCTTGAATAAACCATATTTTATATCTAATTTATCTACTAGTGTATATGGGGCCGAAGGGAGCTATTCTGATAATAGTGATGAACCATTACCAATTGAACCCTTGACCTACGGGTATCTTCAAGCTATTGATTGCCCTATTTTTAGATCTGGAGCCCGTTGCGATGCCTGGCTTCGCTACGACCCCATATGACATCGCAGTTAGGTTATTGAACTATGTCTCTATAAGCTTTACGTAGATATTAAAAAAATAATTGAATTATAATAAATATAAAATTATTAATTTTTTATATAACATTTCTTATGACTTTTATTTTTATTATAAATTTTATTTAATTTAGTAAAAAATAAATAATTTATTTAAGCAATATCAATATTGATAGGAGAAACCCAACTCCGTGCTCGAAGAACCAGAATTAAAATATTACGTGCTATAGCTGATAGAAATGGATCTGCTGGCTTTTCTGATATACAAAACGCTACTGCCTTATCAACCGGGTCTATATATTATCATATTGAAAGAATGAGAGATTATATAAAAAAGAACGCAAAGAATTATTCTATTACAAAGAAGGGTCTACAATTATTAGTTGAAATTGACTCCAAAAATAACAATTCCTAGAACAATATTCAATAAATGTGTATTACATTTTTTGTAATCGATATTTTAAATATTTCTACGATCAATTTTTATGAAACATTCCATTTATAGAATCTGTTAATGAAATATCGAAGCAGGACTGATATAGTAGCATTAATATTGGAAGCTACTAAAGATGGAGCAGCTAAAACTAAAATAATGTATAAGGCTTTTCTTTCTTATAGTCAATTAAAAGATTATCTTTCAATATTATTAGAACGAGATTTAATTGAATATTCTGAAAAAGATCAAATATTTAGAATAACCGACAAAGGAAGAAGATTTTTATACTTGTATTCTAAAGTTATGGAACTAATTACTCCAAGTGATCAAGATTTGGAAAATTAAATAAAATTTATGTCGCATACTTTAGAAAATTTTTCTACTTAAACTATCTATCTATTTCTTCTACTTTTATTTATATAATACATCGAAGTCATATAATATTAATAATTATTAATAGTATAGAACAATTTAAAAAAATATTTTCACGTTACTGTCTTTAAAATGATTGAATATTAAATTAAATAGCAATCAATTAGCAAAAATGTAGCAAAAATGTATTCGCTGTTATTTCTGAATGTTTCAGCTACTAATTAACAAAGGATTTTCATGAATCTTTCCTTTCTTGTCTTTGTTCTATTATTATGAATAAACTCGAATGTTTTTGAATATGTCTGTAAATTGTACTCGTTTACGCCCATGAACTTTCTTATCCATATCTGATACAAGTTACTTCTGCATTCACAGTTATTCACGTGTACAATACCATTTGCATATTCTTTCTGCGAATGGATTACACTTCTGTGTACGAATCCATGTTCTTCCAATTGGTCATATGCACTATATTTCATCTGTAAATATGGTGGAACCATATTCAACTCTGGTACAGACAATATCTAAAGAAGTGACTGTAGTAAAGGAACATCAAAATATGTCATTCCATTTCTCTGGTGAATACACGTAATCATTGGATGATCCTTGTAAAATGTACCTCTACCTCTCCAAGGCTTTAGTCCTCTTTTCCGGGGTTTTCTTCCTGCTGATTTTACTATCTCATCATGATATGATCTTCCTTTCAATCCTGCCTTGATATAGAATTCATCACCCTCGACCTTACCATCGAGTTTAGCGTAAGAAGAAGAAGAAATTTTTTCCATAACTGTTCTGATAAATCTGTAGCATCTTGGATATGGTACCACTACCTCAAGCGATATCTCTCTTATTGAACAGCCAGGCCAGAGTACAAAGTATAGATACATTACCAGAAACCAAACCTTCAATGGTGTATGCGAATAATGAAATACTGTACTTGTTTTGTCATTGAATCCTCTTTCACACTGCTTGCAAAAGTACTTCTGATATGATCTGTAAAGACCATCCTTCTTTATGTTATTGGACTGGCAATGTGGACATATTACATAGTCATTCCATCTAATCTTTCTCAGTAAACTGGTACACCAATTTTCATCAGGAAGAGATGTGGTTAAAGTAAACACATCTTAATTAGGTGTTATCCAGCTTTAAGCTTGGCTGAAACATTTGTAAATAAGAGCGAATGTATTTTAATTTTATTTATTTTTGGTAGTGAGTTTTCTATTAATTTCCATTTGTTTACTTCCATAAAAGCTTCTCTTTCGCAATCTGAAATCTCGTTATGGGAATGATAAACCAAAGATGACATACGCGATTCATTAAAATTTGCATGTCCTAGACCAAGAACATCCAATTTCATGTTTTGCTATATATTCAATCAAATTTTTATTCAATTGTTTTCCAAAAGCTTTCTCAGCAAGTAATATCTTGGCATTAAAAATAAATCCTTTTGAATCAAAATTAGTTATAGTCTGTCCTGCTACTTTTCCATTATCATTTCTGAAAGAAATTTTTATATCAGCCTGTTTACTTCCTGTTTCTTTAAATTCTATTCCTTGTATGTTTTGTTCCCAATAGTTTAATGCATATATGACTAGTTCCTTTAATTCTGGTTTTGCATTATTTATTTCATACATCAATATTCCGTCTGCAAGTTTCTGTCCCCACGTACAGCATATTTCTATTTGCCTTTTTAGATTGTCACTCTTTTGATTAGTACTGGATAGATATTATTATAATTAAAGTGAATTAAACCAATAATTAAGAAAAGTATAAATAATAAAGATAAATGTTTTATAAATTTCTCCAATACATGACCTATCATATTAACTAATATATTTTTTCTTTGTTACTGATTAATCTAATTTATATTGTCTTAAATAATTAATAAAAAGACGGAAGAGTATTATAGGTTATTATCATAATAGGGTATGATATTTAATGTCATCAGCTGAAGTTTATTCAACTACATATCTAAAATATAAAAATCTGGAAGACATGCTTAAGGTGATTTTATTTGCTTCTCAATCACCAATAGGAATGGTGCCAATGCTTTATCATCTTAATTTTAAGGGTAAAGAATTATTATTTATAGAGACAGGTGCAGTTAATACGGTTATTCATTATATCGTTTTGACTGAAAAACCTGCAAAAAAATTTATTGAATTAAAACAGCTGACAGGCAAATTTGAATTTGTAAATGGAATAGGTAATGATACTCAGGCTATTTATGTTCCAATTTTAGAATTAGAGCAATCTTCATTTCATTTTCCAATTTAATTTAATTTAATATTTTTATTTTTGTTATTGATTTAGTTATTAGATACTTCATATTTTAGAATTTAATTTCTTAACTCAATGTTTAAAAGCAAATATTGTATTATAATAGTATGGAATTAAAACTTTTGTATAGTATTTACGTTGGAATAAAAGTTTCTATATACAGATTATTAAAAGGAAGAAAAAAACGTTTTTCAAAACAATTAAGTTGAACTCCAATTATTATTTTATTTTTATTGATATTTTAGTAATTGATTTTAATTTTAGTATATGATACAATATACTATATCATTTTATAACATTACAAATATCATATTTTATGATGTTAAATATTTTAACTGAAGCGTCTAAGAATGTTTATAGTGAAATTAAGGATTTATTAGGAACAATTGACGGTGGTAGTAAAATAAGTCGGGGTGCTGGAGGTGATATTTCTAGAAAGATTGATATTGTTGCAGAAAAGACCGTACTAAATACAATCAAATCCCATAACATTTTTCCAACCATAGTTGGAGAAGAATGTGGAATAGTTAATCTAAATAAATCTTCTTCTTCTAACAATAATAATGAAGGTTTTTTGATAATGGATGCAGTAGATGGTACTACTAACGCAATTCGTGGTCTTCCTTTCTCTTGTTGTTCTTTAGCTTTTGCTAATGAATTTAAACTAAGTTCAGTTATTGATGCAGTGGTACTTGATTTATTCACTGGAGATATTTATTCAGCATCAAAGGAGAAAGGTTCATTTTTTAATAATAAAAAAATAAATGTCAAAAATGAAGATTTCGATTCTATTGAATCTCTTGAAGATCTTAAATCATTTGATGTATTAATAGGTACAAATATATCTGGTATACCTTCAAATATTTTAAATGAAATTTCCAAAGTTCTTTTATTCTCTACTCATATTCGGCATTTTGGCGCAAATGCTCTTGAGCTCTGTTATTTCGCTAGGGGATTTATGGATGCTTACATAGATATTAGAGAAAAGATCCGTGCTACTGATATGGCTGCAGGTTATTTAATCGCTAAAGAAGCTGGTGGCAAATTGTATTCACCTGATGGTCAAGAATTAGATTCTGATTTAGGATTAAAAACAAAATTATCATTCTATGCTGTAAGTAACAAAAAAATTTTTGATTTGCTAAAACCTTCGCTGTGAGAAATTTTATTAATATTTAAATTTTCCTTTCTTAAATTAAAATAATTTTTTACAATTTTAGTTTTTTATTCAGTATATTAAAATAATTGATAATTTAATAATGTTTTTATTTTTATTTTAAATTTTTAGTGTAATCGATATTGTAATTCCTTTTTTCTTCTTTCTCTTTTTGCTCTTTATTTAATTATAGAATTTATATCTCTAGGAGATATATGAAGCAAATCTTGAATTTCTTTATATCTTTTTCTCTGGTTAATATATTCTAAAACGTGTTATTTATCTGATAATATAATATAAAGATGCTATAAAAAATTTTGCTTTAAGCCTGATATTGCTATCACTTGATTTTGTTACTTTCATAAACTTTCATTGCTTTCTATGCTATCTTAATTATTTATACGAATTTTATCATCTATAGGTGTAGTTTATAAAATTTTTAATTGAACTTCATGAAATCAAATATTATTTATATAGTATACCAATGGGATATTGTAATAGTAAATAGTTAGATATGATATAATTTGAAAACTAATAAAAATGATCAAACAATTGATAGAAATTTATTTCATCTTGTATATTATTTGTTAAAAAATAAAGTGATAAATATTATACAATTGTACTCTATTATTGTATATTCTTAATATGGTCTTTTTTTATCTTTCCGATTGAATAGTGAAAAGAAAGATATTTTAACTGCTTTTATAAAACATCTTTAATGCGCCCGGGTAGTATAGAGATGCTCGATAAGAATTATTAATTCCGCATCGTATATTCCGGTTCAGTATGGGGGACTGTCACTCCTCCGACCCGGGTTCGAATCCCGGCCCGGGCGCTCTATCCTCGGTTCGTATCCCTACCTCATAAACAATAATGACAACAACAACAATAACAACAAAGAGATCGACAATCAAAAAATACATAATATAAAAATACAGAATCATGATGATAATAATAACGATAATTATAAAAATATAAAACCAGTAGAAAATAACCAGATGCGAGATCTTTATAACAGAAAAAAGAAGTTAGACTACTGGACTGATAGAATACGTAAAGATTTAGAGACATTTGATAAAAAAGATGTATTAAAGTTTCTTGAAATAATGCAAGAAAAAGATCAAAGCATTCTGACTATTACTCGATGTATTAGTATAATTATTCAAGTAAGGAAACAAATCGATAAACCATTATCAGAAGTTACAAAGGAAGATATCAAAGCAATTTTTCAATGGATGGACAACAAGAGATACAAGGTAGAAACAGTTGAAAAGTATAGGGCTGTTTTAAAAAAATTTTACAAAATGGTATATGGTAATAATGAATATTATCCTGATTGCGTTAAGTGGTTTTCTGTTAAAGTTGGCAAAGATAAACATAGCCAAGAAAGAGGATTGGATATTGCTGAGTATTTAGAGGAGGAAGAAATTCCAATACTTATAGAAAATACTTCAACATTACAGAAAAAAGCTTTTTTGGCCTGTTTGTATGAATCAGGTAGTCGACCCAGAGGAATTCCTTAGACTCTCTAATTTAGATTGTAAAATAGACACAAATGATGCAATATTGATTTTAAGAGGAAAAACAGGAGAAAGAAGAATTAGAATTGTTTCATTTACCAAATTATTACAACAATGGTTAGACATACATCCACTAAAGCATCAAAAACAATTTCCATTATGGATAAGCCAAGCAACTAACTACAATAATCAACCCTTAGGATTGAGAGGTGCTCAAAAGATAATTGAAGAAGCGCTAGCAAAGGCAAAATTGGATAAACATAAAAGATTATACTTGTTAAGACATTCTCGTGCAACCCATTTATGTAAATGGTTAACAGAAGCTCAAATGTGTGTTTTCTTTGGGTGGCAACAAGGTACAAAAGTTGTTAGAAGATATATACATCTTTCAGGCAAAGATTTGGATAATACTTTATTAGCTATTAGTGAAGAAGGAAAGCAAATTACTAAACAAACAGAATATCTACTAAAAACTAGAAAATGCAATAGATGTACTGAGACTTTAAGCCCTACACAACAGTTTTGTGGACGTTGCGGTCTGACAACTACGTTAGCAGAACAATATACTAAAGAACTGGATCTTGAAAGAGAAAATAGAGAATTGAAAATACTTCAAGAAAAACAAAAACAAAAAGATAATGATATTGAAGAGTTAAAGAGATCTGTTGCATTTTTAGCTGATAGATTTAATGCATTTCTAACAAGTCAACCTGGAAATAAAATCCTTTATGACGAGGAAATGAGGTAATGGACAAAGTGGAATAGCAGTGAAAGGAATAGAATTAAAACCAGAAATAAACAATAAAGCAATAGGAAAAGTAATTCCTAAAAAATAGGTTAGTTCATAGTTTTTCTTTACATAATTATTTATTATTTCTATAGCAGTACTTGATCATTGTGCTTTTTCTTTAGGAAGAGCAGAAAGAAATAACTTAATCTTAAACCATTTCTGAGAAAATGGAGGATTTACTATATTTTTTATTTCATCAAAAATAAAAGGATATTTTTCTTTTAATTGCTCAAATTTTTCTTGTCTCTGATTGATATCTTCGCTATCCATAATTAGTTGAGCAACAAGACTATTATGATTAGATTTAGACAAAAGCCTATTTTCTAATTTCTTCTTAGTAAAAAAATCTTTATCTATTTTTAAACAACTTTGTATTACTTGATTTACAAATTTTTTATTATCTTTATCATTAGGAAATTGTTTGTCATATTGATAGAATTCTATATAGAGATCTCTAATTGTTTTCTTTTCTGCTTGATTCTCTTCTATCTGTTGAAAGAATACATTTGCTGTCTCATCCCCAACAATGTCATAAAACCATTTCCTTTCGTCAGGTTCTCCTTGCTTATTAAATAAAAAGAAGTAGGCTCGCATTACTTGAACCAAAGTTGTTATAATATTACAACAATAAATAAGAAATTCTTTTAGAGTCTTATCTACTATTTTGTATCTTATTTTTCCATTGTAAAGAAATCGCTCTAATTTTATCTCATTATATTTAGCTATTTCATTCATTATTTCATCGGTTTCATCCTTTTCAAATCTATTTAACCGCATACTAGTTTGAATTATTGATAATTGATAATCTCTTCTTTCCAAATCATTAGGAGAGAATCCTGGCTCTGGATCTATTGCTGAAACTGTTCTAGTAGTAGTAGAAGTAGTAGTAGCATTTCCTTCTTGATAATCTCCTCCTTTGATGACAACTCCTCCTTTTGATGAATTTTTATAGCCTATATAACCAGATGCGAGAGCAAATAAAAGAAATAAAACTAATTTCATTCTTCTATATTTTTGTGTATCTTTTTCTATTATGTCTTTTTTATCTTTACATAAGCCTTTAACATTTCTATAGTCTAATCTAAAAGATCCATAATATTTTCTCTTTATTTTTGTATTTTGAGTTAATCTGATATATCTTTTTTTTCTTGACCAAGGAATCTCGATTTTGTCTCTTTCAATTATATTTCTAGTTTCATCTTCTAATGTATTCAAATGTTTTGCCAAAGTTCTAGGACTTATACCTAATTCTTTTTTCAATTCGTTGAAACTACATTTCCCTTCTTCACTAGTTTCTATTATTTTTATTATATCTTCATCAGTATCTGGATCATAGCAGGATTTCGATTTCTTCTTTTCTTTCCTCAAATTGTAAACTAGTATATGTCTATCTTATACCAAATAAAAACATACTACCTACTACAAATATGAATTCAAACCAAAATAAGGTAACAAGTAATTTAATTATATGTCATAGATGCAATTACAAATGGACATATAAAGGAAATAATCCATACTACTGTTGCTGTCCTTTCTGCAGAACAACAATAAGGATAGGAAAAAAATATCATCATCAATTTAGTGGCTCGGAGTGCCGTAATTCCTAAGATATGACTGTAGAAAGCAATAGAACTTTGGATGAAAAGTCTAAGATTCTTAATGATCTAATATACTCCCAAGATCAACGAATCATTGAAAGTAATAGAAGAACTAGATATACCATAGCTGCAATAAGCGAAAAAATCAAAAGAGATCTTGCTAGTGTGACATTCGATATAAGTGAATACAAAAATAAAATTGCAGAACATAAAAAGAAAAGACCTATCAATCAATGCTATTATGATTATGATCTAGAACTAGATTTTTCAAATAAGCCTAAAATTCCATTTGATATTGATGATCGATGGTATTATTATAAGGCATACCATTATCTTAAACTAGGTTTATTCTTACAAGAAAGATGCTCCTCCATTCAAGGTAAAAATAGATCATTTATCACAGGATATAATTTATGAACTAAGCCAATTAGGTTCTAAAGATCGAAGATTTGTCTTAAAACAGGCTGTTTCCCGTATTTTCGAAGATATCAATTTTGATCTATATCATGATTCTGTTTCTGCTAACTTGGAGATAATACTGGTAAAATGATTAATAATAATAATAATGAGAACTATAAGAATAATAACATTAATGATTTAGAAAATGTTAAAAGACTATTATTACAGGATCAAGAGAAGGAACGTAATGGTAAAGCAAACAAAAAACAACAACAACAACATCAATCATCATTAGACAACAAATCTCAAATAACTTCAGAACAAGAAAAAGATAAAAATCAAATATTAAATGAAATACAAAAACTAAGACAAGAAAATCCTGATCTAACTTTTGAACAATGGTCTACCATACTCATAGAAAAACGGCTAAAATTTGATGACAAGGTAATTGAATATTTTCCTGATAACCTTTCACTTGCAGAATTTGAGCTATCTATTAAGACGATACTAAACATAGAAGATATCAATTTACCATTTATGGGTATCGTATTTGCTGTACCATCGTCTTTGAAAACCGCATTTTTCGAATTCCTCCGAAAACTACCATATTCGTATTTCTCAGATAAATTTACTGCAAAATCATTCGTATCACATAGTGCAGCAATATCAAAGGATAAGCTTGCAGCAGTAGACTTGCTCCCTAGGATAAAAGATAAGATTATTTTAACTCCAGAATTATCACCTCTTTTTACTGGAAAAGATGATGACATACGAGAACAATTTGGAGTAATCACTAGAGTCATTGACGAAAAAGGATTTGAAAGTGAATCTGGTGTTCATGGTCAAAGAGGATACCATGGCAGTTATATGTTCACTTGGTTAGGTGCTGCAGTGGACATACCCTCTAACGTTTACAAATTTCTGTCTACAATTGGATTCAAAATCTACTTTTTAAGATTACCCAGAACCGAAGTAACTGAAAATGAGTTAGTGGAACAACTAACGTCAAGTAAGAAATTCAATGAAAAAATGGAAGAGATAGAGAAACTATTGATGGATTATCTGATATGGTTTGAGATCTGTCCTATTTCTATAGATCAGAATAATAATCAAGCCAAGATCGAATGGGATACAATAAAGGATGATAAAGATGCCATTAAAATTATAGCCAAACTTGCTTTATTATTAGCACATATTCGAGGTCATGTTGTAGTCTATAAAAATACCGACTATGATGATCGTCTTCCTATTGAAAAGCAACAGCAGCAGCTAACACAACAACAAGGATTAGAACAACCAGTAAAACAACAACCTAATACAGATAAAAAAGAGATCCCATATTCTCAGGCATTCAGTCATGGTGTTCCCATTATAGAACATCCTAGTAGGGCAAACCAGCAACTCTACAATCTAGCAAGAGGTCATGCTTTATCTCATGGAAGAAATTACATAACAAAAGATGATTTAAAACTTGTAATTAAAGTCGTGCTGTCTACAGCCTCCATAGAGCGAGTATTAATTTTAGATCTATTAATTGCTAATAAAGGAACGCTTACGACCTCACAGATTACCAAAAGCATGAACATTTCAAATAATACAGCAAAATATACTATGACCCAATTCAAGGGATTGGAGTTGGTAACAATGGAAAGAACAACAACGACAACAAACACCTCAAACTCCGAATATAAAATTACATTAAATTCAAAATTTCACTGGTTCTTAACCGAAGAGTTTGCAAACTTAATGTATGAACCTGCTGTGAGAAAAAAACCCCTTATGTGCGAACCGAAAGAAGAAGGAGAAATAGAATCTAAACAACAACAGCAAACAGAGGAAGAGGAAGAAAGCACTACTATTAAGGCAGTTCGATTATCTCCTAACGGTCATTTTCATTTTTCAGCAGAAGAAGGAGAAAGAGGAAAAGAAGATGATGATGCCACTACCACAACAGCTGATAATACTACTATTACTACGAAAACTACTTCTACTAGTATTGATGGTAATTTGGACTCACACAGAGGGGAAAATCCTCACAGCAAACCTTTAGAAGATTCTGAAGTAAATGCTGGATCTTCTCCAAAAGTATCAGAAGTATCAGGAACATCTATTCAGGAACTAGATCGGCTAAGTATATTCACTTCCTCAGGTACATTATCGCAATCTACTCAATCAAAAATAGAAGCAGGATTATTTACAAATCCTTTGATCTCTAAATCTGACCTTTTAACTGGAAATTATGATCCACAAGTTATTAACAACATAGACAGACTATATCCAAATTCAGATTGTTGGTTTTGCTATAATTGTACCTCTCAGAGATGACAAATGGGGAATGATGAGACATCTCTGTAAACATAACAAGGAGAGGAAGAGGAGACGGTGATCTAAAAATGTCCATAGCATCATCATCAACAAATATCAAAATAAATCCTGTATATTTCAAATTAATAAATCCATTATCAAAATTGGAATATGAAGTATTGAAAAATTCAATAAGCAATAAAGGTCTTCATTTACCAATAATTGTAAATCAAGATAATGTTATTCTAGATGGACATAATAGGTTAAAAATATGCCAAGAGTTAGGAATTGAACCCATATTTGAAGTCAAGGAATTTCAGGATCAATTACAAGAAAAAGAATTTGTAATTGAAATCAATTTAAAGAGAAGACACTTAAACAATTTCCAGATTGCAGAACTAGAATACAAAATGGAGGAATTTTATAAAGAAAGGACTAAACGACGAAGTTTCAGCAATTTGAAGAATGTCAAAGAGAATATATCGACAGCGCCAAATGACGCTATCGATGTAGATAAAGAAAAAGAAGACGAAGAAACAGGTAAAGTATCTGAGATCATTGCCAAGAAAACAGGTCTATCTCCTAGAACATATGAGCGTGCTAAAAAGATAATTGAGGAAGGCTCAGAAGAGGTAAAAGAGAAATTAAGAG
>CAWIYT010000284.1:0-3250 GCA_963840085.1 uncultured Nitrososphaerales archaeon
ACTTTAATAGATACAATTAAAAAAAATAATTTTTATAGTACAGATGCTGCTTACGTTACAGAAAAGGAAGATGAGAGTGGTATACTGCATCTTCTTCTTCGCTTAGGTTTACACTTGACGATGACATACATACTGCTGTGTGGACTACTAAATCTAAAGATGTTCCTCAGGGACTAATTGAAATTACAAAAGAAATAACAAATATTGCACATGGAAAAAAAATGATTTAAGAAAAGGTGTTTGCAGTAATCTAATAATTTACTAATTAATTAATTAATTATTAATAATTAAATTTTCTACAATTTTTTAAATAGTATAATTAGCATATGAATATATACTATACTAAAGAGAGATAGATTCACACAATCCTATATACTCCTCTTCCACCTTATTATTGCCATGATCATTTATCTCTGTAAAGAGGATTGACTTTTACTAATTAGCATAAAGACTTGAGTTTGTCAATCTTTCTTGAGAAATAGATTTTGATATACTTTCATTTACAGCACTAATTAATTTAAATAACGATACACGTTTTTTGAGAATGTTGAATTTATAATTATATTTCAAATCCTTAAAATTACTCAATAATATTACATTTAGTTTCGGATTTATTTCTAAGAGTTTGGTTCCTATCAATAACCCATTTACATTGGGCATTTTATCATCGATAATTAATAATGAGTATTTATCTCAATTTTCCTTTATATACTGATATGCCAAAAGAGGATCAGAGAAAATAGAAACATCAAAATAGCCACTCATCTTTAAAGCCTCGCTAAATATATTTAATAAATCTAAATCGTCATCGACGATTATGGCTATGGATTTATTAAACATTATAGAGTATAATTAAACGTAAAAAATCTATTTAAGTATGATTTGTATCCTTTTTTCTTTTTTGAAAATTTTGCTTATACAATTCAATGCTTAAAACAGTTAACAAAAACAATAACAACAAAAATAACAAAATAGGAGGTTCATTGAGGCTCATGTGTTACACATGTTCTCTAGTCTGGTTTTTCAACAAGTAAAATATTTAATTTCGTTCCAAAGATCATCTGGAATGCGTGTAATTGTTCTAATGTGACGTTTAGTCTTGCTGCTGTTATTCAATTATCATTGTAATATAGGAACCAATGAGCTATATTCTTATCTATTTTTGGGATAGGCTCTAAGTAAAAAAAACTAATAAATATAACAAAATACAAGTAAACAATTAATCTAAAAAATAGAACTAAAAATATAATGAAAATAAATAATAATTTTTTTCGTAGACGATGGTTGGATTTTAGACAAGGAAATGGTATATATCTTATTTTTTTGATAACATTTGCAGAGTTTATAGTTATTCAATATAAATTATTGATTGATAGGGTTCCTTTCATAAATTCGTTCATAGGAGGAAATATAATAGGATTTGCTTTGATATTCTTCGCTATATATATACCTCTTTCAATCGTTATAGGATACTGGCATAGAAAGAATCAATTGAAGGTAGAATCTGAAGCATTATTTAAAGAGAATAAAATTGGAGCAACGATGTGGCTTTTTGTCATAGATCTAATAGATGAGAAACTTACTGATAGAGAAAAGCAGGAAATGAGAGAAATGCTTTTAAGGATAACAAAAGGAAAAATAACAAAAGGAAAAGGAAAATCTAACACGAAAGATAGTACTGAAAATGCATCTGTGTCAAAAAGTCATTAAAATATTATATTAATAAGTAGTAAAATTCAACTTTGTTATCAATATTTAGATGTAAAGTAAATCTTAAATAATATCTCTTTGTACAATAACATTGGACTCTTATTTTAGCACCGCTATCGGTGTTACTCCCGACGTAGTAAGACAATTTCCTTAAATAATTATGAAAAGTAAATGATACTATTAATTTAATGGAATGAATTTAGAAAGTATAACCATTCTTACAATAAAAATAAGTATAATTACAACATATACATGATTTAGATAATTATTGATAGTATTACAATATTATGAATAAATAAAAAAAAGTTTATTGAGTGGAAGAAGAAGGCATGCTTGTTTCTAACATATTTTGTTCCATTGCTTTTTCTCTTTCTCCAATTATTTTTTCAGATGTTTTTATCAAATTTAGATTTAAAACTATTTTTTTTTACTTTTGGTTACATTTCCCTATCTATTTTTCAATCTCTTTATTTGCCAAGAGAAAATATAAGAATAATATATATTCCTCCACATTGATTATTTAATTTTTACAAATTGCTGTTATCTATCTTTAATACGGAAAATCATTGAATCAATTACTATTTATTTATAATTTTTAAAAAAAAGATTTAAAATTTATGCTGGTTCTTTAGACTCATCCTCACCAGTATTTTGTGCAGCTTCTTCTCGCAAGGTTTCTGCGGGACCAGTGGTTGAAGGGTCTGATTCTGCCGCTCCTACTTTTTTCTGATTTTTTTGTGCAGACTCTAAACTTTCGTTATCATCTTGGCTATTTTTCTCATCCGAATAACTCATATCATTGTTAAATGTACAACAAAGTTTAAAGGTGTTAAAGGATTGGACAGATAATCTTCGATATCTAAATAATGTATTGCAGAATGTTACGGTTATTTCCTTATATTCAAAGAAATGAAAAATAAAAAACTACTATTATAACTAATGAAATTAAATCCTCTTTCTTATATTAGGGGGTGGACTGGACTCATATCTTTGGGAACACTTTTCCCATTATTTTATGGATATTATTTTTCATTACCAATATTTATCACCTTCTTTTCCTCCTCTTCAATATGTTGTTGTTCTTTCCATTTTGAAATGAATTCATATGGTGTTAGATATCGTAACGCAGAATGTATTCTAGGCTGGTTGTAATCTGAAAATGCATTTCTTATTGCTTGTTCTTCATGGTAATTTTTAAAATCATTTGGCCAGATATACTCCTTCTTTAGTGTCTTGGGGGACGATTCAATGTGTCCGTTCTGATCTAGTGTATTGCAGTAGATATGTTCTAGTTTCAACGCCAGTAATGATATGAATTTTCTAAATGCCTTGCTTGTTTGTATACTGTAAAATATTGTTAATGTGAACACAGAACATAATAGAATTATATAATATGACTATTACTTTATCCATAACCTTGGAAAAATTTTATTATAATTGTTATATATTTTATAAAACAAACAAATTTATGTTTATATCCGTAAATAAACTACCAAACTCTATTCCTAATAATAGTGATGGACCTAATCCTAAAGCCGCA
>CAWIYT010000285.1:0-4232 GCA_963840085.1 uncultured Nitrososphaerales archaeon
CTTATCTCTTGCAATCCAACTATTTCCATTTATTGATTCACCTGCTTCCTTACGATAATCCATCCAATCTTTTATAGAAAAATATGTTTCAGCTGTGATTAAGCTATAGTATTCTTCTACGTCTCCTTCATATATGACTATCTTTGCAGCAACAATTTGACCATCTTCTCTCAATAGGTTTTATATTTCTCCATCTAAGATAATTCCATCCTTCGATACGCATACCAGAAGAACACATAGTTAAGACAATGAATTTAATGCGCCTATCTGGATATTCTAAAATTGTCTTTATTTCTGGTACCGTAGGAGGACGGTCGGTCAATTGCTGCCCTGCGTTTTTTTGGAGCACTCAAAAATAATTTGTGCCATTTCACTTCAATATCGTTTGCTAAACAAAATTTTTTAATATTCTTAAAATAATTATGAAAAGTAGCACCACTAAGGTTTTCAGTTTCTACTCTTCTGTTGAGAAAATGGACATATTTTAACAAACAATTGAAAAGCCAACTTTCATTTTTTGCTTTCTCATACAAAAGAAAATATTTTTTCTCAATATTTTCAGTTTCAAATTCCTTTTCTCCAAGCTGTTGAGTAAGAAATTTAAAGAAATGTTCAAATTTTTTGGTATATTGACTTTTTGTTTTAGGTGATCTAATGTGTAACAAAAACATTTGATATGGGCTGATATTAATTAGATCATCCATTTCTTTATTCTCTTCCTAATATTAGAAGTAGAAACCTTATAAAGCGTCGCTAAAGGTGTTAAGCGCCCGGGCCGGGATTTGAATGCTAGGTTCGTATCCTCTTTTTTGTAGGATTCATTATGGAAGTTTAACATATACTGAGAAATAACCTTTACTGAATACTTAATGGATCATTCATATTTTCTATAAATAAAGAAATTTGAATCTTATCGACTTTTCTAAATGTACCACAATTAGAAAAACAATTTCTAAATATGATCTAAAGTAGGTCTTGAATAATAACTCTTGGCAAATTTTAATGCATTTGTTTCTCTTTTAGATAGAGATACTCCTAACATTTTTTTAAATTCAAATGCATTGATAACTGCTTTAGCACCATAATGATTATTGAAATAAACTCTTAGTAGAGTATCAGTTTTACTAATTATTTCTTCTTTTACCTTATTAATCCATGGTTTCAATTCTTCTGTAGAATAAAGATAATTGTATCTGTGTCTTGAATCTCTTCCATGAAATCGAATAAATGAGTGGTTTTTTGAAGTTATTGTAACCTTTGATAGAAATTGGAGGTTGTCTGATATTGGTGAATCAGTCATTACTGCTGCAATATCATAATGTTTTAACATTTCCCATGGACCTTCTGTATTCCACGATGGATGTCTGAATTCTACGGCATACTGATATCCTGAAGGCAAATTATCAAGAAAATGCTCAGTATTTTTAAAATCAGTAACAGTGAAACTAGGAGGTAACTGTATAAGAATAGCACCAAGTTTATTTGCTATCTTTAGAGGTGATATCTTGTCTAGAAATTCTTCAAATGATGCTATTGCTCCTTTCTCTACATCTAATTTTTTTATATGTGTAATAGTCTCAGGAACTTTTATAGAAAATTCAAAATTCTTATTATTTTGTGTTGCCTTATCAATTCCAATAAATGTATATTTTGTCATATCCTTGTAGAATTTTTCATAAAATGTAGAATCCATTTCTACTGTGTCAAAGAATTGAGAATAATAGGAAAGACGTTTTGTTTGACTATTAGGATAAAATACTTTGGTCCATCCTCCCATCTCTGGAGGAATCTGGATAACTCCAGCCTGAACAACCAATATGGATTTGGTTCAATGTTGATTTATTATAAGTATATAAATAAATACAATCAAAATAAGCTTTAATAAGCCTCAGTAATTTTTTTAATAACCTTTAACTGACCGGTCAAGTCATTGTTTTCTTTGTATCAATCTTTCATTTTCATTTTGCAATTTTATATTTTCTTCCTCTAATACTTTTATCCTTTTCTTATAATGGTCTTTTTCCACTAATACTTTTTTCATTTGGTAACGAATATACTCTAACTCTTTTTGATAATGCTCTTTTTCTTCTAATAATTTTATCATTTCCTCTCATAATGTTTTAATTTTGCTTCTAACTTATTACCTTCTGATCCTTTATTTACCATGTAGACAAATGCAGAATCAAATTTATAACGTTATATTATGTAAAATCATAACTCATAGCTAAAATTATTTTATAGAAATGTAATAAATTACTGAAAATTAATTGACCATGTCTGATTGTTTCAATATGCTAATGAATAAGGAAACTAAAAAGGTTAGAGATATTATTCAACAATTAATTAGGATATCATAAAATATTAATAATTATTTATATAAGAGAATTTATTTGGTTAAAAAGATTTATGAAAAATCGAAGAAAGTAATTGAGGATACTAAATTAAAATTAAAACACGAATTGGGTTCAATGCCAAAAGAATATGAAAAAGAAGGTAATGCATATTATTTTACAAATATTAAAATTAATATCTATGAAAAAGGTGAGATATCTTCAAGCATAGTGGATAGTAATATGATCAATCTAATGAAAACTTTCATAATATATAACTTATAACTAAACTATGATTGACTACTATCAACTCCTAAATATCTCTAGAAATGCAAGTAGTAAAGATGTAGAAAAAGTATTTAGAAAATTATCATTAAAGTGGCATCCATATTATCAGAAGCGCCATTGAAAAGTAAAATAGGGTTGCCCTTACCTAACATCTTGTATGCAATTTCAATATCATCTACCTGAACTTTTTTTACTGGAATACTTTGTATGTTTGATGAATCTGTTACATTGAAACTTGTCTTATCTTGCTGACCATAAACAGGAGTGGTAGTAGTATTCATTATAATAGCGGTAGTAGTATTCATTATAATAGCAGTAGTAGGGATAATCGTTATAAACATGAAGATAATGATGAAAACTGAAGTTTTTATTTCCTTTAATTTTTTGTAGGTAATACATTTTGTTATCTATCGTTGGATACTATTCACTTAGATTTAAGACTTTATCTTATCCTTAGAATTTCTTATTAAAGCAAACATAATATATCAAAAGAAAAGTTGATACAAGTTAATATTCTTATTGTTAACATATTTTGAACATATCCAATATATTCTATATTTACTAACAGATGAGCCCGAGAAAAGTACGGGTCCGTCGAGAGTAGAGCCTTCCATGTAGTAGGGTTCTACTAACATGTATTCCAGCTTTTATTATTAGAAACTTATTTTAAAATAATTAAAATATTAAGAAATACGAATATTTGTTCCTGGTTTAATACTTTTACTTTTTGGTTTTCCAATAAATAATAAGCAATAAAAAAGATAAGGATATAGAGACTTAGGTAAATATAAACAAAATCTTCTATCATAATGAATATAGTGAATAATACCGATAGCGGTGCAAAAATAAGAGTCTATGTTATATGTTCTACTACTATCTTATATTTAGCTTTTATTATTAGAAACTTATTTTAAAATAAAAGATAACGAAATTATAATAAAAATTGTTATTGTAGGATTTAGCAAATCGAACAAGCATTGTTATTTTACCAAAATAATATTGGACGCTTTTCTGCTATTCTAATGAAATTTAGTTAACGATATTCTTATCTATTTCTCTTTTGTATTTATCTCATTACACAATGCCAATAATAACAGTATCAATGTACAGTGGTAGAACACAGAGGGAAAAAGATAGACTTGCAGAAGCAATGACGGAAGATATAGCTACGATATTAAACATACAAAAAGAAGAGGTAATCATAGAATTTCAAGAAGCACCCCACGGAAATTGGTATTCTTCGGAGTTCGTCTATAATGTTACGTAGCAATAATTGGAACAAACTCATTTAAATTAGAAAGATAATAAACCATTGCTTTGTTGCATAACTCATTATTCCTAACACATTTCAGCTAACTACAGTTCTCTCTACTATCATATAATTATAAAAGTAGATATTATTACTAAAGTTAATCTCATATTATTATTATTATTATTTAATGCATTTAGTAATCATATTTCTTATTTAGGTGATTGTCTATTCAAAGATATAAAGCGTTGTTTCTATATGTATATATTTGATAATTGAATAAAAAAAATGATGCTAATAATAACAAAATTATAGATATTATTACTAATTTTTATCAAAAATATAGAGAAACTATTTTAATGAAT
>CAWIYT010000286.1:0-9608 GCA_963840085.1 uncultured Nitrososphaerales archaeon
GTAACAAATCTATTTTTTTAAGATTATAATAATTTTTTTAATTTCACTATAAATCTAATAATATACTTCAGATATGAAAGGTCATTATGTTGATTGTTTCTACTTAACCGAAATGTTTAAATCATTTAAGTAGAGGCACATCATATGGAAAATGCATTGAAAAGAATAGTAGTAGTATCAACAACGATATCTCGCTCCTGTCTCTAGTGTCTGTTTTTTTGTACATAGGAAACAATGACATTAATAATAGATACGCTATTGCTCAACTAACAACAGAAAATTTTTTTCCTAATAATACAGAAAATATAGAGAACCTTGACAAACTTTTAGGTGACCATACAGCTATTATATTAAATAATACTAATGTTTCTAATCCAAACAATACACTGCTAGATAGTATAACCGTTAACCTTCAAGAAGATTGCATGAAATTACCAAATTCTAATCATGTGTATTGTCCATAACTCTAACATAATTTTTTTTATTTTTTAATTATAAATTATAAAATCTAAAATCTAAATACAATAGTAGTAGAATCCTACTACATGCAAGACTCTACTCCCGGATAAACCTACTACTTTTATAAAGTAATGAAATTTTTTTAATTTATTTAGAAATTTTCTCTTTAAATAATCTCTTTTAAAATAAGTTTCTAATAATAAAAGCTAAATATAAGATAGTAATATCTTTACAATGGACTCTTATTTTATAACCGCTATTAGTATTAATTTTAACAGAACAGAAAATATTATCTCGTTATATTTATTCATAAAAATCTTCTAAACAATTACTTCTTGTATAAGTAACTGCAAATGAATTTACCAACGTGAGAAGTTACAGATTTTTACATATATGTAGCACATGGATATTTGTATTCTTCCTGGAATTCCTCCAATGTATAATAATAACTTAAATTTGCAGAGTTACAAAACTTTGGTTTTTCGATAACACCAACATCATTTGGCTCAGCAAATGCTAAATCTATAAAAACAGATAACATCATGACTACAATATTTGTTGTGAATAAAAATAGTAGGATTTTCACTTCAACACTATTAAGCTAAAGATTATTATAAATTTTCAAATTCTAATTTCCTAATGATAACTACACATATATTAAATCCTATTGAGCTTATTCATTCATTTTCCAATTCATTTTATATAATTTATCAAATACTAAAAAGCTAAATACTATGTAGTAGAACCCTACTACATGGACAAATCTGCATCTAAATGGTAAATACTTTTCTCTCTCTAGTTATCTTCTTTATTTATAATATCATCAAAATTAATTTTTGAATTAGGATTCGCTTATCATTAGTCTTTCTAAAATATTATTAGTCAAACGTTATGCATTAGTCATTAACATTTCTAAGAAGCACTTAATAACTATATTTATAAAACTAGCTTGTGTTTCAACACCATGATGAATATAAATTCAAAAAAATTATTGATGAATTTATACTCTCTTCATCAAACAATGAATCAATAAAAAATATAGATTTTGAGGCCTTCAAATTAGGAATTTCTTTTTATCAAATGATGTTCATATTAATTCAAAACGATGCTATTCGTAACAGAAATTATCATTCATGATACAAGACAAATTATACACTATTAAACAAATTTAGATTTTTATGTATTAAATAAGTTTCTAATAATAAAAGCCAAATATGAGATGGTAGTATCTCTACAATGGACTCTTATTTTAGAACCGCTATCGATATTATCATATTCAATATTATCAATTTTTACAAATCAATACTTATCAATACCTATAATAATTCTATATACATATCTTATTGTATTTTTTTAATAAAATTAACTAATACAACTTTAGCTTCAAAAAAACGTTATTCATTATTCGGATTTCAGATATATTAAAGTATAATGTATTTACTATTGACTAAAATAATTTTAAAAAAACACCAAAATTTAATGCGATATTTTTAGCTGCTATATTAATTGCAGGAACAATTGCTCTCTCAAACTCATCATTTATGGTCGGAGCACAAGCCCAACAATTCAATGGAATGGACCAAAGATACAATATCTATGGACAAGATTATGGAACAGACAACAAGTACAATAGGTATGAACCAGAATATGGAACAGACAACAAGTACAATAACTATGAACCAGAATATGGAACAGACTATGGAATGAACAGCTATGACAAGAAACCATATGGAAAAGACAACAGCTACGATAAATCCAAAGATAGTAGTAGTGTCAATGTAAAGAAAATCGTCTGTAATAATTTCAATATAAATGGATTAGACTTCGGTGCATTGCCACCAGCTCTTAATGGTCTAACAAGCGAATCACAAGCAGCAGATGAAGGTGCAAATGGCGCCAGTTCCTTTGGAAGTGGTAGTGGAGGCGACGGTAGACCATCAGGTCATGACGGCGACAACACTAAAGTTGTTTGTAAATTCAATAACATACCACCAGAACCACCAGAACCAGAAACTTGTGAAGAATGTTTTGAATAATTTCTATCTCAAGATGAAATTGACCTTTTTGGAGAACTATTTGGAAGTGCGATAGACAGATTTTGTATATTATTTACTAATCCTGATTTTGAATTAGTAGTTCCTGAAGATGTTTTCAGAATGGCCCTACCAGGTGTAGATTCAGAAGATATTGATAAATTGATAGATTGTCTAGAAGAGAAAGGAGTTATATTCATACAAGATACACCACCAATATAACTATAAACCTCAATTTTTTTATTTAAATCAACAATTAATTAATCTCTTAAATATTACTATATAGACAAAGATAGTTAGTTAATTTTATACTTACTAATCCTAATTGTTTGAATACAGAAACTATGATTATATATACGGTTTTAAAAATTATAAAATAAGTTACTAATAATAAAAGTTAATTTACTGAACCCGTGTATTAGTAAAGTTCAAATCCCTCTGAGCCCGAGACATATCTGTCTCTTTATATTGGCCCAAACCAATAGAATGTTGTGCAAATTACAACTGAAGTTGAAGAAATCAATGTTAACCCTGTTTTGAACTTTTACTTTGCCTTAAAAGCACCTGAATCTAAAAGGCAATATCCTAAAAGATTTGAAAAGTTTTTAGATTATCTTAAGTTAGAGGGAACATTTGAAGATAAAGCATTATCATTTTATAAAAAAGCAATAGAAAATCCTCAATGGTTGACAAATAAACTTGTTGAATTTGCACAATACCAAAAACAACGAGCACAAAAAGGAGAGATTTCTGAATCAACTATTCCAAATTATTTTAAAGCAATTAAACTCTTTTGCGTGATGAATGACATTATTGTAAATTGGCAGAAACTAAACAAAGGAATACCAAGAGGAAAAAGTGCTGCAGAAGACAGAGCACCAACCGTAATAGAAATTCAAAAATTATTCGAATATCCAGACCGAAGAATAAAGTCTATTATTTTGATTATGGTTTCTTCTGGAATTAGAGTAGGTGCATTTGAAACTTTAAGATATAAGCATATAACCGCAATAACTGATGAAAAAGGAAATATTGTTGCTGCTAAAATGACTATATATCCAGGAGATAAAGAAGAGTATTTTACGTTCATTACTCCAGAAGCATATAAAGCGTTAGAGGATTGGATAAATTTCAGAAGGTCTTATGGTGAAATGATTACCGGAGAGTCTTGGGTTATGAGAGATATTTGGCAAACAACAAATGTCAAATATGGTGCAAAATGGGGGCTTGCAACTATGCCAAAAAAACTTCAGAGCAGTGCAATCAAACGTCTTATTGATAGAGCATTATGGGAACAAGGGATAAGACATCAATTGAAAAATGGAGAAAGAAGACATGAATTTAAAACAGTTCATGGATTTAGGAAATTCTTTAAAACTCATTGTGAACAAGTAATGAAATCTATTAATGTAGAAATACTTATGGGTCATACAATAGGAGTTTCTGATTGTTATTACAAACCTTCTGAAAAGGAAATTCTTGAGGATTATTTAAAAGCAATTAATGTTTTAACAATAAATAACAATCAAAAAGTTTTAGAAAAACAAATAACTGAGTTAAAAGAAAAAAGTAATGACAATGAATATATCATAAAAGGTAAATTACAAGAAAAGGATGAACAAATAAATCAATTAATTAAAAAACAAGAAAAATTCGAACAATTAATTCATTCTTTGATAGAAAGTGGTCAACTCAAAGCAAAAGTCATTTAAATTAGTTAATTCATATCATCCCTAGAATTGTAGTTTTTATTTATTGAGAATTATAAAACTTAATATAAACTCCTTAAAATAAATTCTTAATCTTAAGGTATTCCAAATGGTCATTAATCCTTTTTTGTAAATTAATGATATCATTTTGCCACATTTGAAAAAAATTTGAAATATCTTGATTTTTTAATATTATGTATAAACATTCTTTAGGCAATAAAGTTAAAGGTAAATTAGCATCTTTCCAATATGTATCCATTATATAAGAAAAATTATGTTGAATGTTTAGATTAAAATAATAAAAAGCTGTTACAATATCAATAAAAGAATTTTCAAATTCTTTTAACATATTATCTCGTTTAATACTCCTTTTGTCATATGATAAATCAGGATTTGTTATTATTTGTTCTACGGGATTAAGCATATTAATACTATCAATACATTTGTTAATAAGGAATGCAATATTTTCACATGTGTTGATATTTGGTTTAGTAATTATAGGAAAGTGTGTATCTAAATAACTAGAGAACGAATTATTTTTATTATTAGAGGATTCATGTGGATTATTTGAAAGAATTTTAGAAAAACATTCTCTTCCTGCGTCATAAAATTCAGTCAATTGTTGACGCGTTTGTAAAATAATTTCTCTTATGCTATAAAAAAATTCATTATTTCCTCCCCTAGAAATAGAACCAGTACCTTCTTGAAAAAAATGTTCATTTATTATTTTATCAAAATTACAAATTGCATAGTCTTTTAAAATGCGTTTGAGAAGAGGCCATTTTCCAAATATTAATGGAAGTTTTCTATCGTAATTCTTAACAATTTTTTCAGCATATTCTTTAAATAAAATATTATCAAAATAAAGTTTTTTTTCTTTTTTTACGCCATAAAAATGAAGAAGAACGAATTAATTTTAGAATTAAAATAACTCCAAATAATGATAACTCATATATTTTTTCTCGCTTTGAATTGATCGTAATATTAATTAGATTATGTTGAATAAAATCCCAATATTTTTGATTATCTTTTTTTCCTCTAAAATTTTTGCTATTATCTAAGACAATCCCTATAAATTCTTCTTTAACATTAGATGCAATCGTCTTTGAAGGTATAATATCTGGATAAAATTCCATTGTATGTGAATGTAATACTTTATTCACACTAAAGAAATTCAAGTTACTTTTTTCAGATAATCCTTTTAATGAGATTTTAGGATACAAAGATAAGGTTTCCAATATTTTCTGTTCCGGAGTTATCGTATTTTTTGATATTACAAAATCCTCAATCCATTTTTTACTCATATTATAAAATATATCGATAATATCGATACATTGTTTATTATTATATTTTAAATAGAATTTAAAAAATCCTTCAAAATATTTATTTATATTATTCTCATTTATTACATCGTCATACTTACAAAATATCCGTATAATATTTTCCAAAAATTTAGTGGATTAATATATTCATCATAAAGCAGTGCTTCTAATCCTTTTTTGGTAATTTTAAACTTATCTTGAGGACGTCCTCTACCGTTTATCTTCTCATATCTTTCAATAAATTTTATTGCTTCTAACTTTTTAAATGATTCCACAATATCTGGATGAGATTTCTTGAATATTTTCCCAATTTAAAAGTAATATGTAGTTTGAAAAATTAATGAAAGTGATGTATATCATACTAATTATAAGTGGGATGTGAATGATGAATAATGATTCTTTGAAAATAATATTAAAATAGTTATTTTTTTAAAATTAATATAATATGATAATTTAGTAAAATATTTCTTACACATTAAATAAGAAAATAAAATTACAATTTTGATTAATTAATAAAAAAAATAGATAGTATAGAGAAGTTTATTTATTTATTATATGAATCAATGGATTATTTTTGTTATTGTAATTGTATTTTCTTATATCTTTAATAATACTATCTAATTCTGACAGATTCTTTGACAATTTATTTGCAATGTATAGGTAGTTTGGATCTGCTTTTGGATAAGTAATAACTTGTAAATAATAACGTTCTAGTTCCTCATGCATTTTTTCTAATCTTTTTACAGGGAACATCTATTACTTTAATATGCTATAGTATTATTATTGGATTCTATTCTTTTAACTTTATTTTTTTTATTTATATTTTTTATCTTAAATTATTATTTCTTTTTAATTATTATAAAAAATTGTTAAACTATCATTATAATTTATCATTTGATTATTTTTTATAATTTTTTTTATACCGATTTTTGCATTGCCACCCTTGCCACCTTGGACACCTAACACTATGTCCATTGACAAAAACAAACAAGGCAGAGCTCTAATCTAAAAAAATGACTTGGAAAACCAAACATGAACGTTCACAATATCACAGTATGAAATTGCAAAGTCAAATTGAACTTTTTGCAACTTTGAAAAAGACTGAAGTACTACACAAATATGAAGTCAGATTTACAGTTTGACCTAAAAATAATAATAAAGTAATAAAAGAAAAGAGAAAATTATTGGAGAAATAAAAAGAGATTTTTAAGCACACATAGCAATACACATTTCTGCACTAGATGGACAAGGAGATTTACATTCTTTAGTTTCTACTAGTTGTTGACTGTATGTCGTCTTATCATTATCATCATCAACAAAGTTTTTTTCTTCTCCAAAAGCATTATCCATCTCAAAAAATACAGGGACTAGAAGCGCATACACTATTGTTGTTATCACAAAAGATTGAATTGCAATAACTGAGTTTTTCATATATATTTCCTTCAATATATATATAGCAAATTTGAATAAAAGGGTTTTAATATAAATTTAGACAATTATTTCGCTAAATATTTTCCCAACCAACAAAGAATACAGAAATCTTTATAGATTTTTATTCATTAATATATTCTAGTACATTTTGCTATTTATTAATTGTAAACATGTCACAATAATATTTTTCAGTATTATATTTAGAATAAAAGTTAGCAAATGAATACTAATAGATTATTCTCTAATGTAAATATATACTTTCATTATATAACTGATTTATTATTATATAATTCTTAATTTTACAAATATTCTAAAAGTTTTATCAAATTATGTATACGATTTTATGTTTTGGTCTATTTTTGATAGGCTCTTTGTTAATGTCAGCATTAACATTGAATGTTAACTTGCTTTCAAATGCAATGGCTCAAGAATATGACGACTATTATAGCAATAGTTATTATAGTGCCTATCCAACAGACGACAAGAAATATGAATGCAGAACAGGCCCATTTGAAGGATTTTTCGTGAGTTCAGTAGAATTCTGTAAACATGTTAAATTTGATGATAGAAAGGATAACATGTTTACAGAATTCTACTGAACTCACAAAAAATCCTTCAAAATGGGCCTGTTCTGCATTTCATTATCATCCTGTTGGATAGGCACTATAATAACTATTGCTATAATAGTCGTCATTTCTTGAGCCATTGCATTTGAAAGCAAGTTAACATTCAATGTTAATGCTGACATTAACAGAGCCTATCAAAAATAGACCAAAACATAAAATCGTATACATAAAATAAATAAACTTTTAGAATATTTGTAAAATTAAGAATTATATAATAATAAATCAGTTATATAATGAGAGTACATATTTACATTAGAGAATAATCTATTAGTATTCATTTGCTAACTTTTATTCTACAAATATAATCTGAAAATATTATTGTGACATGTTTACAATTAATAAATAGCAAAATTTACTAGAATATATTAATGAATAAAAATCTATAAAAGTTTCTGTATTCTTTTATTAGAGAAATATTAGCAAAATAATTGTCTAAATTTATATTAAAATCCTTTTATTCAATAGAATATTTGTAAAATTAAGAATTATATAATAATAAATCAGTTATATAATGAAAGTACATATTTACACTAGAGAATAATCTATTAGTATTCATTTGCTAACTTTTATTCTAAATATAATACTGAAAATATTATTGTGACATGTTTACAATTAATAAATAGCAAAATTTACTAGAATATATTAATGAATAAAAATCTATAAAAGTTTCTGTATTTATTTTTGTTGGTTAGGAAAATATTAGCGAAATAATTGTCTAAATTTATATTAAAATCCTTTTATTCAAATTTGTTGTATATATATTGAAGGAAATATATATGAAAAACTCAGTTATTGCAATTCAATCTTTTGTGATAACAACAATAGTGTATGCGCTTCTAGTCCCTGTATTTTTTGAGATGGATAATACTTTTGGAGAAGAAAAAAACTTTGTTGATGATGATAATGATAAGACGACATACAATCAACAACTTAGTAGAAACTAAAGAATGTAAATCTCCTTGTCCATCTAGTGCAGAAATGTGTATTGCTATGTGTGCTTAAAAATCTCTTTTCTATTTCTTCAATAATTTTCTCTTTTTTTTTATTACTTTATTATTATTTTTAGGTCAAACTGTAAATCTGACTTCATATTTGTGTAGTATTCAGTCTTTTTCAAAGTTGCAAAAAGTTCAATTTGACTTTGCAATTTCATACTGTGATATTGTGAACGTTCATGTTTGGTTTTCCAAGTTTTTTAGATTAGAGCTCTGCCTTGTTTGTTTTTGTCAATGGACATAGTGTTAGGTGTCAAGGGTGGCAAGGGTGGCAAGGCAAAAATCGGTATAAAAAAAAGTATAAAAATTAATCAAATTGATAAATTATATTGATAGTTTAACAATTTTTTATAATAATTAAAAAGAAATAATAATTTAAGATAAAAAATATAAATAAAAAAAATAACGTTAAAAGAATAGAATCCAATAATAATATTATAGCATATTAAAGTAATAGATGTTCCCTAAAAAGATTAGAAAAAATGCATGAGGAACTAGAACGTTATTATTTACAAGTTATTACTTATCCAAAAGCAGACCCAAACTACCTATACGTTGCAAATAAATTGTCAAAGAATCTGTCAGAATTAGATAGTATTATTAAAGATATAAGAAAATACAATTACATTAACAAAAATAATCCATGGATTCATATAATAAATAAATAAACTTCTTTATACTATCTATTTTTTTTATTAATTAATCAAAATTGTAATTTTATTTTCTTATTTAATGTGTAAGAAATATTTTACTAAATTATTATATTATATTAATTTTAAAAAAATAACTATTTTAATATTATTTTCAAAGAATCATTATTCATCATTCACATCCCACTTATAATTAGTATGATATACATCACTTTCATTAATTTTTCAAACTACATATTTTAAATTGGGAAAATATTCAAGAAATCTCATCCAGATATTGTGGAATCATTTAAAAAGTTAGAAGCATTAAAATTTATTGAAAGATATGAGAAGATAAACGGTAAATCTCCCTGGCTGAGTTTAAAATTACCAAAAAAGGATTA
>CAWIYT010000287.1:0-9527 GCA_963840085.1 uncultured Nitrososphaerales archaeon
GTAGTTAATGCTTTAAGTAGTATAATAAAAAAAAAGGAAAGGTCAAGCGTTATCAATATGAGTCTTGAGATCCAAGTCATTTTTCATGTTTTCCTACAGTACCAATTAGAAAATCATTTGTTCCCATATCATGATATTTATCTTCACATTCATCTGCATTTTTTCTTAATATTTTAATAATTTGTTCATGATCTGAGAGTAAATTAGATATCATTTTCAAATCATTTGGATATTCCCTAGGTAATTCATTCTAGTATATTCTAAAAATTCTTGAAGAGTGCCTAAAGATTTTCCATTAAGACTACGTGCTCTTTCTGCTACTTCATCAATAATTTCATCAAGGATTTCATATTGTTCTTGAAAGAATTTATGCCTGTCATTGAAATGAGGGCCCACAACATTCCAGTGATAGTTTCTAGTCTTTGTATAAAGAACATATTCATCACACAATATATTATTTAGAATTTGTATTACACCATTAAGAGATTCTTCCGAAAGTCCGATATTGATATCTATGTTACTTTTTTTTACTAATGTAGACTCCATTTTTATTTTTTCAATATAATTAGGGGCGCTGTTAATTTAACAGAATAGATTTAGCTGTGAATGTCCTATTCTAACTTGTATGTTACTAGGATTTGTCAGGAACAGAACATCCACTATTGTAGTTATGTATTCTTTGTATTTGTATTTTCTTGGTTTAAGTCTACTTAATACTTCCAAAGCATTAGATATATTCAATGACGAGAAACGAAGTCATATTGCTATATGGAATTGGATACAAAGGTTTGGTTCATGCCAGATTTGATAATAAAAGGAAAAGAGTAACAGCATTCATATACTGACTAACCAAAGATCGTAGATACATTTTTAGCTAACTATTGTTTGATACGTATTACATTTGTATTCTAAATTAGATAAGGCATACAGGCAAGAATCCAATCCCGATGTAAGAGAAAGAATATTTCTTGTCAGGCGCATAGTAGAAGATAAACAACACATCGTAAATGTAGCAAAAGAGTTACACAGGTGCAGAGCATGGGCTTACAAATGGTACAAGAGATACAATGATGATGGATTGCAAGGATTAAAAGACAAAACACGAAGTGGTAGACCTCCAGATGTACCAAAGGATACAATGATAAAAATAAGATAGGAATTAGAAGATAGCAAGACAGGATGGGATTTCAGACAGGTAATGGATCTGATATACAGAAAGACAGGAGTAAGATATCATGAGGTACATATCTACCGTCTATTACACAAATGGGGCTTCAAGTCAAAAGTACCACAGAAAAGATTTGTAAATACTGCATCACCAAAGGACAAAAAGAAATTTAAAAAAGAGTAAAACAGATCCTAGCCAGTTTAAAATCAGACTGGACTTTACTTGTACAAGACGAATCAATATTTGTATATGATTATGTAATCAGAAGAAAGAAATGGATTTCTAAATACAAACGTCCTGTAATAACTGTAACTGGTTCTCGCAAAAGAACAATTGTATTTGGCTGTCTATCTTTAGATGGTAAACAATTATTCAAACAATATGATAAATTTAACAGTAATACATTTGTTGATTATCTAAAACAGGTACATAAAAGATTTGGTAAAATTGTAATTTTTGTTGATAGAGCAACACCACATTGTTCAAAGATTACCAGAAAGTTTCTTGATTCTAATAAGGATACTATCAGATTGGAATATTTTCCTGTTGGTTCTCCAGAGTTTAACGCAGTAGAAGAATGCTGGAGACAGGGTAAGTATCATATACTTTCTACTTATTATCCATTGTTTGATTTTCTAAAAGATACAATTTCGTATTATTACAGAATTACAAGATTCAATCTGGATATTGTAAAATATCTGACCAGGTCTACGAATTAATGTTATTCAGTATAGGATAAACTTAATTTTTGAATTTAATAGCGAAAACATTAAATCATTATTTTCTTCACCAGGTAAACCAAATATATATTCCACTCCTTCAGATTCTAAGCATCTTAGGAATAGATCGGATGCCTTCATCATTATTTGATTATGATATTGGATAACATAGTATTTTATTATTGGTTATCTCAATAAAAGTTTAGATTCATCTAGAATGTCTTTTTTATTCTTCTATTCATATCGTTAGCTCCTTAGATAACTCTTTATTTTTAATTTCTAAGTTTATATTACTTTAAACATTCTAATGTTTTATTCTCTCCTTGAACAATAAGATTTTTAATTGTAGTAATTGAAAATTCAGCATTTTGTGTTGAATGAGGTGTTTCACTATTTTCTCTACTAATTCTATAGATCTTGAGGATTTTAGCACCAAATTTCTCTACCAATAATTTATGTTCTTTTTCAATGTACTCTATTGTATCTTTATCTATCTTTGAATGATCATTTTCCTTAAAAATATCATATAGTGTTTCAATCAAATTAATATGACGGGTTATAAGTTTACTTATTTTTCTGAGACTTTGGTCCTTATCAGTAAACATTATATCTTTAGCTCGTGACTGAACTTCAGTCATGTTTGTTGGAAGCTTATCTATTTTTTTAGGATAATTTTCAATTATAAAAATATTTTTATCTTTACTAGGAGAAGATACCATAACTTCTCGTACTGGTGTATTACTTAATAAAGAACCATCCCATCCATATACACTATTATCTAAATCTACCCATGGAAATCCATATTGAGGATATCCAATTGTAGCCAAGAGATGTTTCATTTGTATCTGTGTATTGTAACTATCAAATATTATTGGTTGACCTGAAAGTACATCAACAGCAGTAATTATAAGACGGGGATTACTGTTATTATAAACATTATTATCATTTGCATTATTATTAGTATTGTCTCGTTTTATGTTTGGCGATAATTTTTTAAAATCTATGTACTTTTCTAAAGTTTTTTTTAATGGAGTATTGTCATATACATATGTCCATTGAGATGGTGATATATTGAAATCATGTGAATTATTATTATATTGAAATATATTCCAATTAAACCATCGAGGAACAAAGAATTTTGGAACTCCAAATATTGCTGCATTCAACGATGCTGAAGAGGATCTTTTGATATTCATTTGATGAGTTTGATCATCATAATCAAAGGAAAACATATCAGGTATTACATTAATACTACTCTCTGCAATCTCTATCCAAAAGTCTTCTAAATCCTTTACAGGATTATCATTTTTACTTCCAGCAGCTATTGCGCCGTTAATTGCACCTATTGATGTTCCAGATATTATATCAAATTTTATATTTTTTCTTGCAAATGCCTTAAAAACACCACATGCAAATGCACCTAATGATCCACCACCTTGTAAAATTAAGACATTTTCAATATCTTTTTTGTGTTTGTGTTGATACATTCTTTCTTTTTACTTTATTATATAGAATTCATTCTATTTTGCTCTTTCCAAATGTAATGCAAAAAATATCCCAAAATATTATTGAATAGTGTTGGACCTAAATTTTTTTTAGAATGGGTCCAGAATTTGGGTCAAATTGGTTTCACATCCCACTGGCCCCATTGAACTCTGGGTTCCAATCCTCTTTTTAATAGAATTCATGAATCACTAATGATATGAACTAGGAATTAATCTTTACTTTTTGTAATCATTTATTTTATAATTTATCAATATCCATAAAATTTTGAAATCTAATAGTGATGTTTATATTATTTATAAAAGATTCCAATGATTCTGTTAGATTTGAATCCTTCTATAAAGTGGGACCAGCTAATTTTTCTAAATAGTAAATAGAATCAATTCAACCATAGAATAAATTTTTTGATTGTTATTATTATTTTACGTAATAAAAAGAATAGAAATTTAGAAAAAGTCATTTTTTATTCTTTTGTTACTTAAAATGGGAAAACAGACGAATTGGATATTATCAATCAACAATCAAGAATAGAAAATCGTCAAACAGGAGGTTGTGAAACAATCCCACTCTATACAATTTTAGATGCTATCTGAACCCATGAAGTTGATTCATCGAGATATGCAAGGATTAATGCATCATTTGTACCAAGTATTACTTCATTTAGCTCGAGTTTTATATTTCCCATACCTGATATTTTAATAGGCCTTGTGTCATCAGCCCCAGTAAGGATAACAATTTGACCATTAGAGCCATTTGATATTTTAAGTTCGTTATTTGTTCCTTGGTTAGCCCCTAAAAGAACATATCCAGTATTGCCTACTGGAGTCAAAGGGTTTCCAGGTTCCACTAAATGAATTTTGAATGATCCTTCAGTGACTAATCTCTGAACCTCTGCTGTAACATAAGATTGTTCAGGACTTGTGTCTTGTTGAATATAATTTTCATCATATTCATTTACATATGATTCTTGATAAGTTTCTTCTGGATATCCATAATTATAGATATATGTATTATTTTCCTCATCATCGTCATCATCGTCATCATCATAGTCATCCTCTCTAACTATTATATCTATATCTTCATCATCAATATCAACATCAATATCGTCATCAATGTCAACATCAATATCATCCCAGTCTATATCATCCCAGTCTATATCATCCCAGTCTATATCATCCCAGTCTACATCTACATTGTCTACATCAATGTTAATTCCATCTTCTATGTTTATCCTACCTTCGTCTATACATGTCCCTTGTTTTCCGCATTCAGGAAAATGTGGTAATTGTGAAATTCCAGGAAATATATCACGTTTATCTTTATCTCCAAGATTCCTAAGTTTATTCTTATCCAGAGCCTTGATATTTATGGGCTTGAAGGAAGTAAAGTAAGAACCTTGAGAAATACTACTTGGTTTGAACCTTTTATCATTTTTGATATTATTATCGTATTTCTTAAAATTGGACTTGGATATCTTGCTTTTGGATTTCTTAAAATCGGACTTGGATATCTTGCTTTTGGATTTCTTAAAATCGGACTTGGATATCTTGCTTTTGGATTTCTTAAAATCGGACTTGATGTTCTTTGATTTAATTTTTGAGAATTTTTTTGCATCAACTGTAGGAAAATCTACAAGATTAGAAAAAATTATGCCGAAAATGGAAATCAGCAATACCCCGAATATGAAATTAAACCTAGTGATCAGTGCTATTCTATTACTTTTAAATGCTATACCTTTTTTTAATCCTTTTGGAAAATTTTTTTTAATTAATGTTTTTAGACAATCTATATTTTCTCTCTTTCATTTTTAATTTCCTTCTAACATATTGGAAGATTGAATATTTTACAAAGAATTTATATTATATTATAAAGATCCCGATTTTGATCATATAATTTATGGTTCAAAATAAATCATTTGTATTTCGATGCGTTTTGTTCTCAAATTTTGTTATCATATTTTCCCTTTTTTTATTCTTTTTGTATCCACAGTTTTCGTTTTCAGAAACCATTAATACCAAGAATCAATCTTCCATAGATTCAATTCCATTTACCTCTAGTGGGATTGAAAGCAATAAAACAGTAAATCCTGTTTTATTGGAACAATCAAAAGATTTCAGTCCAGCAAGGCTAATTGAAGTTACACCCGGAGTTTATACAGCTATAGGATATGGTCCATCCAATATTATTATGATAGAAGGAACGGATGGAGTGATAGTAATAGATAGTGGTTCATCTGTAGACCAAGCCCAAATGATCCTTTCTGAATTTCGAAAAATTACTGACAAGCCTGTTTCTGCACTTATCTATACGAACGGGAAGGTAGATCATGTAGGCGGGGGTGGAGTGTTTGTTAATGATAGCAAGACACAAGGACAACTTCCTGATATTATTGCAAATGTTGAACTGCCTGAAAATGTTTTTCCATCTATAGGACAAATTGCAAAACAGAAATCCATTTATGAGCTTTATTGGAGTGGGTTGTTACTTCCCTCATCAGGTGATGAGAGTGATAGCTCAATAAGTAGTGGACTGGGGCCAAACTGGAAACTAGGAAATATATCCTATATCTCTCCAAATATTCTATTTAACGATACTCTTAAAGCGATATATTCAGGAATAAACATTACTCTTATTTCAGCACCAGGACCTTCACCTGAACAGATTTTTGTTTGGATACCACAAAAAGGTGTCCTTTTATCAAGTGATCTTGTATATAAAGCATTTCCAAATCTTTATTCCATGTCCGGTTTAGAAGATGTTGATATACAATCATGGATTGATGCAATTGATATGATGAGAGGATTGAATGCTACATATCTAGTGCCTAGCCATTTATTGCCGGCAAGAGGTTCCGAGAATATTTCAGACATATTGACATCCTATCGAGATGGAATATCCTATTTAGTTCAGCAAACCGTTAGATACATCAATCAAGGCTATAATGCAGATGAGATAACTGAAATATTAGAACTTCCTTCTTATCTAAAAGACCATCCTTGGTTGCAGGAAAGAACTGGTCAACTGTCTTGGATAGTCAGACAAATATATAGTTATATTGTAGGTTGGAATTCTGGTGATGCTACGTGGTTTAATCCAATTACTTTGCAAGAGAGAGGATCGAAAATTGTTAATGGTTTTGGAGGATTGAATGCAACACTTGATGAAATAAAGAGATCGCTAGATAATAGAGAGTATAAATGGGTAGCAGAGCTTTCTACCTATCTGATATATGCTTTTCCAGAAAATAGCGAAGCCAAGTTGCTTAAAGCTGATGCACTTAGAAAATTAGGATGGGAGAATCCTACTTCAGGCGGTAGAAACTGGTATTTAACACAAGCAAATATACTTGATGGAAAAATAAATTCTTCAACACTACAAATACTTCCAAGAACAAATGTAGTTGATCAGATACTCCCTACACTTTCAATTGATGATCTTCTCTTTAATATGCTGTTCAATCTTGATCCTGCAAAAAGCCCAGATGATGACCTGATTTTGGGAATATATTTGAACGATACAGAAGAAGGTTTTACTTTGGAAATTCGAAACGACGTTGTTGAATATAAGGACTCATTTTCTGAAGAACATAACATTGCAATGTATACTGATTCAGACACACTCAAAGAGGTTCTGGTTGGCAAAGCTAAATTGCTTGACAAAATAATAGCAAAGAAAGTAAGCATAGATGGTGATATTAGAGAATTCACAAAATTCGCAAGATCGTTTGATCAGAAATTTGTTATTCCTATATTCAATAATATTGCTAACTAAATAAAAAAGGTGAATTTTCCCAAATCATCTCAAGCAATATCTAGCCATTTACTGAGGATAAATAAGTATTGGTAAAAATTTTTTATAAGTAATAATAAACAAATAACACTAGATAATGAGACAATATTGATAAATTTGCTCTTGATATATTTACATCATTTAATTGAGAATTATATATCATTTTTCATTATACTAATACATTAAAAAACCTTATGATTAAATGAGACTGTAAAAAAATTAGAAAATTAAAATCGACGAGATTGTTGTTGTTGTTGTCTTGATAGATCTGTTAATCCTTGAAACAGTTCTTCTTTGTCAAGACCATCACTTAAATCAATTCTAGTATTTTGCTTTATATTATCTAAAATAACATCAGCAAAATTATCTAATTTGTCTATATCTTTTATACCTGTTATTTCTGACAATTGTTTTATCAAATCATAACGATTTACATTCTCTTGTGTTGTTTTAAATTTTTGTTTATCATTGTCATCAAATTGGTCAGTAACATCTTTGGGTAAAGCAGATAAAAGACCTGAAGCAGCCTTGGGAGTAGATTTTTTAAGAAACATTTTTGTTGCACCATTAACTGCCATATTCGCTATGTTTGGATCTATACCAAATGATTGTGCCAGCATTCCAATCATGTTTTGCATAATTTACAATATACAAAGTCATTGTTATAGATAAATTTTTCTAAAATTTTTAATATTATTGAATTTATTATATGAAAACAGCCCAATTAATTTAATGTAAAAAAGAGATAAATATGAGTTTAAATTTGTGACAGCGATATCACTGTCATATGCTGAAAATATTGTGAACTCCAAGAAAGCATAAGAGAATAAAAAAAGTATTATGTAATAGTAAATTATTTATTAATTTTAGTATATATTACTGAAATTAGTTATAATAAATTTTTATACTTTGATAAAAATAATATTAATAATAATTATTATGAAAGATTTAAAAAGAACTAGAGTTAAATCAAAAACAACAACATTAAATCTACATAATAGAATTAATAAAAAATTATTTGTTACTAAGACATTTTTATACTGTAATACATGTGGAAAAAGTATTAAAGAAAATCCAATATTCTGTTACATATTCATAGACTATTTTTGTACTAAAAAATGCCATATTCAAAAACATAAGATATATTTGGAAAAGCCGTAGTTTTTCTATGAAGAAAATTCCATAGACTCAGTTGGACGAAGATGCATTTTTGCCTCTATTTTGTTACTGTTATAGTAATTAACATCAAATAAATTTTATTAACTTATTATCAATGATGTAATTATATCTAGTATAAAGGCTCTATTAACTTAAGATATATTCATCTCTTCCATTCAATTCGTTAATAAAATAATTCTTAGATGTTGTATCATTATACATAGATATGAAGAATTGTAACCAGTTATACACATGAAATAGATTGCATTCATTTGTGATACATGGATAGTAATCATCAAAAGATTCAGCCCAATCCTTGAAATACTGGTTGACTCTTTCCATCAGACTTTTCTAAAATGGTGAATGTAAATAGTGTTTCAAACTCAGTATATTACATGCTTCATCATACCATGTACCACCATCTGTGTAAACTGTATGTCTTCCATACTTCTCAACTAATGATCTAAGGAATTTTTCAGCAATAATCATATTTCTCTCCTCAGAAATGTAGATTCCAAGCATTGAAGAGTGAACGTTCAATACAGATCCATAACCAAAAAGGTTGATTCCCAATCTGTATAACAGTTTCATCTATTATAAAGGCAGATACTCTTTTTCTTTTATAGATCTGACAGGATCCAAATCTTTGTATCCACTTCCAAACAGAAACATAACTTCTTTTTTCATCCTTAAATATTACTAATGCCTTGGAAGTATTTCTAAGACTTAGACCAAGAAAATATAGATAGAGAGAATACATAACTACAATAGTGGATGTCCTATTTCTTTCAAATCGTAATAATATATGTTAGAATAGGACATTCACAGCTATAGATCTTTCGTTAAGTTAACAGAGCCGATATAGATAATACAAAAATAATAGAGATCGAAAAAACAGACTCTTCAAAATTTGTGATGGAAAAAAGAATGAATTAATCTTGGAGATATATCCAAAAAGAAATGTAGCAGTACTATATGATAGCAGTCATAAAATAAAAGAGTTTACTCTTAAAAAAAATTTCATGTTCAATGGTGAGAATTATGCCATAACATATTTCAATTCTATCATGATAGAAGATTATATTGATCAAAGGTTTAAGAATTCACATTTTTACTTTTACTACGAGCTATATAAGTATGAGTCAGAATTTTGCAACTCTATGCTAGAATATATGCATAATGAGTATAGT
>CAWIYT010000288.1:0-8467 GCA_963840085.1 uncultured Nitrososphaerales archaeon
CTTAGAGGGGAATGGATTAGACATAAATGGAAAGTAAAAAGAGGTTATCTCAAAATACACATAGCAGTTGATATCAAAAGGAAGAGAATCCTATCATTAGATGTTACTAGTGAACAAGTACATGATTCTCAAGTATTACCTGTATTGATAGAGGATATAACAATAAAGCAGAACAAAGTAGTTGAAAATGCTATTATGGATGGAGCCTATGACAATAACAATAATTTTCAATACCTATCATTCAGAGGAATTAATCCAGCAATAAAGGTAAGAAAGAATTCCAGATGTAAAAAGACCAATCATTATCTTAGAAACAAGACTGTGAAGATGCAGAAAAATAATTGACAACAATGGAAAGATAGCGTAAGCTACGGACAGAGATGGATTGTAGAAACTATCTTCTCTTGTATCAGGAGAATGTTTGGAGAATATGTTACTGCTATCAGATTTGAAAACATGGTAAAGGAGATAATGCTGAAAGTATCATTGTATAACTGGTTTCAGAGCATAGCCATTACATAATCATCAATTAGTATTGGAAGATAGATGAATGATTATCTAAATGAGTTGTGCAACAAAGCAAATAACACTATAAATTCTCATTTTAAAATTTATTACTTGTTTTAGGAGTATTGTATTATGAATGAACTTGATAAAAACTTAATTCTGTCTTAATGATCCTCATTTTTAAGGAATAAATAATTCTTGTAAACATTCTGAATGCTAGAATAGTTTAAAACTCATAGAAGATATATTACTATAATCGTGAAGGTCTAGAAAAAAAATGAATGAGAATATCGACTTCTCCAATTCCTCCAGTAAAGAAACTGAATTAAAATGTTCGTTGTGTAAAGAGCCCCTGTTTACTGAAAAAGATGAGGAAACCATCCAAAAAGTAATAGATGATTCTAAATACTTTTTCCATACTCAGAAATGTTTTAACCTGTACGAGATTGGAGCATTTTTATGGTAAAAATATTAAAAATTTTATGGGAAATCAACAATTTGATTTTGATACTTTCTGGGATAAAGCCATTCCCACTCGGATAAAATCCAAGAAATAAAAAATAATAAATTCAATATACCACATCTAAAAGTAATTATGGACTCTGAAGAAGCAATAAGAACTGCTATTAACCTTGTTCAATCTGCAGAGGATGAAGTATTACTACTTTTTTCTTCAGCAAATGGGTTTTATAGGAGAATAGTATTAGCAGATGGTTTTCTTACTTTGCAAAGATTACAAGATAATACCAAAGGTAATATAAAAACAAGAATTCTAACTCCTTTTGATAAAAAGATTGTTGATGCAGTTAACAGATTAAAGGCTAAAGGACTATATATTAATTATTTACCAGAACCATTATATTTAACGGTCACAATTTTGATAGTAGACAGGAAGTTTTCTCTGACTGCGGAATTAGCAAACGATTATACAGAAATTCCTGCTAGATCACTAGGGCTCTCAACCTTCTCTAATAGTAAATCAACAGTATTATATTATATTTCTATGTTCGAGAACCTGTGGAAGCAGTCAGATCTTTATGAAAAGGCAGAAAATCTTGGTGAACAATTAAAAAACAGAAATGAAATACAATTACAATTTATTAAAGAAACAGCACATGAAATTCGAAATCCCACTCAATCTATTTTAGGACTAACAGAAAGTATGCTTTCTAACAAGAATCAGGATCCTGGTCATATAGAGGATTTACTCAAAATTATTATAAAAAATGCTAAAAAAATTAAGTTACTTACAGATAATATCCTGGAGGCTGCACGTATTGACAGTCAACTTTTAACGCTTTATTTAGAAGAATTTGATCTTGTAGAGTTAGTAAAAGATTTACTAAAAGATCTGGATAATCAAATCCGAGATAAAAAGATTAGTTTAATTTTAAAATGCAAAGAAGATTCAATTTTGATAGTTGCAGATAAATTGCGTTTAAACCAAGTTTTTTTAAACATTATCAATAATGCTATAAATATTGTACAAGAAGGAGAAATTATTGTATCTTTAGAAAGACAAGACAACATCAACACTTTATTGGTAAGAATAATAGATAACGGCCCAGGGATTCCATCAAACAGAAAGGATAAACTCTTTACGAAATTTGTAACAGGCTCAAAATCAGGAACTGGCCTAGGTCTCTACATTTGTAAAAATATTATAGAAAAACATGGTGGAAAGATATGGGCTAATAATAATGTGGATAATGATGGCAGAGAAACTAAAGGATCAACATTTACATTTAGTCTACCAATTAAGATTACCTAAAAAAATATCTAAATATTATTTTAAATAACTTTAAACATTATATTTAAAATATAACAAAATTTTTTAATCATATTGATTCTATATCCTAACAGTTCAATTTCATAGAAATGCACTTGTTGCATCTCAGAATTTTGGTTATTGCAATACAAGAATAAAAGTCTCAACAAAATAAGGTCTAATACGTAATGTTTAATTATTTGTTATTATTTTAATATTATGAGTCCATTTTTAGGATCAATATCACAACGGAAACCACTGGCCCCATTGAACTCTGGGTTCCAATCCTCTTTTTAATAGAATTCATGAATCACTAATGATATGAACTAGGAATTAATCTTTACTTTTTGTAATCATTTATTTTATAATTTATCAATATCCATAAAATTTTGAAATCTAATAGTGATGTTTATATTATTTATAAAAGATTCCAATGATTCTGTTAGATTTGAATCCTTCTATAAAGTGGGACCAGCTAATTTTTCTAAATAGTAAATAGAATCAATTCAACCATAGAATAAATTTTTTGATTGTTATTATTATTTTACGTAATAAAAAGAATAGAAATTTAGAAAAAGTCATTTTTTATTCTTTTGTTACTTAAAATGGGAAAACAGACGAATTGGATATTATCAATCAACAATCAAGAATAGAAAATCGTCAAACAGGAGGTTGTGAAACAATCCCACTCTATACAATTTTAGATGCTATCTGAACCCATGAAGTTGATTCATCGAGATATGCAAGGATTAATGCATCATTTGTACCAAGTATTACTTCATTTAGCTCGAGTTTTATATTTCCCATACCTGATATTTTAATAGGCCTTGTGTCATCAGCCCCAGTAAGGATAACAATTTGACCATTAGAGCCATTTGATATTTTAAGTTCGTTATTTGTTCCTTGGTTAGCCCCTAAAAGAACATATCCAGTATTGCCTACTGGAGTCAAAGGGTTTCCAGGTTCCACTAAATGAATTTTGAATGATCCTTCAGTGACTAATCTCTGAACCTCTGCTGTAACATAAGATTGTTCAGGACTTGTGTCTTGTTGAATATAATTTTCATCATATTCATTTACATATGATTCTTGATAAGTTTCTTCTGGATATCCATAATTATAGATATATGTATTATTTTCCTCATCATCGTCATCATCATAGTCATCCTCTCTAACTATTATATCTATATCTTCATCATCAATATCAACATCAATATCGTCATCAATGTCAACATCAATATCATCCCAGTCTATATCATCCCAGTCTATATCATCCCAGTCTACATCTACATTGTCTACATCAATGTTAATTCCATCTTCTATGTTTATCCTACCTTCGTCTATACATGTCCCTTGTTTTCCGCATTCAGGAAAATGTGGTAATTGTGAAATTCCAGGAAATATATCACGTTTATCTTTATCTCCAAGATTCCTAAGTTTATTCTTATCCAGAGCCTTGATATTTATGGGCTTGAAGGAAGTAAAGTAAGAACCTTGAGAAATACTACTTGGTTTGAACCTTTTATCATTTTTGATATTATTATCGTATTTCTTAAAATCGGACTTGGATATCTTGCTTTTGGATTTCTTAAAATCGGACTTGGATATCTTGCTTTTGGATTTCTTAAAATCGGACTTGATGTTCTTTGATTTAATTTTTGAGAATTTTTTTGCATCAACTGTAGGAAAATCTACAAGATTAGAAAAAATTATGCCGAAAATGGAAATCAGCAATACCCCGAATATGAAATTAAACCTAGTGATCAGTGCTATTCTATTACTTTTAAATGCTATACCTTTTTTTAATCCTTTTGGAAAATTTTTTTTAATTAATGTTTTTAGACAATCTATATTTTCTCTCTTTCATTTTTAATTTCCTTCTAACATATTGGAAGATTGAATACTTTACAAAGAATTTATATTATATTATAAAGATCCCGATTTTGATCATATAATTTATGGTTCAAAATAAATCATTTGTATTTCGATGCGTTTTGTTCTCAAATTTTGTTATCATATTTTCCCTTTTTTTATTCTTTTTGTATCCACAGTTTTCGTTTTCAGAAACCATTAATACCAAGAATCAATCTTCCATAGATTCAATTCCATTTACCTCTAGTGGGATTGAAAGCAATAAAACAGTAAATCCTGTTTTATTGGAACAATCAAAAGATTTCAGTCCAGCAAGGCTAATTGAAGTTACACCCGGAGTTTATACAGCTATAGGATATGGTCCATCCAATATTATTATGATAGAAGGAACGGATGGAGTGATAGTAATAGATAGTGGTTCATCTGTAGACCAAGCCCAAATGATCCTTTCTGAATTTCGAAAAATTACTGACAAGCCTGTTTCTGCACTTATCTATACGAACGGGAAGGTAGATCATGTAGGCGGGGGTGGAGTGTTTGTTAATGATAGCAAGACACAAGGACAACTTCCTGATATTATTGCAAATGTTGAACTGCCTGAAAATGTTTTTCCATCTATAGGACAAATTGCAAAACAGAAATCCATTTATGAGCTTTATTGGAGTGGGTTGTTACTTCCCTCATCAGGTGATGAGAGTGATAACTCAATAAGTAGTGGACTGGGGCCAAACTGGAAACTAGGAAATATATCCTATATCTCTCCAAATATTCTATTTAACGATACTCTTAAAGCGATATATTCAGGAATAAACATTACTCTTATTTCAGCACCAGGACCTTCACCTGAACAGATTTTTGTTTGGATACCACAAAAAGGTGTCCTTTTATCAAGTGATCTTGTATATAAAGCATTTCCAAATCTTTATTCCATGTCCGGTTTAGAAGATGTTGATATACAATCATGGATTGATGCAATTGATATGATGAGAGGATTGAATGCTACATATCTAGTGCCTAGCCATTTATTGCCGGCAAGAGGTTCCGAGAATGTTTCAGACATATTGACATCCTATCGAGATGGAATATCCTATTTAGTTCAGCAAACCGTTAGATATATCAATCAAGGTTATAATGCAGATGAGATAACTGAAATATTAGAACTTCCTTCTTATCTAAAAGACCATCCTTGGTTGCAGGAAAGAACTGGTCAGCTGTCTTGGATAGTCAGACAAATATATAGTTATATCGTAGGTTGGAATTCTGGTGATGCTACGTGGTTTAATCCAATTACTTTGCAAGAGAGAGGATCGAAAATTGTTAATGGTTTTGGAGGATTGAATGCAACCTTGATGAGATAAAGAGATCGCTAGATAATAGAGAGTATAAATGGGTAGCGAGCTTTCTACCTATCTGATATATGCTTTTCCAGAAAATAGCGAAGCCAAGTTGCTTAAAGCTGATGCACTTAGAAAATTAGGATGGGAGAATCCTACTTCAGGCGGTAGAAACTGGTATTTAACACAAGCAAATATACTTGATGGAAAAATAAATTCTTCAACACTACAAATACTTCCAAGAACAAATGTAGTTGATCAGATACTCCCTACACTTTCAATTGATGATCTTCTCTTTAATATGCTGTTCAAGCTTGATCCTGCAAAAAGCCCAGATGATGACCTGATTTTGGGAATATATTTGAACGATACAGAAGAAGGTTTTACTTTGGAAATTCGAAACGACGTTGTTGAATATAAGGACTCATTTTCTGAAGAACATAACATTGCAATGTATACTGATTCAGACACACTCAAAGAGGTTCTGGTTGGCAAAGCTAAATTGCTTGACAAAATAATAGCAAAGAAAGTAAGCATAGATGGTGATATTAGAGAATTCACAAAATTCGCAAGATCGTTTGATCAGAAATTTGTTATTCCTATATTCAATAATATTGCTAACTAAATAAAAAAGGTGAATTTTCCCAAATCATCTCAAGCAATATCTAGCCATTTACTGAGGATAAATAAGTATTGGTAAAAATTTTTTATAAGTAATAATAAACAAATAACACTAGATAATGAGACAATATTGATAAATTTGCTCTTGATATATTTACATCATTTAATTGAGAATTATATATCATTTTTCATTATACTAATACATTAAAAAACCTTATGATTAAATGAGACTGTAAAAAAATTAGAAAATTAAAATCGACGAGATTGTTGTTGTTGTCTTGATAGATTTGTTAATCCTTGAAACAGTTCTTCTTTGTCAAGACCATCACTTAAATCAATTCTAGTATTTTGCTTTATATTATCTAAAATAACATCAGCAAAATTATCTAATTTGTCTATATCTTTTATACCTGTTATTTCTGACAATTGTTTTATCAAATCATAACGATTTACATTCTCTTGTGTTGTTTTAAATTTTTGTTTATCATTGTCATCAAATTGGTCAGTAACATCTTTGGGTAAAGCAGATAAAAGACCTGAAGCAGCCTTGGGAGTAGATTTTTTAAGAAACATTTTTGTTGCACCATTAACTGCCATATTCGCTATGTTTGGATCTATACCAAATGATTGTGCCAGCATTCCAATCATGTTTTGCATAATTTACAATATACAAAGTCATTGTTATAGATAAATTTTTCTAAAATTTTTAATATTATTGAATTTATTATATGAAAACAGCCCAATTAATTTAATGTAAAAAAGAGATAAATATGAGTTTAAATTTGTGACAGCGATATCACTGTCATATGCTGAAAATATTGTGAACTCCAAGAAAGCATAAGAGAATAAAAAAAGTATTATGTAATAGTAAATTATTTATTAATTTTAGTATATATTACTGAAATTAGTTATAATAAATTTTTATACTTTGATAAAAATAATATTAATAATAATTATTATGAAAGATTTAAAAAGAACTAGAGTTAAATCAAAAACAACAACATTAAATCTACATAATAGAATTAATAAAAAATTATTTGTTACTAAGACATTTTTATACTGTAATACATGTGGAAAAAGTATTAAAGAAAATCCAATATTCTGTTACATATTCATAGACTATTTTTTTATAAAAAATGCCATATTCAAAAACATAAGATATATTTGGAAAAGCCGTAGTTTTTCTATGAAGAAAATTCCATAGACTCAGTTGGACGAAGATGCATTTTTGCCTCTATTTTGTTACTGTTATAGTAATTAACATCAAATAAATTTTATTAACTTATTATCAATGATGTAATTATATCTAGTATAAAGGCTCTATTAACTTAAGATATATTCATCTCTTCCATTCAATTCGTTAATAAAATAATTCTTAGATGTTGTATCATTATACATAGATATGAAGAATTGTAACCAGTTATACACATGAAATAGATTGCATTCATTTGTGATACATGGATAGTAATCATCAAAAGATTTAGCCCGATCCTTGAAATACTGGTTGACTCTTTCCATCAGACTTTTCTAAAATGGTGAATGTAAATAGTGTTTCAAACTCAGTATATTACATGCTTCATCATACCATGTTCCACCATCTGTGTAAACTGTATGTCTTCCATACTTCTCAACTAATGATCTAAGGAATTTTTCAGCAATAATCATATTTCTCTCCTCAGAAATGTAGATTCCAAGCATTGAAGAGTGAACGTTCAATACAGATCCATAACCAAAAAGGTTGATTCCCAATCTGTATAACAGTTTCATCTATTATAAAGGCAGATACTCTTTTTCTTTTATAGATCTGACAGGATCCAAATCTTTGTATCCACTTCCAAACAGAAACATAACTTCTTTTTTCATCCTTAAATATTACTAATGCCTTGGAAGTATTTCTAAGACTTAGACCAAGAAAATATAGATAGAGAGAATACATAACTACAATAGTGGATGTCCTATTTCTTTCAAATCGTAATAATATATGTTAGAATAGGACATTCACAGCTATAGAATCTTTCGTTAAGTTAACAGAGCCGATATAGATAATACAAAAATAATAGAGAAATAGAAAAAACAGACTCTTCAAAATTTGTGATGGAAAAAAGAATGAATTAATCTTGGAGATATATCCAAAAAGAAATGTAGCAGTATATTATGATAGCAGTCATAAAATAAAAGAGTTTACTCTTAAAAAAAATTTCATGTTCAATGGTGAGAATTATGCCATAACATATTTCAATTCTATCATGATAGAAGATTATATTAATCAAAGGTTTAAGAATTCACATTTTTACTTTTACTACGAGCTATATAAGTATGAGTCAGAATTTTGCAACTCTATGCTAGAATATATGCATAATGAGTA
>CAWIYT010000289.1:0-16318 GCA_963840085.1 uncultured Nitrososphaerales archaeon
TAGTTAATCTATTATTCCATAGATATGATATATTTATAAAAATAAGAAAGTCATTTCTGATAAACAAAAAAATATTGAATTATTATATATATGATTATCTAATATTCCTTGTCTTTCATCATCATCATCATTTTATTTTTATCATAGTCATCTTTGTAACCCTGACCGCCATATTTATCATATTTTTCTTCATATCCGCCATATTTCATATTTTCATGTTCACAATCATACCCTGTAACTTCTTTCTTCATCAATACTTGTCCATTGCCTGGATCTACAATGACTTTATATTTTTTCATATTTTCATCTACTACCATTATCTTGTAGATTAAATATCCGTGTGCAGGAGTTAACTCTGCTTCCTTGACAAAAGAATTTGCTCCAACACTTGCTTGTGCTGCTTGTATTGCTCCTATGATGTCAGTAGTTACCTTAGATTTTAATGCTTCTGCTATAGTAGATTCTACATCAATTGTTCCATTCAAATTCATCATCATAGGTTGAGATTGATTTGTAGTTGGTATTGTCATGGTTGAAATATTTTTATCGGGTTCAACGAGTGGAGGAATTTTTGAATCTCCTTCTTGAGCAAATGCATTTCCTAAAATGCTATTGTTGTTGATACCAATAATTCCTATTGCTAGAAGAACAATTAGCGTTGTAGTTGTTAAAATTATTTTCATCAAAAATGATAGGTTACTCTAAGTAATAACAGTTAGGGATATACTCTATATGGAGATAAAGTCATATTATAATTTATTAACTAATGTCAAAAATTTTATTTCATGAATAGATTAATTATTTTGATGAATCTATTACTCTAGTATTATAGAAATATTACTATTACTAACTTAAATTACTTATTTAAAAGTCTAGAAGAAAGTTTAAGTCCTAAATAGTATATTCGTTATTAAATATTTCAAGATAAATCCAAGTTATAGCCTAGATCTAATTAATTATATCCGCTCTTATTTCTGAATGTTTCAGTCAGTTGTAACAAAGAATTTCCATGAATCTTTGTTCTCTTGTCTTGGTTCTATTGTTATGAATAAACTGGAATGTTTTGGAGTATACCTGTAAATTGTACTTGTTTACACCCATGAACTTTCTTATCCATAACTGGTACAGGTTGCTTCTGCATTCACAATTATTCACATGAACAATATCATTTGCGTATTCTTTCTGTGAATGGATTACACTTTTGTGTATGAAGCCATGTTCTTCCAGCTGGTCATATGCTCTATATTCATCTGTAAATACAGTTGAACCATACTCTACTCTGGTACATATAATATCAAGAAGTGACTGTCGTAAAGGAACATCAAAATATGTCATTCCGTTCCTTCTTTGATGAATACATGTTATCATTGGATGATCCTTGTAAAATGTTCCTCTGCCTCTCCAGGGTTTTAGCCCTCTTTTCCTGGGTTTTCTTCCTGATTTTACTATCTCATCATGATATGATCTACCTTTCAGTCCTGCCTTGATATAGAATTCATCACCTTCAACATTACCACCGAGTTTAGCAGATGATGATGAGGAAGATGATAACTTTTCCATAACTGTTCTGATAAATCGATAGCATCTTGGAATTGGTATAACTACCTCAAGCGATACCTGTCTTATTGAACATCCGGGCCAGAGTACAAAGTATAGATACATTGCCAAAAACCATATCTTCAATGGTGTATGTGAATAATGAAATACAGTACCTGTTTTGTCATTGAACGATCTTTTACAATGCTTGAAAGGTACTTTTGGTAGGATCGATACTGACCATCCTTCTTTACGTTATTTGACTTACAATGTGGACATAATATGTAGTCTTTCCATCTGGCCTTTCTCAGTAAACTGGTACACCAACTTTCATCAGGAAGAGATGTGGTTAAAGTAAACACATCTTAATTATGTTTTATGTAGTTTTAAACTTGGCTGAAACATTTGTCAATAAGAGCGATTATATCTAGGTCTATTGTGTGTTTGTCCTATGTTTAGGCTATGACAATTAATAATAATATAATAATCAGAAATTAACAGTGTTCACCGATTTTTAAATATTTCATAATTAAAAGAAATATTGCTCTCATAGCATCAAAGGCAGATTCCGGAGTTTTCCATAGCCCCCTCTATCTCGATGTTCTTGGTTACATAAGAGGAGGAGGGCTATGACAATACAATATATTTACCAATTAATTTAATTAAATAAATTATCTCTTAAATTTTTATATATTTTATTATGAATAATAGATAGTACCAAAAACGTATAAAAAAAAGCCAGTAGTTTGTTTGTCATAGCCTTCTATAGGATCTCATAATATAGAGGGCTATGGCATTCTAATATAACGAATCTATTAATCTAGACTGTTCAAGTTAAAAAAAATCACATTAAAAGATATTGGATTGCAGATATAATCTTAATATATTTTGTTATACTGTTACCAATAACGCAGCATAAACAATAAAGTCATGGTCTTCCAATAATAGTTTGCTCCTATACTTGTTGAAGGCTATGGCTTTTACAAATTATTCTTTCTCAATCTTATTCATAGTGAATAATGCAATTTAAATGATAAAATTTATAGGATTTTTTCATAGATTAGGCATTTAATTGCAGATTAATTTCATCCGTAATAAAAGAATCTATTATATTAATTAATTTAGACAGGTGATTTTCATAAATAGTATCCTTATTCCGAATAGCACTCACTCTTTCGCTTTCTAGTAATATTCTAAGATCTTCTGCTTCATCTAATTCTATTATGCCTTGAGAGAGCCTCCTTAACAATAAACTTAATTTCTCATAATTAAGGTCAATTGGAATAGTGTTAGTGCTCATTTTATATCTTATATAATATATTATCAACTAGATAAGCATAACTTTAAATTGCATCCCTTTGAGTATTAACAATAATTTTAGTATACATTTAGAGCCAATCTATGATATATTCAACAATCGTTAAAAATATCTTCCAACATTTTTATAATCACATAAAAAATGAGTGTAGTAATAGTTACTGAAAGAATTTTATGATTAAATTCTAAAATAAACGAATAAATTCATTTATAACTTACTTGCTTTTTTGTTACCAAGTATCACAAAGATTAATCAAAATAGATGATATCAATTGAAATTTCAAAACAATTCTCTTTTATTTCAATTGCAAATACGATTTTTAAAAGTTATTTTATTATAGACAATATTGTCATCAAATCTTTCTAATAAATTTTTAGGAATTACTTTAATAACTATTGGATTAATATTTGCAGTATTAATTATATTCTTTAGGAAAAAACAATGGATATCATACAAAGACTATTATGATATAGAAAAAGACATAAAAAAAGTTAAGATACTAATATAAATAATGAATCTATTTAATACGTCGTATTCTTCTTCTTTATCTAAAAAAATACAACGCTATTTAGGAAATGAATCTTCTTTATATTATCATTATTTAGTATAGTTAATTTTTATTAATATAAATAATTGGAAGTTTTTATATTAATAAAAATTAACTATATTTATTTTATTTATAATTTTCTTTGAAGAAAATATCTTTACCATTTAATAATGATAAAAATTAAAATTGAATACTTATGAATCTTTATCTTTTTACAATAACTATATCATTTTTTGCGTTATTATCTATAAGTCTAGTAAATGGAGAAAAAAATATTAATAACAATAACAGTATTCAACAAAATTCAACCACCACAGCAACAAATAATAAAATACTAGATTACAAATTTGAACCATTTCTATTACTAAATGGAAAAGATTTTGAAGATATATCTCATAATAATGCTCTTTCACTTCAAAATTTTGCTATATCTGTATGGATTAAAACAGTAACTACAACAGATCAAGCTAATAATAGTATTTTAGTGGAACCAGCTCATTTAGTAAATAAAGGGGGATTTAATACTGATAAAAAAGGTGAAAATATGAATTATGGGATTTGGTTCTCTAGAGATGGAACAATTTCTGGAGGATTTGAAACTGTATCTGGAGAAGATTTTGAAGTAAAGTCTACTGCAAAATATAACGATGGAAAATGGCATTGTGTTTTGTTATCTTATGATGGTTCTTTATTAAGGCTTTATGTAGATGGAAAACAACTATCTACTAAGATTACCAATGGTGCAATACCTGATGCTACTGGAGAACAACCCTTAAGAATTGGAGCAAACTCTCTAGATGAAAGCAAATTTTTTACTGGTAATATAGATGAAGTTAGAGTATGGAATAGGGGATTAACAGACAAAGAAATCTCAGAGATTTTTATGAATAACGCTTTTGATTCAAAAGGACTAATCGTATATTTGGATTTTGGAAAAGACGGGAGTGATTCTGCTACTAGTCAATATAGGGCAACATCATCTGGTATTATAGATGACAAGGCAGCAGCAGCATCCAATGATATTACAAATACAATTAAAGGTTTCAATATTGCAGTTTCAGCAGATTGGGGTTGTGAAAAAGATACAAAAAAAACAGCAGAAAATATTCAAAAGAAGAATCCTGAACTTGTAGTTTCAGCAGGAGATCTAAGTTACGATGAATCTGCAAATTGTTGGTTTGAAATAATATATCCTTTCATATCAAAGATGAAGATAGCCATGGGAGATCATGAATATAGTGATACTAGTGGTGGGGCAATAGGTGTAATTAATCAATATCTGAAGCCTTTGAATTTAGCAAAAACATATTATTCTTTTGATATGAATAATGTACATTTTGTTTTTATAGATCCTTATATTGATTATAAGTCTGGTTCATCTCAATATCAATTCATTGAACAAGATTTAAAAACTGCTTCTACCAATCCAAAAATAGATTGGACATTTGTTGTAGAATCTATACCTATCTATACTTCACCTTCTCAACATCCTGGTAATTCTACAATCAGAGATATTTATCATCCTCGTTTTGATAAATATGGTGTTGACTTGGTATTTACTAGTGATAATCATAACTATCAGAGGACTTTTCCATTAAAATATAATAGCGAAGGTCATAGTTCTAATAATCCAATTATAGTAGATAGCAATCAAAAAAATTATTATAATAATAATGATAATGGAGGAGTCATTTACTTGATAACCGGCACCGCTGGAAGATCTCTTTATGAAATTAAACAACAAGCGCCTTTTGTTGCAAAACAAGATGATAAACATTTCGGATTTCTAAATATCAATATTAATAATAAAACTATAAAAGGAACCTTCTATGCAAATGAAAGCGAACTACCTCACTATCATTATGTAAATTATCAAAATAACATAATAATAGATCACTTTACAATTTCAAAGACGAATATACCTAATGATAATAATAATATTTGATAAATTTAAGGTTTGACTCGAGAATTTTAATATGGTTGTGATAGTATTGATTAGAGTAAATATTCTTGCTTTATGAAATACGAATAAGAGCCTATCCGAAAAGTAGTTTATAGTATTTAAGTTTATGGTACAATAGATTTATTCGACAAAGCTAAGTGTCTCTACACTATATATCACGAGATTAGTTTGATCTCTGAAATTTCTGGAATCGATTCATCTTATGAAATACCAGATGAATTATGGAATCAAATTTTCCCTCTTCTTGTACATAAATCCAAAAGAAGAAGAAGAAGAAGAAGACAGGTCGTCCAAGAATGGATGATAGAAAGGCAATGAATGCTATCTTCTACATTACACGTACTGGATGTCAGTGGAAAGCATTACCACAAAGAAGTCTTGGTGCATCCAGTACTGTACATGACAGGTTTCAGGAATGGAGACAAGATGGCGTATTCAAACGTATGTGGATTGATGGTCTAAAAATATATGATAAAAAAGTTGGTATCAACTGGAAATGGCAATCAATGGATGGTGCAATAACAAAAGCACCTCTTGGGGGAAAAAAGTACAGGACCAAATCCCACAGACAGAAGTAAATCAGGTACTAAACGTAGCCTTCTTGTAGATGGTCAGGGCATTCCTCTTGGAATTACTGTAGATGGTGCTAACAGACATGATATGAAGATGACAAAAGCAACTCTTCAGAGTATAGTGGTTTGCAGACCACCACCACCACCATCATCATCATCTACAACAAATACCCAACAACAACACATCTGTCTTGACAAGGGTTATGACTATCCTGAGGTATACGAGTTACTTGAAGAATATGGTTATACCATGCATATTTGCAAGAGAGGAGAAGACTACAATAATGGTAACAAAAAGAAGAGAAGAAGGATACCAAAATATAGAGCAAGAAGATGTGGGTAGTTGAGAGAACACACTCATGGATGAACCGATTCAGGCGATTATTGATTAGATGGGAAAAGAAAGAAGATAACTATATTGCAATATTACATTTTGTCTGTGTTTGGATAACATATAAGAGAGGAGGTGTTTTCGGATAGGCTCTAATTAGATAGTATTATAATTTAATAATCTTCATTGTCGGTGTAAGCACATGTTATGAATAAAAAAATACAATAAAAAATATTTAGAATTTGCCTTTAGTGATTTAAGATATTCATTATTGCAATGTTAGTTATCATGACATTACATAATACATTCATAGGTCACTCTTTCCAAAATGAAGAAGATTGTGTTAGATATTGTGTTTTTGCCTCTCCTAAAGTTGGTAAAAAATATCAATGGCTCTAAATAATATAGGTTTGTAGATTACAATTTTTTTAATATTAGGATACTTTTTTAATTCTTGAATATAGTTTTTATCAGTAGTAGTAAAATAAATTACTACTTTATCTCTATTTTTATATAATATTAATTCATCATAATTTTCATTTTTATATCATACATACCTTTTTGAGTAATTGAGAATACGATAGGATTGGAATAAATCCATATTTAATTTTTAAATTCTTAGACTATTATTACGGAAATAATAAAAGATAAAATAATTTTTAAAATTCTAAATTAATGTCAATTATTTTTTATTTAACAATTTTAAACTCATCTAATACATCGCCATCATTAGCATAGTATTTCCCTAAAAGTACATTTCCTTGGTCAGTAATAACATCGACGTTTAAAAACCCATAACTAGAATCTTGCTGATATACTACAAAAGGCTCTTGGTTAGAAAAATCATCAAAATCTATACCCCCGGTACCAACTATTATCTGAAACATTCCTTTTGGGGATTTATAGTCCGTTTTATCCTTCTCTTCAATAATAGGTTCTGATGAATTCATATTGTTATAAAATAAAGGATAAGTTCTTTCATAATTGTGAGCATGTCCACTAAATAGTAAATCTACACCGTATCTTTCAAAAAGAGGATGATAGGCATCCCTCATTTTTTTTATTGGTTCACAAGAGTCATGATCTCCACAACTTGAAGAATAAAACTGTCTATGACTCATTACAATAATCCACTTTAAATTAGGATTCTTAGAGGCTTTAGATAAATCATTCTTAACAAACTTATATTGTTCTGTATTCTCTAGGTCTGAAAAATCAGGATCTATACCAGGAAGATATGAAGATTCAGAATCCATCATAAGAAAATGGATATTATTATTGTAATCAAATGAATAATATGGTTTATCTAATCCAAATTTTTTTAGATGTTGTTCTAAAAGAATAGATGACATAACGTCATGATTACCAATTACTGCTTTTATTTTATCGGATATTGGCTTAACTATATCTGCCCAACAGTTTATGTTAGACCCATAAGATGTATCCCCTAGACTGAAAACAAGTTCAGGGTAGTGATTCTCAATTGAATCCACAGTTTTTTTAGTATTTTTGGTGCAACCCCAATCACCAACAACTGCAAAATTAAAATCAGAGGAATTTATCGAACCTGTAAATTTTTCAGAGTTCGCATTATACAATTCAGTTTCACTTCTAAACTTTTCTGAAGAGTTTTCTGCTTCAGAAGATAAAGAGGATTTCCCACCATAGTCTTCCGGGTCGTAAAACTCATCTTCAGGGACTACAAAAAATCCATCATCGGTAGATAGGACAGAATTTATAGAGAATTGTATAAATAATATTAATAAAATTAAAAGAAAAAACGATAATAAAGAATACATAGATAATCTTCTTAGAATAGAAATAGATTCAAACCCTTTTTGAAGATTTGGTTTAATGTTTTTAAATATTCTTACTATATTTTTTTCCATAACATTTTTGAGATATCCATTTTATCTTTATCAAAAAATAATAAAAGATAAGCCTAGAAGATACTTCCTATTCTAAATATACAGAACATGTGATTAATGAATTACAATATAAAGATACCATAATTATATTAAGAGAGGGAAAAATATATAAAAATTACAAAAAGGTATAATTTTAAAATTATTCTTTCTATATTTTATTTGTTACCTTTAATAGTAATTTATTATCAAGTTCAATGGAATTCTTCAAAAATTTCTATACAATTCCTGTTTTTATTAATGGCATTTATTTTATTTTATTTTGGATGAACTTTAATCCTGAATTTGAAATTGGTCTTATGATTGTATATCTTCTATATCTTTTAATCTCTCATCAACTTCTTTTTGTTTTTTAGAAGTTTGTTTTAGTTCTTGATTATCATCATCCTCGTTCTCTTCTTTTTCCTTAGCATCTTGCATTTCATTGTCTTTCTGAATATTGACATCACTACTATCTTCTATTATAGAAGATTCTGTCTCTTCAGTCATGCTAGGAAAGTTATTGTTATCCTCATCTTTTGGAATGTTTAAATTCTCGCTGTCACTTTCTGTTATGGGAGATTCTTCCTTCTTTTCATCCAACAAACCCAAATATCCCTTGTCTTTTGAAAAGATGCTCCGTCATCTGGAGGTTTGGTCGACAATACCTTATCGTAATCATCGCAAGCTAAATTACCATTTCAATTCTTATAACAAGTAATACAGTATACTGCCACGGTATCATCTGTTTCACTATCGGATTCCGTGTAGCAACAGTAGACAATATTATTTCCATTCTCTGGTATGCAGTCGACGTCACTCTTCTTTATTTCCCCAAATATAGTGAATTTAAAAGATGAACTATAAATAAATGCAACAAGTAAAAATGATATAACTACAAAAATCAAATGACTACTATATGTTGTCAGTTGGTAATGATATATATTATTAAAATATTTTGATATCAAATATATTAACTAATTCTCAGGTTCGGTAGTAGTAGTCATGAGAAAAATCACACGAATCCATATCAATAATTTTGTTATATGCTCTCAAATAATATAAAGCCATAGCCCTCTTGACACTGCAACCAAGGAGAAAACAGAAGGCTATGGCTATCTCGATCATGGTATTGATTTTTGTTTAGTGTAGAGTTTATAGATGTAAATTTATTTAAAAATCGGTGAACAAAGTTAATTGTTATTTTTGTTCTCATAATAATTTAATAATTTTAGAGATAATTTATCATATTGCTAATAGTAAACAGCTATAGCCCTCTGACTAAATATAACGACCAAGAGCCATATTTAGTCAGAGGGCTATAGCTTACTCCTAATGTTCCCTTTGCTAAGCGCAAATTTTTATAAATTCTGTAATATTTAAAAATCGGTGAACAATGTTAATTAGAATTAATTGTCATAGCCTGAAGATAAAAGGACCAATCGGTATTGGTTAAAGTCCAGTAAGCAACAGACTATGACAATGGTTAAAGACGATTTTTTTCTTTATTGTTTCTTTTGTTTTCCTATACAATGATCTTCTTTTGATGACTGATGAAGATTAAGAATACCTAATGAAATTATTATTTATCATTTGTGAAAATGTTTATTTATAGAAATTAGAGGAAAATAGTATAAATAATATTCTCTATCCATCTATTGGTCTGGACCCATTTGAAATGAGAACACCTTGTAATGAAGACTTTTTTACTCCTATCATTACAGGTATAGGAGGTCATACAGATGCAGGGTGTTAAAGAGAAATAGGTAGTTGGCCTAAGATATGATACTTATTATTTTTCAACATTTTCAATAAATAATTAAACTGAATAAATAATTTTTTATATTTGATTATTAAGTTACATGCAATGAAGAAAATATTATTATTAATATTATTGGATTCAAGTATATTAATCACTATATTTAGTAGTGCTGGTCTCTTATCCTCATCAACTTCATATATATCAGATTCCTCAATGTTTCTAAACAAAGCATTTGCTCAAGAATCAGTATTCATTGCTCCCGGAGCAGCCGATCAAAGCAACTTAGAGCCATTTGCTCCATCTCAACTCAGCATACCGATAGGAACTACAGTTTCATGGAGAAATGATGATTCAACAGAGCACACTGTAACTGCTAATGATCGATCATTTCACTCTGGTCCAATATCTCCAGGAGATACATTTGATAATATATTTGATTCACCTGGAGAATTTGCCTATCATTGTTCAATACATCCATTTATGAAAGGTGTAGTTATAGTCGAATAATCCTCTTCTTGTTTATTTGGTAGTAACCTCTTTTTATAATATTTTTTTTGGTAGTTATAATAAAATATGTTTTTACTAATATTATAGATGATTTTGTTAAATCATGACATTAAAATTAAAATAAAAATGGATAAAATAAAATGTTTTTTATTCTATATATGGACTACCGTTTTCATATGGATTGCTGCTATCATCACCATATGGATTGCCATCAAAATATTGATCTAGGTAAAATTCACTTTCATAATGGCCATAATATCCACCATAGCTATCTGGATTATATTCTCCTTCTGCCATCGGTAATCCTTCTCTATAATAGCCATTCATCATTGGTGGATATCCATTGTCTCCTTCTGGTGGATAATCGTATGATTGTTTTTCATTTTCATATCCTTTTGGTTCAGCAGACACTTGAGTTATTGGTGTTGTTGTTGTAGTATTAAATAACAAAAATGTACTCAACGTTATCGCTGCTAAAATGATTAATGAATTTATTCTATTCATTTTTTAACGAAGAATCATATAATAATATGAAATATAAAGTGATTTATATTACGTTATATAACAAATTTGTCTCTTTATATTACCTATAAATACTAACTTTCTTATTTTAATATTATAATTATATTATATTTATCTATATTATTATTATTATTAATGTAATGATTGAACAAGATAGAAAAAGAAAACTGAGACAACAACAAATTCTAATTCATAAACCTACTAAATAAAAATCAACTACTACAACAATGATTATACCTTCTTTATTATCTCAATTATATATCTATTCCAAGCGTAATCGAATCAATAAAAATATTCAAATTACAGATGGTTTTAAAGTTCATAACTATCCATTTAATAACTTTTCAAAGGAAGTTCAATATGCATGATTAGTTTAGTGAGAGTGCTTTTGGCTCGGAATTGGATAAAAAGATTGACTATCGGGAATTGTCGAAAGACCTCTATTATCAAAAGCAATATAGTTTAATAAAAGATAAAAATAATGACGATAAAGAAAAAAAGATTTGGAGAAAGAATTTTAATTCATCAATCAATTAATGTGCTTTATGATTGTGCTCATTTAGTTCTTCAACTGAACTAAAAGCCTCTCCACATTGACAATTGTATTTCTTTTCATTAGTATCTTGTGATGACATATTTTGTTATTAAATAACTATGAAACATATTATTTATTAGTAGTAGCATATCGTTAACCCAACAAGTAAAACCATACCAACTTCTAGAAGAAAGTGCTGAAATATTTCAACACAAAGATTAGAAGTAAATTATAGAACAGAATTGTGTCAGATGGTACAATTTTAAATCATAAGAATTACATAGAAAACATTCTAATTTTTTCTATAGTGTTTATTTATCTAAAAGGAATTAGACATTTTTTGATTTGATATTTATCAGAGATACAGGTTAAGGTGTATTATATATATATATGAATATGTTATTGATTATATAGCAAAGATAATTCCAAAGTCAAAAAAAAGAAGGAGAATCAATAGAAGAATAAGAGAATGAGATTTCAAATTAAAATGACTTATAGTAATTCTGATACTTTTATTGCTGATCCACCAATATCATTTTTGAATGTAGTGATTTAGGATAGGATATAGGTTTGTTACTTTTAAATAGGAAAAAAGATAACAAATTTGAATTACATTTGCATAATGACTATACAAATCAAGTAATAGCAATAGTTTTGGATATTCGTGACTTCTATTTGATACTCTTAGTCCGTACCTTCAACAAAGAGAAAAGGAAGAATTTTAGAAATATGCTATATATGATGGTAAAAAAGAAATAATATTAAACCATATTACTTCCCAAAGCAGAAAATGATTTTATTCAAAAGTAGCTGCTAAAGGAATTAAGAGTATTTCAAAAAGAGAATTTAGAGAATGAATAACAACAATATTTTTTGTATCATAAATGGGAGTCACATGAAGAATATTTGGAGTAGTAATTTAGGAAATTATTAATAATTATGCATAAGAATTATTTTAAATGAATATATTTAACATAATGCATAATACAATAATAAAAACACTGATAACAAATTCAAAATTCATGCGAATAGTTGTTTCATAAAATATATATCAACAATAGGAGTATCTAGGAAGAGCAGACAATAGCTTCGACGATATCCTTAGTCGAATTTTAGGAGAAATAGGAGAAACAAAAAATGTTAGGACATGATTTTGGGATTGGGATGACTCACTTTCACATCATAACACATAATTATAATTACTTTGTTCTTTAAGTTTTAAATAAAATACTTTACTAGTTTCATTACTTACTATCTCCGTCAAAATTCAAACACAAATTGCCATAACTTCTTTTGTTATGATGTATACTAACTAACAAAAGTTCGTTTACATATTTTTCTTTATATGCGAGGTTTACAATGCTTAAAAATCCATTTCCATGTTTTTAAAAGATATACGAAATTATGTTAGGCAGTATATATCCCTTAGAGGTTATGGCTGCTTTTACTAATAATTTGTCTACAATTCTTAAATAATTTTATAACTATAGCAAAAAAGAGTTCACACAGAAAGAGGCTAATATATAATCACTAGTCATAGTCATATCATTATTTAATCAATTGTATGATTGGAACTCGGCTACAATTGATTAATTGGGCTATGACTATTAAATAATTTATCTTCAATTTTTATATAATATATTTAATATTTTTTTGTTAATTCAAATATTATTATCCAGGACTAACAACATACAGACATACCACAAAGCTAACTATCCTACTGCCATAGCCTTCAGTAATATGATAGCTATTTCTTCATTGAGGAGGGCTATAGCTTTTACTATTAATAGCAATAATGTACTCTATTACACTAAAAATATTGAAACTCAATAAATTAATCCTTTATAATGTTTAATTATTTCTAAATTTTGCGTAGATCCTGATTTGCTAAATTACATCATCATTTGATAATTTAAACTGATATAAATTCAATATCAATTATGTTATTTTTATTTTGTTATTAATAAAGTAAAAAGTGTTAATAATTGTCTATAATCTTTATAAAGAACATTGTTGTTTGACTAGAAGAGAGAATGTAAAAATGTCTACTACAAAAGGTAAAAATATATTGATAGTAGATAATGATGATCTCACTAACCTATTTAAAACATTTTTAGAATATAATGGATATTGGTTACAAAATTAGGTGATTATTTAAAAAGTAATTCAGAGTATTTATTGTTTATTCAAAGACTCTTTATAATTTTAAATATTGCAGTTACTGCTGTTTTTGTACTTTACCTTATTCGGAAGATATTAAAACCAATTTTTGCTTTAACTTCTGTAATATCTGAAGTAAAGAGAGAGAGAGGCTTAATGTACTAGGTCAAAGCAAAGGTAATAATAATAATGATGATGAACTTTCAGTTCTAAGTAATTCTTTCAATTATATGGTGAACTCTATAAAGAATATCAAAAAACAAGATAATTTAATAAACGAACTTAAAAAGGCAAATGAAGAACTAAAATATAAAGACCAATTAAAGAATGAATTCATAAATGTAGCAGCACATGAAATGAAAACACCCCTTCAGCCAATAATTGCACTTGCTGAACTACTTCGTCAAGGAGGAATGAACATAGAAAAAGATAAGGAATTTCTAGATATTATTTTTAGAAATGCAAAACGACTTATGCAACTTGCAGAAGAGATATTAGATGTTACAAGAATTGAAAGTGGCTCTTTATTTTTAAAGGAAGAAAAATTTGATCTTAAAGAAATGATAACAGATATCTTGAGAGAGTATGAACAAAAGATTGTAGAAAATAAAAAGAATATAAAATTATTTTATGAATCGTATGATAACAACAATGAAATAATTATAGAGGCTGATAGAAATATACTTAGTCAAGTCATTTATAACTTGTTAACCAATGCCATAAATTTCACAAATGAAGGCAGTATTACTAAGTTAAGTATCTCATATATCATCAACATGCATTAGTATTATCAACATACTCTGATAGAAAGAACTTTAGCTCTGAATGTTTAGATTGATACATGTGCCCAAATCCTATATTCTGAAATTATCTGATACTCAGAAAAAGGAACTGAATAGATTCATGAAGAGTACTCGTGACAAAGAGGAATACAGAAGAGAGCGTCTGCTATAAAGCAAAAGATGAAGAAGGAGTACCTTACAGAACAATAGCCAAAAACCTTGGTGTCAATTACCGTAATGTGTATGACTGGATTAACAATTACAGAAAATATGGTTTAGATGGAATAAGAAATAAAAGAGAATGAATGCAGGTAGAAAGCCAGTAATATCTACTCACAAAAACAAAGAGATGGTAAAAGACATCAGTATTGAACAAATCACCCCATACATTTGGCTATCTCAAAAATACATGGAATATCAGGCTGTTGGCTACTTATCTCTCAACATTACTGGAAATGAATGTCAGTCCAATGCAAACATGGAGAATAATTCATGATTTAGGTATAGTATACAAGAGACCCAAACTTGAACTGGAAAAAGGTAATGATTATGAAGAAAAGAAGAACAAGATAGACAGATACAAGAAAGTATCCTCTGCTCTTTTTAAAAAAAATTCTACTGGGATTTGAAGATGAAACATGGTTACATCTGCAACCATACATAACCAGGACATACATGAGAAGAGGGGAACAGCAAAAGATACTCCATAAAGGATCTAACGATAAAGTCAATGTATTCATAACCCTTCTTTATCCCCTAAATGGAATTAAATTCAATACAAGCAAAACAAGAAACAGTAATGATTTCATAAACCATCTAAACAGTATCAAAAGATATGTCAGAAAAAGAAATGTCAAGAGATTCATCCTTGTAATAGACAATGCATCTTTTCATGTAAGCAAAAAGACAAAACACTATATGGAAAAACAATCATACTGGCTAACTGTACTATTTCTACCAACACATGCACCATTCCTGAATCCAATAGAAACAAAAGTAAACAGGAATCTGAAAAAAGATGTATGTGCCAATTACAATTATGGAGCAGAAGATAATCTGTTATGTAATGTAAGAAGATATCTTAGATGTTTTGGTTGTTGGCCTAAAATATGATACTTAACTTATTATTATTGAAAGAAAAAAATAATAATAATAATGACAATGATGAAATTCTTGTTAGTATAAAAGATACAGGAACAGGTATACATCCAGAGATATTGCCAAAACTTTTTACAAAATTTGCTACTAAATCCATGACAGGTGGTACAGGTTTGGGATTGTTTATTTCCAAGAAGATAATTCAAATGCATGGTGGAAAGATATGGGCTACTACAACTAATAATAATAATGAAGATGATAGAGAAAAAGGTGTAGGCTCAACATTTACATTCAGCCTAATAGTCAAATAATAACAAAAAGAAGTTTAAGTGTTTTTAAATTAATTTTAAACAAAAAAAAGGGCTATGTAAAATGAGTTTCTCTCTGAAATTAAAATGTTAATGGAATTGTATATAAAACTTCTAGAGGATTCCACTGAATTTAATAAAGAAAATCTAATAAAAAAGCAGAGGTCATTTCTGTATTAATTTGCTTTTGCCATCATTTTTTATAGTTAACAAAAAAAATCTAATAAAAATTAATCATATATCAAAAGAAAATGTATTCTATTTGAAAAAAGGTATAAACAAAGAGAAAAAAACATCAATTAATTCCTTCGTTTCTATTATATTAGATCTCTTGCGCAGTTACATTAGATTTACATCTCATTCTTAATTCTGATATATCCAGTTACGGTGATACACTATTCTTTATTATCCTGTAATTCACAAGACCAGATACAATATCTGAAATATGGTTATATCTTTTCAGTCTGTTCCTA
>CAWIYT010000290.1:0-6687 GCA_963840085.1 uncultured Nitrososphaerales archaeon
CCGTCGGGAGTAATACCGATAGAGGTTCAAAAATAAGAGTCCAATGTAAAGATAGGTACTATCTTGTATTTAGCTTTTATTATTAGAAACCTATTTTAAAGATTTGTAACATTTGAAAATGCGAATTATAAATTTGAAATGAATCTCCTATTTCTAGCCTACGTCTATATTTCAAAATTGATAAATGCGTAATAACTTAGTATTATTTGAAAAAATGAAAAGACGATGATTACAGAATATTGAGGTTAAAATTACATGAAATCAAATGAAACTTAATGGAAGTTGATGGCAATAATAAAAATATAAATATATTGGGAAGCTTTCTTTATGGGGTTATTCATAATTAAACTTCTTCATCATCCATTTATTCTTCTTTATCTATAACTTCGGTTTCATGACCTTCTCCTACAGGAAGAGGGTTTTCTGGTTGTTTAACTTCTGTCAGTAGTTTCTTTTTCTTTTCTTCTTCTTCCTTAATTCTTTTGAATTCTTTATTTAGTTGATTCTTATTAGTTGAATCAGGCATTCTATTATTATTTATCAGATATGAAATAAAAATAATCTGTTTTCAATTGCAATACTTTATTCATAAACTCGAAAATCATAACCCTCCTATAGTATATGAAGTAAAACATATGAGAATGAAATACTCTATAAGATTTCAAAGCATTGAGAAAAGTTGTATTGGTCTGGACTATCCTCTGTTTTTTTCAACTTAGTCGAATCTTATCAGTTGATTTGGAAAAACTTCTAGATTTGAAGATGCAATGTCATACAAATAACTACAGAAAATATCTTAGCTTGTCGATTGGTTTCATCATATATAGCTCCTCGATATAATATGAAAAATATTTATTTCTTTAGTATTTAATTCATTATCCATCAAATATCCTAATTTTCCAAAAAAAATTACGATGATAATTATATGGGTCTATATACAGTCAATTATGTTTTGCACGCTACGTAAAAAAAATTCTATCAAAAATGTATTAAAATGGTTATTTAGTGGTTTCAGTTTCTTTTTTATTGCTATGTTATTTTTTGTGGTAGTTCATGATGCATTTACAGGTAGTTCTTCCCAAACTGCTGAGTACTGTGCCAAGTATGGATTTTTAGCATCACCAGAGTGTTGGTAATAAATAAAATATAATAGAAATTAATTGTCATAGTTTGAATTAGATGTCAAGATTTTTGAATATGTCAAGCTATGACATTTAACTTGTTGATGACTGTTTATTTGCCTCTCCACTCTATGATTATTTTGAGATTTTGATTTAGTTTTTTATAAATCATATTTCCTACTGATTCACTATGCTTCATATTTTATCTGAAGTGAATAATTGAAATTAAAAAATTGTGTATAATTATTAAATACTTTTAATATCCTATTAAAGAGAAGAAGGGAAATAAGATAGAATCTGAAAATAAAGATGAGTTGAGACAAAATAATATTAACCAACACAGAAAGCAACAAAACCAACCACAGATTGAAATATTTAGTTGTTTTAATTGTGGTCATCCTTATAAAGCATATCCACCAGATAGTAGTTTCAATTTTGCATACATTAGTCCTTGTTCAGAAACTCATAATTTAGAGGATAATCATAATCATAGACAACCATATGAATGTGTAAATTGTACACATCGGACTTATCTTTATTGGTGTCAAGGGCATTCCTTCAATTATGAATAATTTTTCAATTGAATCATTTTTAGATTTTCATTTGTAATGATAACAAAAGCAAATGATGAGGGTATATCGAAAGATAATAAAACTTAGATTATCAAATTATTTTGCAATTAGTCATCAAAATTTTTTTTTAATTATTAATAGTTATTTCATTAATATCTAGGATAGTTGATTATAAAATATATGCAATAATTTTTGTGACCACAATAACTCAATTGCAAATAGGAGCTGGAATTCTGAATATGGTAATAACTGCACTTGTATGAGGAATTGCTGCTGCTATCGCCATAGGATTAGGAGTAGCATTAGCATATGGTCTTAAAGATATACTTTCTGGAGTTATCCATAGTATTACAAATATACATTCCACTCTAAAACCAGGACAAAAAATAAAATTTGAAAAACATAGTGAAACTATTAAAGAGGTAGGAGCTTTCCAGATAATTTTAGAAAATGAGGAAGGTCAAACTGTAATAATTCCAACAAAATCAATTATTGATAAAGATATCATTGTAGAAAGTGGACCTGCTCCAGAAACTCCAGAAAAGAAGATGCAACAAATGGTCGAGCAAGCAGAAAAGAAAGAGAAAGAAAAAAGAAGGAGATACGACAAAATAATAAAGGAACTCAACGATATCAAACAACAATAATTATTTACTATAGTAATCTTTGTCTTTGAAAGACTTGAGATAAATGATTAGATATCACATTTGTACAATTAAGGGATGTAATATCTATACTACCAAATTAGTAATTGCCTTCAATCGGTTACAAATATACTATTTTCTGTTAATCTTTCTTTTTTGCCACTAGGATATTCTATTGTAACTCTTTCTTTTACTATATCTATATTGACTTTTTTCTCTTCTATTATCTTTTTTTTCGTAATTATGATTTCTCCTATTTTTATCTTTTTTTTCGTAATTATGAGTTGTTCGGCATAAAGTGGGATAACTTTTTGTGTCTTATCATTTAGTATCTCATTATTATTAATAGAACTGGTAGAATTTATTTTTTCTTCATCATCAAATAATGGAATCTCATCCTCTTTTACTCTTGCCTGTCGTCTATCTTTTTCGTTTTGTTGTCGTTTTATATCTTCTTTTTTTTCTTTTTCAATCTTATTTTCATCTTCATCACTTTCCCCAATATATTGAAAATTTATAATTTTATCCTTAATCTGACTAAAAATATCTTCTTTTGAATATGAATCAAGCTCTTTATCATCTACAAATATTTTTTCATAAGCTATTGGTAAATGTATTTTTTCATCATGTATTATCCATATTTTTTCTATTTTAACATCTTCTACCAAAGTCTTTTTAGAAATATTATAGTTTTCTTCGATTATAGGAATAACAAATTGCTGTTGTCCTCCTTTTTTTTCTTTTTCGATAGTAGTTCCTCCTGCCTGTACTTTAGTTGTTGCAAATGAGTTAATATCCTGATGTTTTGTCTGTACCTTTTCTGGATAATCTGTTGTCTTCTCTTTAAATGACCCAAATAAATGTCCTAACTTAGAAGTAATTGAATCTCCTTCTTGATGAGCTTTATGTGCTCTGATTGTCATTTTTGACTCTTTTGATTTTTTTGGTGAAATTATAATAGGAGTTACTTCAAGATTCTTTTTCTTATTGTCATTTTTATTCTCTTCTAGGACCATAGAATTATCATCATCATTAGTTTTTTGATGGAATGATTCCATATCTAATAAATTATAGATAATATAGTTTAAGAAGAACCGATTAATTGTTTATCAGAAAAATTATTTTTCATAGTTTATCTAAATAATTATTATCTCAAATCTAAGCCTGACATACTAAGAGAGTATAATAAATAAAAGAGGTACTTGTACTTATTAGCATGTAATAATTGCTATCGAGTTGCCCTCTGCAGGTAAGAGGCTTATTTCGGCCAGTCCCGTATTTGGCCTTTCCTCTCTACCGTAATAGTGTCTCGGGGAAATGGACCGAAACCCGGTACACCATATGCTGCAGAAGGCAACATCTATTGAATTTCTTTCTATAAAACAATTATTATGATAAAACTAGCTCTCTACTAATTAAACAAGTATAATACACTAGATACGTTCACTCAAAACATTTTATTTTTAAATTCCAGCTTTCTATGTATAACTTGTGCCTATGTCACGGACATTTTACCTCTATTAATTATATAGTATGCAATACAAGGATAATCATGACAACAATTAGAAATGAAATTGAAATAAATGCACCTATAACAAGCGTTTTTGAATATTATACCAATCCAGATAATATTAAGGAAGGATGGCCTAGTGAAATTGTCAAAGAATCAGAAAATGTCTCGGGTCAAAAAAGTGAAGAAGGTTCGGAAATGAAAGTAACTGGTGAATATATGGGAAAAAGAGATGACATGCTTTTAGAAGTTGTAGACAAAGAACAGAATAGAAAGTTAGTTACAAGACAAACAGAATGTCCATTCAAGCTTTGGGAAAGTCTTCAAGAATTTCAAGGTGGACCAAATAATAATACTACTGTTATACATACTATCGAATATGAATTACCAACTACAGGAAAGATTGGTAATTTCTTAACTGGAAGTCAGGCAGAAGATAAAATCAAACAAGGCATTCAACAAGCTGCTCAAACAGTAAAACAAAAGTTAGAATCTAAATCTTCTTAGGTTCTTCCATGTAGTAGGGTTCTATTACATAGTATTTAGCTTTTATTATTTTCAAAAGACAATATTTAAAAAATACTATTATTAAAAGAATTTTAGGAATGAAATCTATTTTATCATAATTAATTGCAGCTCTTTCAATAGTAATATCTATAAATCAGGAATCACTTTTGCACAAGAAAAAAAATGAAACAATACTTTCATCTCAACTGGATAACCATACATCTGATGGAATAGATGATTTCACAATAAAATTTCAAATTATTTTTACATTTTATATTTTATTAAAACATCTTTAACTTAAAGATACATTATTTTTTATTTTCCAAATTGTTTATCAAGTAAATATAATTATTATACCATTTATTATCAGGAAATAAATAAATTTAAGTTTTTAACAAATAATTTATATTTTTTCATTATAATTGAGTGGTTAGGTTTGAATTATTTGATTACATAGACTAAGCTTTAAATCTGATATAATAATATAAAAAAATTGAATTGTCTTTAAAAGAGGATTCTTTGAACCATTATTATAACGACCACCAGCATTCTGTATTACTATATAATGATACGAGAAATAGAGATGCATATTTAATTAATTATATTAATGAAGGTTTAAATAAAAATGAACTTTGTATTTACGGAGCTATTGATTTAAGAGATAAGGAATCTTTAGAAATTGCACCGCATATTGTTGATTATGAGAAAAATATCAGTGAAAGTAATTTGATGATTGTTGATTTGGCTCCTTATTATATTGCAGCATCAACTGAAGATTTAATATTTTTTGAAAAAATAAAAAAAGAAATTAGTGAAAGAATTCAAAGTAGAAGAAAAAATAAAAAAATAAGACTTATGAGCGACTGTGCTGGTTTTCTATTTGAAAATAAACATTTTGCTCAATGCGAATCATTAGAAGCTTGGTGGCAACATCAAAAACCTTTTGAAGGTTCTTGTATGTGTTTATACCCAAAAGCACTTTTTGAAAAATATCCTTTTAATCTGCACAAATATTATGCTATTTTAAAACAACACGATAGTGTTATTGATACTGCTGAAAATATTTTTAATAAAGAATCAATAGAAAACGAAATAAGAGACAATAGTAGCGGAGAAATCAGCAACAATGAAGATGAGAAAAAAGAAAGAGGATTAATTAGCTAATGTCATCATCCTCAATCACTTCCTTACACAATGGACATATAATGTTACTATATGAAAGTAATGATAAACGTAATAACACAACTATAGATTATATCAATGAAGGTTTAAAGAATGACTATTTTTGTATATATGCGTCTGTAGATAATGATGATTTCAAAGGTATTTCACTAATAGATAGTTTATCTTCAAGAATAATAAATTATGAAGAAAATCTTCAAAATGGAAATCTAAAATTTATCAATTTTAAACCTTCTTATGAATCGGTATTAAAAGGAGACTATACCCTAGTTGACGAATTGAAATCTGAATTAGAATATATATTAGATAAACGTCTTTCTGAAGGAAAAAAAGATAAAATACTTATTTTTGGAGATGCGGCATGTTGTTTATCTGAAAATAGACACTTTAGTGAATGTATAGATTTGGAAAAATGGTGGCAGACTTGCCATTCAGACTGGATAAAAAACAACAAAAATATTACTGTAGTATGTCCCCATCCCAACCATGCCTTTAAAGATTCAGACCACTATATAAAAAATAAAATTAGTGCTTTGCATGATATTACAATTGACATAGAAGATGAACATTCATCACCATATTCCAATAGATTAATTAATCGAAATAGGCAACAAATAAAAATACTTATTGCAGAACCAGAATCTGATTTACGTTACGTTTACAGAGAATATTTGAATGGTCTTGGATTAAATATAGAAAATGGTAGAAAATGGTAGCAAATGTATAGAATATCTATTAGATTCAAAAGATAAAGATATAGAAGAAGGCTTTGACATGGTTATATTGGATTCACATCTTCGGGATATAAACGGAATTGAAGTAATAGAACAAATACGTAAAGAAATTCCAAATCAAAGAATTGTATTTACTACAACTCATCCGTTAAGTAAAATAAATACTGTGGTTAATTCATTTGGAATAGACCAAGATGACATTCTAGTAAAACCATTTAGTTTTAGAAAATTACTTTCTACAATCAAACCAAGACCAACTACTAGATAGATACATAGTCAAAGAAATAAATGTTATACTAGTAGTATATTTTACAAATATTAAATGAATAACAATTTTGTAATAATTTAGTTCATGTTATACCGATAGCGGTTCTAAAATAAGAGTCATGTAGTGATATTGTTATCTTGTATTTAGAT
>CAWIYT010000291.1:0-101674 GCA_963840085.1 uncultured Nitrososphaerales archaeon
TATAGAAATGGAAAGATAGTATATGCTATTAACAGAGTTGGATATTATAAACAGTATTTTCATGTATCACGAGAATATTTTATAGAGAATATATTACCGCTAACAGGTTTGAGAATATTAAACAAGAGATGATAATGAAAAGCATCATTGTATAACTGGTTTCAAAGTATACCTGTTACATGATTATTAGCTAGATTAGAATAATTATGATTATTTTCATCAGTTGTCTAACAAAGAATGATCAAATACAATATCTTCTTTTTCATATCTTTTTATTTTATTTTTTATCTATCTACATTATACACATCTCAAGGAAAATTTTAAAATTGTCTCTAAATTTAACTAAGAGTATGCACTGATTTTTATAACATATATATATAAAATATTTAATATTGTAAAGGCATTGAATATTTTTCTCAATATATTCAAAAGGTATCAATGTCCTATATGTCAAAAAAAATTTCGAAAAGTAGAAGAATCAATGCAACATGAACAGGTAATACATGGATCTGGAAGATCTTATATATGCAATAAATGTAATCAAAGTTTTTCTGGAATGGAACAAATGAGGGATCACATTAAAAGAAATCATCAATATAAAAAGAAATAATCAATTATAACACATAGGTAAACCATGAAACAAAAGATAGACCCAATCTATTATTTTATTATCTTTTTTAGAAATAATTGAAAAATAAATAATTAAAAAGAGATGATTATATTGAATTCGGTTGGAACATATATTGAAAAAACTATAATTAAATAAGCCCTGTTAAGTTAAGACTATTTCATCTCCAATTTTGAATGGAATTGTGTTTCTGATTTTTGCATTATATAAATAAAGGAATAATTTGATCCAATTATATACATGTTGTAGATTACAATTTCTCTTTTTGTTATTAATAAGAGGATAATAATCATCAAAAGATTCAGTTCTGTCTTTGAAATACTGCATTACTCTTTCTATAAGACTTTTCTCTAAAGGAGAATGCAATCTATGTTTCAAATGTAAAAAGTTACATGATTGAGTGTACCAAGTACCACCATCAGTGTAAATAGTATGTCTACTATATTTATCTAACAGAGAATGAAGAAAGTTCTCTGCTACAAACATGTTTCTTTCTTCTGAAATATGTATTCCAAGCACTACTGTTTTATGTACTGGTTCAATACAAATCGACGACCAGAAGTGTTTGTTGCCAATCTGGATAATAGTTTCATCTATTATGAATGCAGAAACTCTTCTGTGTTTGTTATAGATCTGACATGAACCAAATCGTTGAATCCAATCCCATACAACAATATAACTTCTTTTTTGATCCTTAAATGGTTCCAATGCATTAGATGTATTTCTTAAACTCAGACCAAGAAAATACAAATACAAAGAATACATTACAATAAAGGTAGATGTTCTCTATTTCTTTCAAAAAATCTAAAGGCCATTAGGTTAGAAATAGGACATTTTACAGCTAAATCTATTTCCTTAAATTAACAGGTGCATTAAATATAAGTATCTCCTTTATCAAATTCCTTTTTCAAAAAAATTTGATGGATTATTATTCTATTATTATATTTTAAATGATAAATTACTTTTCTATCATAATAAAAAAGTAAATTTAATCATAAAATCATTAGTGGATTATTTGTCCTTGTCCTGTTTGTATCATTCCTAGCTGACCACGTTCAGGCTGACCCTGTCCTGGTGGGAACTGTTTTGTTGTCCTCCATAGAGATTTGGATAAAAGGGTATTCCTCCTGACTGAAGTGGAAAAGGCATTTGATTAGGAAATTTAGGCATAAATGTCATATCACATTCTTCATCCTTCAAGTCTATTTTTCCATCAAGATCATTATCTACTCCATCAAAACATATTTCAGGTTGATAAGTTGCAATATCAGCTTCTAAATTATTTATTGAAGATAAATCCTCTACAATATATATATTTACAGTATCTGTATCTGTCACATTTCCATCTTTAACAATTAGTTGAAAAACTAAATTTCCATTATTAGTTAAATTAGGAGATGCTGTTAGTTCAACAGTATTTCCTGATTTAAATTGTATCGGTTTTTTTCCTAATATTATAAAAATCGTGCATTGATTTTACTTGAAGTACTACTCTTTCCTGTAATTGGATTATATCCTTTCATTGTGTCATCCAATGGAATTGTAAATAATGCTTGATTTATATTTATGTTCTGAATTTTTACTGAATATATTATTTACTGTTCCTTCATGATTGTTATTTCTTTTATCAATATATTATTACTTCCAATTTTATATTTTGAATATTTGGCATCTCAAAGGTTACACTTTTATCTTTAATCTTACAAGGATCAAAATCAGAAAGTAATAATCTTATTCCATTTAGGCTAATTTTTCAGGTTAATCCTACAGTTTCTGATTGAGTAGGACATTTTTATTTTTATTGCTGACTATAACAATTTCTTTTTCTTTATTATCATAGTCTCTCACACTATTACCTTTTATTTTTATTAATTTATTTTGTAATTACTTTTATTTCACTTTAAACTTTATTCTTAAAATCCTCAGAATCTTGTGAGGGCGATGTATTGCCTACTAGTTGGTTATCTGGTTGTGGTGGAGCTGCTGGTGATGTATTGCTTACTAGTTGGTTATCTGGTTGTGGTGGAGCTGCTGGTGATGTATTGCTTACTAGTTGGTTATCTGGTTGTGGTATAGCTGGTTTTGATGTATTGCCTACTGAGGAACTAAATGATAAAACATTCTCAGCGGCACTATTGACGACATTAGTAACAGGGATATTACCAGCAGGTCGTGAGACTTGGTCGTTATCTTTGTTGTCATCGTGATTGTTGTCATCGTGATTGTTGTCATCGTGATTGTTGTCATCGTGATTGTTGTCATCGTGATTGTTGTCATCGTGATTGTTGTCATCGTGATTGTTGTCATCGTGATTGTTGTCATCGTGATTGTTGTCATCGTGATTGTTGTCATTGTGATCATCATGGTCATCACCTTTGTCCTTATCATGGTTATCATGGTCATCACCTTTGTCCTTATCATGGTTATCATGGTCATCACCTTTGTCCTTATCATGGTTATCATGGTCATCACCTTTGTCCTTATCATGGTTATCATGGTCATCACCTTTGTCCTTATCATGGTTATCATGGTCATCACCTTTGTCCTTATCATGGTTATCATGGTCATCACCTTTGTCCTTATCATGGTTATCATGGTCATCACCTTTGTCCTTATCATGGTTATCATGGTCATCACCTTTGTCCTTATCATGGTTATCATGGTCATTTCCACCACCATCTTTTTCGGCATAAACAAATTGAATATTGTGACTGATAGGATTATTCAAATTTTCTTGGAATAAATTGTAATGTTGGAATGGAGAAGATGTAGTTAAAATTATACTAAAATATAATACTATACCTATTAGAAAGAATTTTTTTAACATAACTGTTCTAGCATTATCCTTTAAACTACAAATGATATAACTATTTGTAATAATGAATGCTTTCTATTACACTATGACTAAAAAACAATAATAATTTCAATATCAAAAAATTATTTTATTATCTTTAACAATAACTTGCTTTAATAATTGGATAATTCTTATTAAAAAGAAACAGTCATTTTACTCCTATACAATAAATTGTATGATATGTCCTTTATTGTAGATGTAAGTAAAAAAATAACTTTTTTTATTTATTGTATTATAAAATAATGTTTTTAATTATGATGTTTGATAATATTAGTGGAATTTTATAATTGAAATGTTAGTCTTTCTTTCTCAATTGTAAACTTTTCTGCTCTTTGCTTTTTTCTTGACTATAGTAGATATTCTTTTTTTTGGAGATAGCCAAGTATGACAAATTTATTCTTTGGTATAGATACTAACTTTAACACATGTTTAGAAATTAAGAATTCTATAAAATATCACATATATAAAAAATATTGATATAAATTGAATTGAAGATTAAATAATATTCTTTTTTCAAAAATTTTTGTTATAAAATACATAAAATAACAAAAATATTATCCAAGATAAATTAAAAGAATTTGTCTAGTCTTTTTTTTAAAAGAAGAAATGGTTTAGATCTTTTTTAGATCTGATGCAAGCTTCTCAATTGCTTGACTATAATTAGTCATCCCAAATTGTTTGGCGTACATTTCAATTAAGTTTATTTCGTCTGGTTTGAAACAAACTGGAATTGTTCGTTTTGCTTCCATGTTAATTAAAAGCATAAGATAGTTTTTATGTGTTTCCTTTTTTTAAAATTATAAAATCTATCCACCTTTTACTCTAACAATTTTAACTCTATCTAAAACTTTCCAATACTCAATTTCCTTTCCTTGAGTAATTTTATCTCTTATCTCTTCTTCTACTGCAGAAGTTTCAAAAACTTCAAAGGTTTCAAGATCCATAATTTGAAGAGAAGAGCCAGAGATTGAAACAATTTGTCCACTTCTTTTGTCGATAAGAGGAACTTCAACATTAGCAGAAACAGGAGAAACGAGGCCATGTTTAGAACCATCAAATACACCTATTGCAGAAACTCGTGCTTTGGCTGAACCATGTTTGCCAGGTTTACTATGATCATAAGAAACAATTCTACAAGGCTCATTATCAATAATAATATAAGATCCAACTTTTAAACTGCCAAGATCCATTGGTTTACTCATAGTATTGAAAGAAAAAGAATATTGATATATATTATTTCTGTTTTACCAAAAAAAACCAGTTTTAACAATTTCACTTTAAAATTTCGTACTTTGAGCAATTTCCCATTTTGATGATATCTTGTTTTTGTTTCGTAGAGCATAGTAAGGGATAAAGCAATAACAGTACAAGGTAGCTATTCCACCAAAAGGATCTGATAAAATAGATTTCAAAGTAATTTTAATATTTGATATTATAGGCAGTTTTTTTGTTTTATAATAAAAAGATAATTGTTTATGACCAACATTGGCTCTTAAAACTTGCGATAAAAAATCATCTAAATTCTCTGGAGTTTTAAAATAAAGTATTGCACTATTAACATAGACTACCTGTTTACCTAACTCCAACACCTTTATCTGAAGAAAATAATCAATTGCTATGATGTTTTCTGGAATTGTTATTTTTTTAGCCAAGTCCGATTTGATAGCTAGACCTCTTCCCATTACGGTGAACTGACTCAATCCAGTTTTTCTGATATTCTGTAGCCAGTCGGTGATAAACTTTGTTGCTCTTCCATAAATAGAAAAATGTGCTCGTGGCTGAGGGTTTGAAGCACATAATCCGATATCTTGACTAAATGCATTTACAAGACTATAAGTTGTTTTTTTTGCTAAAATTACATCTGCATCATATAAAACTAAACAATCCCCAGTTGCCTCTTTAAAAATTTCATTCCAACCGGCATAAGCTCCTCTTCTTTCATTATGATGAAAGAGTTTAATTAATAGTTGAGGATTTTTTTTTATAAAATCCTTTATTAAAAATGGAGTATTATCATTTGAATCATCTGATATAATAATCTCTTTAATAAAAAATTTATCTAAATATTGATATTTAATAGAATTTAATAGATTAACAATATTTTTTTCTTCATTGTAGGAAATAATTCCTATAGATATCTGATTCATCTTATAATCTAATTTTCTAATAAAAATCTATTATAAATATTATGATTTATCTGAAAATCAACTAGAATGATCATATACTAAATAATACTGACACGTTTCACAACAAAATCAACTTTTATGCTTTGATATAGAAAAGTATGAGAATGAAAGTTACAATAATAAATACAATAAGTTTTCCTAGCATTCTTTCTTTAACAATAATTTTATATTTGATTTAATCGCTCCTGTTAAAAAATAAAATGACTTTTAATATTCTATTATGAAAGTTCTTAAAATTTTAAATTGCAAAAATTCTCTCTTATTAGGTCTCCTTTTTGTTGTAACCTTTTTCCCCATTTTAATGATAATGATAATGACAAATGCCCATGCTGCTGAATTATTGACTCTCAAAAATGAAAATAATTCAACTGTATTTGAAAATGCCTACAACAAAACAACAACAACAATAACAAGTAACGCCACCATAGAAAATAATCTGGATGATAAAATTATTCCTCAGCAAGAAGAAGTTTTACAACTTAAACAAATTGACGATGCAGCTATTCCTCAGCAAGAAGAAGTTTTACAACTTAAACAAATTGATTATACAGAAGTTGGAAACAATAATTCTTCTACATCCTCTGTGAATTCTACCCAAACCGAAGAATTAGCTCAAACAGAAAATGGGAGATCATCATCACAAGGAAATGTTACAATAGAGGCTGTAAAAAATTCAGAATTTAAATCTCCTAGAGTTAGCTATGTTGAAAACGAAAATAGTCAACTGACTCCACTTGACTACGAAAACAATTACAGAGGTTCTAGTTACAATGACAAGGATAATTCAGAAAGCAGCAGCAGCAGCAGCAGAGATGGAGATAAAAGTTACAATGACAAGGATAATTCAGAAAGCAGAGCAGCAGCAGCAGAGATGGAGATAAAAGTTACAATGACGCGGATAATTCAGAAAGCAGCAGCAGAAGCAGCAGCAGAGATGGAGATAAAAGTTACAATGACGATGAGGGTCAACAGTTATTAAAAGGTGATTCAGATTACAAAGATTTTTTGCTAATGCTAATGAAGTTGAAGGAAAAAGCTCAGGTGAATAAAGAAAGAGAAAATAAAGTCACTGAAGAAATTCCCAAATATGATCCAGCAGCAGATAAAGGGACCAAAGGGTTAGAAGATATAGAGAAAGATAACAGACAAGCAGAGACCATTGAAGATATAGAGAAAGATAACAGACAAGCAGAGACCATTGAAGATATAGAGAAAGATAACAGACAAGCAGAGACCATTGAAGATATAGAGAAAGATAACAGACAAGCAGAGACCATTGAAGATATAGAGAAAGATAACAGACAAGCAGAGACCAATAATGGCTTATTAAATAATTACTACAAGGTAGTGAAGCCTTTACCACCTCTACCCGAGAAGGAGAATAAAATAAAAGAAGATCCAATTGATAATGAAAATAAGAGATTAATATCTCAATTTACAAATTTAAATGCTACAGATGTTCTTCCAGATTTGCAAATTCAGTCTGAGAATACCACCTCAAAAGATGAAGATAAAAAACCAATAGCTAATGCAGGATTAGATCAAATCCTTAAAAATGGTAAAAGAATTGTTTTGGATGCATCCTCAAGTTATGATCCTGATGGTAAAATAACTAATTATTTATGGAAACAATTGGGCAATCCAGAAGGAGAAGAAATAATGCATCCTAGTAATTCAATGATTTACTCATTTCCTATTCCACATGACATAAAAACAAATCCATTAGAATTTGAGCTAACTGTCATGGATAAAAATGGTCAAAAAGATTCTGATACCATAAAAATATCGCTAGCAGATGAACAAAAACTAAAAGATAACGATAATAATCAACAAGAACAATCAGGAGAAAAACTGGCACAAATACAAGAAGTAAACGAAGAGGGTGATGATGGTGATGATGGTGATGATGGTGATGATGGTGATGATGGTGATGATGGTGATGATGGTGATGATGGTGATGATGATGAAGAAGATAATGAGGATGACGATGACGATGATGATAATCAAGAGGATTAAAACAATAATAATAATAATATTAAGAATCAAATTCAATTTTTTAGCAAAACTTAAATTTTCTTTTTACTGTAATACTGCTGATAAAAAATTCCAATATTATATCAAAAATATACAGGTTATAACGCAAAATTAGTACTTGAAAATGGCAAGTCTTTTTCAGGTATCGGATTTGGTTATCCTAATACTCTAACGGCTGGAGAAATCGTATTCAATACAGGTATGGTGGGATATACTGAAAGTTTAACAGATCCATCATACAGAGGTCAGATTTTATGTATTACTTATCCATTGGTTGGAAATTATGGAGTTCCAGATAAAAATATTTGTGACGAATTTGGAATGCCAAAATATTTTGAATCTGATAATATTCAACCTAAAGGATTAATCATTCATTCTCTATCTGATATTGCAAGTCACTGGGCTTGTGTAAAAACATTAGATGAATGGTTATATGAAGAAAAAATACCTGGAATACAGGGCATAGATACAAGGGAATTAACAAAGATAATTCGCCAAAAAGGAGTTATGATGGGAGTTTTAGCAGTATCAGATAAGCCAATAGATACTAAAATCGACTTTAAAAAAATAATAAATTCTGAAGACTATGATAAAAAAAATTTCATGTCATTAGTTAGTTCAAATGATGTAAAAATTTATGGAGAAAACAATGAGAAAGTTATAGTCTTATTAGATACTGGAACAAAGTATAGTATAATTAGACATTTATTAAAAATGGGTTTTAAAGTTGTTCAACTACCATGGGACTCTACTTTTGAAAAAATTTTATCTTATAATCCTGAGGGCGTTGTAATAAGTAATGGACCAGGAGACCCAAAAATGTGCAAGCCTACAATTGATACAGCAAAAAAGCTTATAGAGAAATCAGTACCAACCCTTGGCATATGTTTAGGAAATCAGATATTGGCATTATCAGCGGGTGCAGACACTTATAAACTAAAGTATGGGCATAGAGGACAAAATAAATCTTGCATCAATAAAGAAAATAATCTATCCTATATTACGAGTCAAAACCACGGATATGGAATTGAGCCCTCTAGTCTTCGTTCAACAGATTTTAAGCCGTGGTTTTACAATTCTGATGATGGAACAATAGAAGGAATAATTCACAATAACAAACCTATTATAGCTGTTCAATTTCACCCAGAAGCTTCTCCCGGTCCCACTGATTGTAGTTATGTATTTGAAAAATTTAAAGAAATTATTAATTTAAATAAGAGATAAAAATTATCTTTTTTAATAATTTAAATTAAATACAGATTAAAAAAGTGAGAGAGAGATGGAGGGGTGATAAAAAGATTCCAAAAAATCAAAATATAAAAAAGGTTGTGGTATTGGGCAGTGGGGCAATTAAAATCGGAGAAGCAGGCGAAAGTTAGAATAAATAATATATAAAGAAAAAAAATTAAGAATTCTAACCGCTATTTTGACTACTCTGGTTCTCAATGTCTCAAAGCACTTAAAGAAGACCATGTAAAGACTGTTTTAATAAATCCTAATATTGCTACGATTCAAACCGATACTAGATTTTCTGATAAAGTATATCTATTACCTATTACTAAAGAATATGTTTCCAAGGTCTTGGAAATTGAAAGACCTGATTCTATAATGTTATCATTTGGAGGACAAACAGCACTAAATTGTGGAACAGCATTATTCAAAGATGGTATTTTAAATAAATATGGTATTAATATTCTTGGTACTCCAATTAATGGTATTGAAAGAACTGAAGATAGACAACTCTTTAAAGAAGCAATGCAAAAAAGTAATGTTCCTATATTACCAAGCTCAGCAGTATACTCTGTACAAGATGCAATAAAAATTGCAAAACAAATTGGATATCCTGTCATTGTCAGAGTTGCCTACACGTTAGGAGGAAAAGGAGGAGGAGTAGCTCACAATGAATATGAGCTTTATGAAATTGTACATAGAGGTATTTCTTTAAGCATGAGCAAACAAGTTCTCATAGAAAAATATGTTGGTCATTGGAAACAAATAGAATATGAAGTAATGAGAGATAACAAAGGAAATAGCATTATAGTCTGTAATATGGAAAATGTACTTGCCATGAAAGTACATACTGGCGATAATATAGTAGTAGCACCTTCCCAGACACTTAATAATTATGAATATCATATGTTACGTTCTGCAGCAATGCGAGCTACTAGAGAGGTTGGTATCGTAGGTGAGTGCAATATTCAATTTGGTATGGATCCACTTTCTGATGACTATTGTGCAATAGAAATCAATGCAAGATTATCTAGATCTTCTGCATTAGCTAGCAAAGCAACAGGTTATCCATTAGCTTATTTCGCAGCAAAATTAGGATTAGGATATACTTTAGATGAATTAATAAACAAAGTTACCAAAAAAACTACAGCTTTGTTTGAGCCATCATTAGATTATATTGTAGTAAAAATGCCAAGATGGGACTTTAATAAATTTGAGAAAGTGAATACAAGACTTGGAACTACAATGAAATCTGTAGGTGAAGTAATGGCCATAGGAAGAACCTTTGAAGAAGCAATTCAAAAAGCAGTTAGAATGTCTGATACAGGAAAAATTGGAATTGTATCTTCCTCCAACAACAACAATAATAATAATAATAAGACAAATCAATCAATAAAAGTACAAGTTCAAGATAAAAAAGAAGAAGAAAAAGAAAAAGAAGAAAAAGAAGAAAAAGAAAAAAAACAAGGAATGATCGAAGATATAGAATATTCACTTTTGCATCCTAATGACAATATTTTATTTGATATTGTAAGGGCAATTTACTCTGGCTTGAGCATAGAAAGGATAAATGAATTATCCAGTATAGATCCGTGGTTTTTAACTAAAATCAAAAACATAATAGAAATGGAAAACAAACTTAAAGCTTCAGCTGCTAAAATTGATGCAGATAACATCAGAACTGCAAAGCAATTAGGATTTTCGGATAAACAATTAGCTGGTTATTTCAATTTAGATGAGATTCAATTAAGACATCTTCGCAAAACATTTGGTATTGAACCTGTTATAAAACAAATTGATACTCTGGCTGCCGAATGGCCAGCCCAAACTAATTATCTTTATCTTACGTATGGTGGAAACTATAATGATATTACAATAAAAAAGAAGAAAAGTAATAATCATGCTAGTAGCAGTAGTAGTAAAAATGTAATAGTCTTGGGATCAGGCCCCTATAGAATTGGAAGTAGCGTTGAATTTGACTGGGGAACAGTAAATATGGTTATAGGATTAAAAAATAATGGAATAGATGAAGTTTCAATCATCAATTGTAATCCTGAAACCGTATCAACTGACTTTGACGTTTCTGATCGCTTGTACTTTGAAGAGATAACTTTTGAGCGAGTTATGGATATTTATGAAAAAGAAAATTCTGATGGAATAATAACAAGTGTTGGAGGACAGACTGCAAACAATTTGACTTTAAGTTTAGCAAAAAATGGTGCAAAGATAATTGGAACTTCTAGTTTTGATGTTGATAGAGCAGAAGATAGAGAAAAATTTGGAAAACTTTTAGATAATTTAAAAATTAGGCAACCTCCTTGGAAAAGATTTACTAACCTGGATGAAGCAAAGATATTTTCAGAATCAGCAGGCTACCCAGTATTGGTAAGACCTTCCTACGTTTTAAGTGGTGCAGCTATGAAAGTTGTATGGGATCCAAAGCAATTAGAAAAATTTATAGAAAATGCTACTGTGATGAGTCCAGATCATCCAATAGTAATAAGCAAATTTTATCAAGATGCTTCAGAAGTAGAAGTAGATGGCGTAAGTTCTAAAGATAAAGTAATTATTGGTTCAATAATAGAACATATAGATAATGCAGGAATTCATTCAGGAGATGCTATGATGTGTATTCCACCTTGGAGATTAAGTAGAAATATAATGGATACAATAACAGATTATTCTAATAAAATTGCAAGAGCATTAAACGTTATAGGACCTTTTAATATTCAATTTTTAGTTAAAGATGAAGAAGTTTTGGTGATAGAAGCAAATATAAGAGCATCTAGATCAATGCCTTTTGTTTCCAAATACATAGGAGTAAATCTTATTGATTTGGCTGCAAGGGCAATGTTAAATAAATCTTTACCAAATATCAATGAAGATTTATGGTTAAAAACAAGTGGATTTGCTATCAAGGTTCCTCAATTTTCATTTATGCAATTAGAAGGTGCAGATATAGTCCTTGGTGTGGAAATGCAATCAACTGGTGAAGTAGCATGTTTTGGAACAAGTTTTTATGATGCTTTAAGTAAATCTTACATAGCAGCAGGCTACGCATTACCACTATATGGCTCTTGTTTAATTACCATAGGTGGACAAAAAAATAAAGAAAAACTACTGCCAATAATTTCTAATCTCGCATCAATGGACTATAAAATTATGGCAACAGAGCATACTGCTGATTTTTTGGAGATGAATGGATTTAAAGATATTCAAAGAGTATATAAAATTAACGAGCCTAATAGAAAACCCAATATTATTGATCTTTTATATCAACATAATATTGATTTTATTATTAATATTCCATCCACTTCCACGATAGAAAAATACATGGACATGCTCAATGATGAATATTATATTAGAAGAAAAGCTGTAGAAATGGGAATTCCAGTAATGACTACCTTTGAAACCACTTCCTCATTCATAAAAACTCTTCAATGGCTAAAGACAAACGCACCTACTATTGATCCTCTTAAAAAATATATCAAAGTGGAAAGTTAATTTTTAATTAGACAGTATTAGAAGTCAATATCTTTCGATTCTCTTTCTTTCTTTCTTTCTTCCTTCAATGTATCCCTATTAGATGAGTATATGCAAAATGTAATATCAAATATAATTATATATTTTATTTATCCCAATAATTGAATGATAATCATCTTACTATAAAGAGTCTTTCTCTCTCTCTTAATTTACAGCTATTCATTTTTTGGTGAACTTCTACTTGAGATATCTTTTACTTTTATACGACTATTTATTTTAACACAAAAAAGTTTTAATTTAAATAATATAAAGATGAAAACGGCTTATCATTCTATTCTTTTCATATAGAAGAGAGGTAATGGCTTTCGACTTTTCAAATTCTTTATTTGTGATTTATAGACTATAATCTACTGTTAAGAGTTGTTTAGATATAAAACCTCTAAACATGCTCGTAAATTCATAAAATTTATGTATAAAAAATTTTTTACTTTTGGAAAAATAGCATGATATAACTTAAGATCACTACATCTATTAACGTAGTAACGTCCAAGCTGAAAAAAGTTTGTCAATAGTGTAAGACGAGTTTTTACCAATATGTTTTATTTTAAAAAGTAATAAAAAGATTTATGTTTTTTTGTATAAAAATTATTATTGTCTAAAGAATCGTAACTATCGCTATAATAACAAAAAGAGATTCTACTATAACTATCAAAAAGAAAAAGAAAAAAGAAAAAAAGAGTTAGAGAAAATATATCTCTATCTCTTATTATTAATAAAAGAATTTTCTATTTCTTTTATATCTCCTATAAGCGATCCTTCCAAGGTAAACAGCAATCCTGAAAGTATTGCATCACTTTTTATCAATTGCTTGATTAGTGGAGAAATAGAAATTTTGGATTTAGATTCTCCTTTATAAGAGAGTGAACGTAAAGAATAAAAATATTTGTTAAATGTTGGAACTATTATTAATTCAATTATATCGCTGCTCCTGCTGCTGCTTGTGCCTGTTGTCGTTGTTGTTTGTAAACCAAATATACCCTCTTTTTTTACCTTTAAATAGATCCATAATCTTTTTCCATGGACAACACTATTTGGATTAATAAAGACTGGATGGACATGTCCCATGATTATCTTCTTTATATTGAATTTTGTTTTTTGAGGAATTGTATGTCCATGGATTAACAAAGTATCCCCAATAACCAATCCACTGGTAGTATTGCAAACTATAACTGATTCAGGTACAAGCAAATTTATATTTGCATCATGGTTTCCTGGAATCAAGAATACTTCATCCATATCTATAGATAATTGTTTGAGAAAAAATGGAATTGTATCCCATTCATTTCTGGTAATATGTGTAATAGAGCTCTTTAGATCACCTAAAATTATTATACTATTAAATGAATGTGTATTTTTTAAATCTTTAATTTCTTTTAGTATATCATTGGAAATTTGGGAGGTATCAATGTTAATGCCTTTTTTTATTAAATCTGTTTCAGATCCTATGTGAAGATCAGAAATAACTAAAAATTTTTTTAGTTCACTATCTTTATTAACATATTCTAATAATAGTGCTGCATGAGAATTTATAGGATTAGCTTTAGTCACATCATTACCTAGAGAATATTATGTATTTATCTGCTTTCTCTCTTTCTCTTTTTTTATTTCTCAAGTTTGTAATATTCATATAATTAACAATTATATACAATCAAGAAAATCTTTCTTTCTTTCTTTTCCTTTAACAATTATAAACAATCATATAATTTTTGCAAGATCTATAAATTTTGCTTGTTATTACACGGTGAGAGAGAGATTTTATAAACAAGGTATTTTCTATAGATTAAGTTGATAATTAGCGGTCTTGAGGTATCTTCCAAGATAAAAGAAGAATTAATTACAAAAGTGCAATCTCTAAATAAAAATGGTATCTATCCGTGTCTGTCTACAATTTTAGTAGGAGACGATCCAGCTTCAACAATCTATGTAAGAAATAAACATAGAGCATGTGCAGAAGTAGGAATAGAAACAAAAGATAATAAAATAAGTTCATCAATTGAAGAAAAGAAGTTAATTGAATTAATAAAATCGTTAAATGATGATCCATCAGTTCATGGTATTTTAATGCAGCTACCGCTTCCAGCTCACATAAATCAATTCAATGTTATTAACGCAATTAATCCTCAAAAGGATGTAGATGGTCTAACCTATTACAATGCAGGTCTATTATTAAACAAGAGATCTTTGTTTATTCCTTGTACACCATTAGGTGTAATGGAATTATTCAAGTATTACAATATTGAACTAAAAGGAAAGGATGCAGTTATTGTAAATAGAAGTATTCTTGTAGGAAAACCTATTGCATTACTTTTACTAGATAAAGATGCTACTGTTATGATATGTCATTCTCATACAAAAAATATTAATGAGAAAGTTAAAAATGCAGATATTGTTATTACTGCGGTTGGAAACAGAAAATTATTTACGCTAAGAGAAGAATCTGTTAAAGATGGAGTTGTAGTAATTGATATTGGAATTACTCGAGAAAATGGCAAGATAAAGGGAGATGTAGATTTTGAAAATGTTTCTAAAAAAGCATCATGGATTACTCCTGTTCCTGGAGGTGTGGGGCCCATGACTATTGCTATGCTATTGAAAAATACGGTAATTGCAGCTCATCATCATCATCATCATCAATTGAAAATCACCAATACTAAAAAAAATAATGGCAAAAAATATCTCCTCCTCATCATCAAAATCTGAGATTCGTAAAAATATTTTATATAAAAGAAATTCTCTTTCCGAGTCTGAAATCATAAATAATAGCAACATTATCAGCAATAGATTTCTTTTAACGAAAGAATATAAAAGTTCTAAATCTATAGGAGCATACTATCCAACAGGTTCAGAAGTAAAAACCTTTGATATAATAAAATATTCAATAGATAAAAAAAAAGAGGTTGGGTTACCTAGAGTAATTGATTCTACAAAAATTGAGTTTTTTAAAATTATTGAAGACTCATTTGAAAAAATAAAATTTACCAGAGGTAAATATGGAATTTTTGAAAATTCAATGTCAACTACTAATATGGATAAAATGGATCTATTAATAATACCTGGAATTGCCTTTGATTTTCAAGGAAATCGACTCGGCTATGGAAAAGGATATTATGATAGATTTTTATCTTTAAGAAAAGCAAAATATATTATAGCATTAGCATATGAAACGCAAGTAATTAAGGAAATTCCCAACAATGAACATGATATTCCTGTTGATGTAATAATTACAGAAAAAAGAATTATCAGAGTTTGAAATTGTTATTGTTATTGAATTAATTTTTTTTTCTTTTATATATGATGATTCTTATTCTCACTCTTCTTTAAACCAATATCTTTGCGATAATATTGGTTATTTTTCCCCCAGCTGATTTTTTTGACTGCGTTATATGCATTAGTTATTGCATTATCAAAATCCATTCCAATAGCTGTAACTCCTAAAACTCTTCCTCCCGCTGTAAGGATTTGGTTACTATTTTATCATCATCATCATCATTATTATTATTACGAATTGTTCCAGCATGAAAAATCATAACATTAGAATCAAAGCTAGAATTCAATCCATTGATAATGTTTCCTTTTTCATAATTTGATGACGATGGATATCCTTTTTCGGCCATAACTACACATATTGCAGGATTTTGATACCAATCGATAGGAGGTAAAGTATCTAAAGTTCCATTAATTGAACAATTAATATAATCATATAAATCTGATTTCATTCTCATCATAATTGGTTGACATTCAGGATCACCCATTCTTACATTATATTCTAAAACATATGGTTTTTGAGTCTCTTTTTCGATCATTATTCCCGCATATAAAAATCCTTTGAATATATTATTATTATTTTTCATTGAATGAATAGTTTTTTTCATTATTTTACTCATTATATCATTGAATAGATCATCTGATACAATTTGTGAAGGAGAAAAACTACCCATTCCACCAGTATTGGGGCCTTGATCATTATCGTAAATTCTTTTATGATCTTGGCTAGTAGCCATTGGAATAATTGTTTCCCCATCAGAAATTCCTATAAACGAGACTTCATCGCCAAATATCCTTTCTTCAATAACTATAATATTACCAGAATCTCCAAAATTTTTATTTACCATTATCAAATCAATAGCATTAAGAGCATCCTCTTTACTATCACAAACAATTACTCCTTTTCCAGCAGCTAATCCATCCGCTTTAATAACTAATTTTTTATTATTACTTTGATTAACAAAATCCTTAGCTTTTTCTGGATCAGAAAAAATGGAAAAATCAGATGTTGGTATATCGTTTAGTTTCATGAATTTTTTGGCAAAAGCTTTGCTTGATTCTAATTGAGCGGCTTCTTTGGTTGGTCCAAATATGTCAACACTATCTGATAATTCATTGACTATTCCTTTAGTGAGGGGTTCCTCTGGTCCAACTACTACAATACAGTTATTTTGGATTGCAAATGATTCTTATTTTTGAAAAGTCGGTTATTGAATAACGAATATTATTAAAAGTTCCACCATTGCCAGGACAATAATAGACCTTATCTACAGATTGACTTTGTGATAGTTTCCATCCTAATGCATGTTCTCTTCCTCCTGAACCTACGACAAGTATATTATTTTTTTTCAATTACTAAATTAATAACAAATGTGATATACTTGTATATTATTTTTAAATTGTAATTATTATATTTAGAATATATAAAAAATATATACGTAGTATATTTTAAATTTTATTCATTTATTCATTCATTCATTAATCAAATTATATATATACAATTTATTTTGGAAGAATATCTTTTATAAGCAAAACTATAAAATTAGTATACTCATCATCTGAGAATTCTATTTTATCATATTTTTTTTGTTTTATTAATTCGTTTATAACTTTTAGATGTTGGCATTTATCTTTTCCAGAGAGTGTTTTAAAATAATAATGTTTGCAAGAGCAATAATCTAATTCTAGATCTAACCAATATTCATCATTCTTTCCAATAATAGTCCATAATTGTCTTTTACTAGGCATAAAATAATGAAGCTTAAGCTTATATTCATTTACAAAATCTTTGGTGGATATATTAGAAGAATTAGACAATATTATATACCTATATACATTATTGCACTATAGATATATTAAATTATTTGGCTAGTAAAATTACTTTGCGTCCTTCCACTTTTAATTTCCCTTCTGAATATAACCTTATTGCAAGAGGATATAACTTATGTTCTAATTGTAATATACGATTAGACAAGTCTTCTTCTGTATCAGTATCATAAACAGGAACACTTTCTTGAATAATAATTGGACCTGTATCCACATTGTCATCTATAAAATGAACTGTACATCCTGATACTTTTACTCCATAATCTACTGCTTGTTTTTGAGCATGCAATCCCCTAAAGGATGGTAGCAATGATGGATGTATATTGAGTAGCCTAAGTTTATATTCTTTAACAAAATCTGCGCTCAAAATTCGCATATATCCTGCAAGACAGATAATGCCGTTTGAAGGATAAACATTATATTTTTTTAATACTGAAATTATCTCTTTATCATATTCCCATCCTTTTTTTCCATCACTCAAAATGACCTCAGTTGCAATACCAAATTTCTCCTTTGCAATTTTTAATCCAAGAGCCTCTTTCTTATTTGATATAACCACACAAGGTAGTATATTTTTTAGTGTTGAATTTGCATGAGCTGACAAGATGGCATTCATATTACTACCTCTGCCCGAAATTAATATTGCTAGATTAAGCATGATAATTTATATCATGATGTTTTTGATTATACTCCTATTTTGAAGTTTTTGAATCCTAGAGCAATATTATAGCTCATTTTCTTCACAATATAAAAGAGTATATTAAAAAAGTTTAGGTTAAGAACTTAATTTTATCTAAATAAAAAAAAGGGGGGGGTGGTATTTTACTTTTAATTATATTATACTTTTAAAGAAAAAAGGTCCTCTAATTAGTTACAATTACTGGTTCTCGTAAAAAAACTATTGTCTTTGGATCTTTATCTATTGATGGTAATAAACAATTATTTTTACAATATAACAAATTTAACAGTAGTACGTTTATCGGTTAGCTAAAGCAAATCAAGAAAAGATTTTTGTTGGTAAATGTATCATATTTGTTGATAGAGCAACACCTCGCTGTTCTTCTAAAATAACTAAAAGATTTCTTGCTGAAAATAATGACACCCTAAGACTGGAGGATATATCTTCCTGTTACCAGGTTCTCCTGAATTCAACGCAGTAGTAGAGAAATGTTGGAGACAAGGAAAGTACAGTATACTTTCTTGTTATTATCCTACATTTGCTTTTCTAAAAGTTGAAATTTCTCATTTCTCATTATTACAGAACTAGAAATTTTAATCTAAATATTGTTAAATATCTGATGAGAAGAGTAGATTAGCGAAACTATGTTAGACAGTATATATATATCAAAAAGATAAAGATAGTAATAATTTTTTGAATAATAATCCCATTGAAACAAATACAATTGAACCAAGCATTATTGATGATAGTGGATTTTTTGATGAACATTTGGATGAAATAGATAACTCAAATCAACGCATAGTTTGTTCAGACTCAGGCTTAGTAGTGGATAATGTGCAAGATTGTCCTTCTCCATGTGAAAATGGATATTTTGTAATGCTAGGAATAGAATGTAGTGATGTATCAAACCCAATTCAGTGCGAAGGCAGTCAAATAGTTGATACTGATCTTAAGTCAAGTGTCATTATGAATGTCATAACACCATCATCCAAACATTCCGTCTACATATTCAAGAATTTAGTTATTTTAGTTAAATGATATGACATGTAACAAGACATTTTACTTAGTTGGTTTGTAGGTTAATCTTCCGCACTCGCCGCGTTTTAATCGAACTATTATAGGATTGAAAGCAGGGAGATCCTATGGGAAAAGCAATGCTGACAAAAGGTTTTAATCGAACTATTATAGGATTGAAAGAGTGATAGAGATAACGCATATACGGTGATTGTGATATGAGGGGAAAGTGTTAACAATATCGTACATGGTGATTGTGATAGAGACGACTGATCGTCTATAAAATGATAGTGATAGTAGCTAATATCTATACTTTTTACATCAGCACACAAACATTTTAATAATGTTTTAAAGTAAATCATATTTGCCAAAACGCTTCCAACACAATGTACAGACGTTTTAACGTTTATACACATACTAAGTCAAGTGTCCTGATGGATGTCATGTCTTTTTGACTATCAGGTCTAAATTCTTGAATAGGTAAAGCTTAAGGTATTTAGAATACCATAATTATATGTACCGTGGTTCTACTAAACTCAACCTCTCACTACCGGACAGAAGAACAGTCTAAAATCATTGATGAAAAATACTACTACCTACAGATAAGAGAGAGACATTATCGCAGATTAATGGCAATACTCCAGCAGAAGAGCAATGGTAGAACTTTTGAAGATATATATAGCAAAGGAATATGATGTCTCAGCATCAGGTCAGTCCAGAGATGTGGATATCAGCATATCTCCATACTGGAATTAGTAGATTGGAAATAAAGAAGAAAACACTAGTACAAAATCCCGTATAACAGATGAAAACAGAGAGAGACTATACTTTCTGTACTTTTTAACGATCCCACTATTTTTGCTTATGTTAGAAACACTTGGAGTCTGAGGTCACTGGCAAAGTGTCTTACAGAACAGAAGAGTTTGATATCCCAATCAATAAGTTTCAAACATCTTCAAAGGATACTGAAAGATATGGGCATTAGATGTAAAAGACCAAAACTGGAACTTGAACATGATGACGATGGACCTGATTATGATGAGGGAAGAAAGTAAAGAACTACAAAAACAAGTAGCATCAGCTCTCTCTTAAAAACAAGAAAGTGATGCTGGTGATGTTTGAAGATGAAACCATGGTAACACAGAAACCATGTATAAGAAAGTCAATGAATGAGTTTTGAAGGTGAACAACAACAAAAAATTAGGCATATTGGAGGGAGAAAGAAATTCTCGATGTATGTATTCATGTTATGGCCTGAACAGAAACTATTGTATGATTTCTATATGACAGATCAAATTCTACCAATGCGATACACCATCTTGAGAATCTCAAGATACATGTAATGCAAAATAATGGTTGGAAAAGAATTGTGCTTGTATGGATGGGATAATGCTTCATTTCACCAAAGCAAGATGACAAGAGAATATATCAATGGACAGAAAGAAGACTGCTGGCTTACTGTAATACACCTTCCAAAGAGGGCTCCATACCTTAATCCAAATGAGAGAAAAGTAAATCAACGTATAAAATCAGATGTGTGTGCAAACAGATTCTATACCAATATAGAAGAACAAAAAGATGCAATATCAGAATATCTTGATAAGAGATTTGGAAGATGGCATTATGACATTCATGATGACACTTGACTTATCACAATCTCTTTTACTATTACATGGATAGAGTAAAATCATCAAAAGATTCAGTTCTGTTTTTGAAATACTGCATTACCCTTTCGATAAGGCTCTTTTCCAGTGGCGAATATATATATAGTGTTTCAAATTTAGTACTTTGCAAGCCTCTGATTGATACCAAGTACCACCATCTGAATATACAGTATATGTTTACCATACTTTTCTATCAATGTTTCTAGAAATTGTCTAGCATCAAGTATATATTTCTACTATCAGAAATGTGTATCCCAAGTAATGTTTTATGTACAGGTTCTGTTGCTATCCACAAATATAGTAGTAGTGTTTCCAACCAACCAATCTGAATGACAGAGTTTCATCGATTATGAAAGCAAACAGAAATTCTCTTTCTCTTATAAAGACGGTACTGACTAAATTTCTGTATCCAGTTCCATATAGACACATAACTCCTTTTCTTATCTCTAAATATTTCTAACGCCTTGGAAGTATTTCATAGACTGACTGAGACCAATAAGAAAGTACAAATACAAAAAGAGTACATTACTATTACAGTGGATGTTTTATTTCTTTCAAATGTTATAACCATAACATGAGAATAGGGACATTCACAGCTAAATCTATTTCCTTAACTTAACACAGCCAACAAAAATGATAGTATTGTAAATCATTTGCAACTCTTCTCATATTTGTTATCAAAGAAAACTAATCTAAACAGTTAATTAAAAGCTGTATTTACAATTATCGTATCATTATGCACTCTCAAATCAAAACAACAGATGGAATATTACTGATTGAGAATGGTGAAAGAAAAATTTTGTTGGATCCTTCCAAGGTGGAGAGTAATAATAATAATTTTGTATTTATTTCTCACGCTCATTCTGATCATGTTTATCGCAAACCCAAAAATAAAACAAGAATAAAGACCATAACTTCTATAGAGACTGAGGCAATAGCAAAGGCAAGAGGTTATGAAATTACAAATACAATATATGAAGAAAAAGATTTAGAATTGATTGATTCTGGTCACATATTGGGGTCTAAAGGACTATTAGCTTTTAATGAAATATTTTATACTGGAGATATATCAATAAGAAAACGTGCCTTTCTTAACCCTCCTAAAACAATTCCTCAAGTCGATACTCTCATCATAGAATCAACGTTTGCAAGACCTGAATATATTTTTCCCGATCATACAAAAATAATTCATGATGCAAATAAGATTATTGCTGATGCTTATGATAAAGGTCATCCTGTTATTATCATGGGATATCCACTAGGAAAAGCTCAGTTGTTGACTAATTTCTTTGAGCATTGGGATCCATTATTTGCATACGATAGTATAGAAATTATGAACAATGTATATAGGGAGATGGGTATACCATTGAGAAACACTACTTGTTTTACTGATGCTGAAAAATCTAAAAAACTCGATAGTAAAAATCCATGGGTAATGTTAGCACCATTGATGAATGGAAATTCAAAATTTTTAAGATACATGAAAGAAAAATACAATACAATAACTTTGGGTTTTAGTGGATGGGCATGCAATGATGGATATAAATACATGATGGGGATTGATTATGCCCTTCCAATGAGCGATCATTGTGATTATAATGAATTGGTTCAGCTAGTACACAAATGCAACCCTAAAAAGATATTTACAATCCATGGATTTGCTCATGAATTTGCAAGGATACTTAACAATATGGGATACAATGCTAGTCCTCTGGATAATCATTCAAATAAAATTCGAAAAACTAGAAAAGAGGCTATTACTAAAAGTAATAGAATAAAAAGTAGTAGAAGTAGTAGTACAAGAAAAAGAAGTAGTAGCAATAGTATCAATAGTAGAATTAATAATAATAATAATAATATTCTAATTTTAGACTACTTTATCAAATAACAAGATCTCATTTACTATATTTTTTTAATAATAATAATAAAATAGTAATGATATTGTATATATTGTCTATATTTATGAGATAACTCTATTTTTTAAAGATGAAGATTTTTAAAAAATAAATAATAATTTTAGAGATATTTTTTTGACCGATTATACAGCATTATCACCAAACTCCTCAATATCATAAATAACATGATTTTTGCTAATGAAAAACCTATTATGCCAATGTTTTTAAGTAAGTCTAAATCTAAGTACTGCGGTCAAAAATATTTCGCAGACTTTGTACAATTTTTTGATGTATTAACAAATTTATTAAAGTAAAAAAATAATTCTTCTCTACAAAAAATAGGCCTTACAATTACATTGCATTATCAGTGGTGAAACAAAAAAGAAAGAAGAATTTGGTCCCATTTATCTAAAAAAATGAGGAATAGTATAAGTATTCTTTAAGATAAGCAAAATAATATAAAAAATGAGAATAAAAAAAAGGGAAATTATATATTATTTATTTATTTATTTTTTTCTTGTTCTCTAAAATATGGAATTACTTTTTTTCCAAACATCTCTATACTTTTAAAGTATCCTTCACCCCAAAATCTTATTATAAAGTGATTAACTCCTGCTTTTATAAAACGTTCCAACATAGCTATAACATCATCTGGCCCTCCTACCCCAATAGCAGTTCTAGCAACGCTATCTGGAATTTTTATTGCTGCTCTTTTCATCTGTTCCATTAATTCTGGCCTATTCATTGCATATTCTGTAAAATATTTTCTAAAATCAAATTCTGAATCCTGCTCAATATTATGAACCTTTAATAATTCAGGTTTATAAAGACTAACTTTTACCGCATTTCTCATCTTGTACCAAGCTTCTTCGCCATCATCTGAAAAGTAAACATCTACATCATTTGCATATTGAAAATTTGAAAGATCTCTGCCAAAATTTTTAGCATGCTCTCTAATCACATCAGCATGAGCTTTGAATAATTCTGGAGTATATCCAATTGGAATCCAGCCATCTCCGTATTGTGCACATAATTCAAGGGTTTTTGGCGCTCCTGCAGCGATATAGACTGGTGGTCTTGGTCGTCTTATGCTTCTGGCCTGCAAACATGCATTAATTAATTTATAATATTTTCCTTCATAATCTACTCTGTTATCTGGATCTGATTCAAAGAGTTTCTCTATTACTTCAAGTTGTTCCTTTAATTTAGTAACAGGTTTAGTAAATTCTATTCCAAAATCAACGACATTTTGAGCCTCGCCTGCACCTATTCCCAACATACCTCGACCATTAGTTAATCTGTCAAGAGTCACAGTAGAAAGAGCAATTGCCGATGGATGACGTCTAATAGCATCTGTTACACACGTACCTAATTCTACATTTTTTGTTAGAACACCGATTGCTGCAAGCATTAACCAAGCATCGTTTACAATAGCATTTTTCCATTGCGGAACATTACTATGATCCATAGCCCATATAGAATCAAAGTCTAATCTATCAGCCATTTGGCAAGCAGTAATCACCTGATTCTCATCTAAGCCCATTCTAGCTACATTAAGACCTTGTGTAAACCCAAATTTTGTTCTCATGATAATGTTATCCTCCTCGTCTCCTCTTATTCTCACTATTGGACAATATGTTAAAAGATGCCAACAGTTTAATTATATACATACAATGTAAAAAAAATGAAAGTTGTATTTAACCATTTCAAATTTGAAAGTATTCTAAATATCAAATTTTTTTATATTATACACAACGAAACCTTAAATAATTTTTATTCCTATTAGAATTTGATGTTATTACCTTCTGAAATTGAGGCCAAGTCATTAATTCCTGCTATTCGCGCAATTTTAGCAAAAAAATTAATTAACGAATATAAAATGAAGGAAGAAGTGGTAGCCAAAGTCCTTGGCGTAACCCAAGCTGCAATTAGTAATTATATTAGAGGAACCAGAGGCGATACAGAACTTATAAACAAACTTTCTTCTATTATTGAAGTTATGAATAAAGTCGAGGATATTGCACAGGATCTTGTAGCAAATAGAGTATATACTCCAAGAACTATGGCTAAATTTGTAGAATTATGTAACTTTATGAGATATTCACTTATTATTTGCGATGTTCATCATAAAATAGAAGCAAATATTGATGAACAAGTCTGCGAGTTATGTAAAGATAATCTGATTGGATCCAAATTCTAACTAGGTAGGAAGAAGAATTAAAAAATAATATGTTTTAAAAATTATTTAAACAAGTTGTTTGTTCTCTTTATAATGTTTATTGTTTGATTTAAAACTTCAAACCCGTTTATAGTTCCAATCGGTCCTTTTTTGGCAAAGGATTCTGTGAACCTTTGACTGTTGTTTTGTTGTTGTCGTAGCTGTCATTATTATTTATTATTATTATCTTTATCATACTTGGTTTTTATTGATTTTCCTGATACAAGTAATGGAACGGGATCATCTGAATGACTTTTTTTTACACATGGAGTAGAATGATCTCCTGAAACAACTATTACAGCATTTGAATCTTTTAACTCCCTTAAAAGAGTCCCAAAAAAATCTTTATCTATTTTTTCTATATTTTCTTTTTTTCCTAGTGCATCTCCATCATGGCCGAATTCATCAGGCCCTTTAATATGAACATAAATTAGATTATAATTTTCTAATTCTTTAGCTGTAACTTTAGCTTTAGTTATATAGTCGTTTACATCTCCTGCTTGAATAGGTTCCATTCCCAAGATTTTTGAGATACCTATTTCTACTGGCATATCTACAACACACGCAACTTTCATATTATATTTCTCTTTTATGGGATCATAATTAGGAATTGAATTTCCAGCATCTCTAACTAAAATACAATTCATAGCATTAAGATTTCTCTCTTTTCTAGCCTTATTTACAGGATGATCCTTTGAAAGCAAATAGACTTGATTTGTAAAATCATTTACTAAATCAGAAGCTATTCTAGAAGAGATATCATCATTTTGAGGAACCGATTTTAATACTTTCATTTCTGCTATATCCGTTTTTGCAATACCCATTCCATTCACTGTATCATAAGCAGGATCTGTATTTGTTATTTGATTGGATAATTTGACCTTATTGTGTCTAAATCTTATAGTTACCCTATGGGCAATTGTCGGCATAACAACTACAGATGCATCTGAGTCTTTCAATAAAATCTCTGAATTCAATGTTTCACATAAAGATTGAGCTTCTTCATTTGAAATCAACCGTCCTGCTCGTCTATCAAGTATCTGCTGATTTTCATCAACTGTAGCAAAATTTCCTCTTAACGCAAGATCACCATCTTTAAAGTCAATGCCACAGCCAATTGATTCAACTACTCCTCTTCCAACGTAGGGGACACCCTTAAAATTATATCCTAACATATTGAAAACGGCAATATCAGATTGAGGAGCTATTCCCTTACCAACAGTTATGACTTCACCCATGATCCCATTTTTTGCTAAATAATCTAAATTTGGAGTATTAGATGCTTCTAATGGTGTCAGGTTATTGATTGATTTATGGGGAAGGTCGCCTATTCCATCAAGAATTACATATATAATTTTTAATGAATTGTTGTTCTTTAGAGATAGAGAGTTACTCACACGATCAAGAGTTTCTTTTGTTAAATTTATTTTTATTTAATTCATCAATAAATATAACACGCATATATATACAATACAACAAAGAAAAAAAGAGAACCATTTTTATTTATTTATTTATTTATTTATTTATTTGGTTTTGCTGCTACTGCTACTACTGCTACTGCTACTACTATCTCCCTTTTTCCATACCTGTATCTGTCCACCGTAAACCTCATTGTTGTAAACAAATGATGGAATTTGAGAATAAAAGCCTTGTCTGCCAGAACTGAATGTTTTGCTAACAAGAGGAATTTCATATTTTTTTCCATCTGGCATTGAAATAATAGCCATTACAATTCTCTTGTTGGTTTGATCTTCACTATCAATACTACCCATTTCAGATATTACATAAAATAATAATAATATAAAAACAATTTTGATCTTATGATCATGTTAGAACAAAGCTGATGAAATTAAATGTTGTTATTTTTTTTGAACTTTGTCATTAACTCTCTCTCTCTATCTCTCTCTCTTTATCTTTCTTTGTTTGTTGATATATATACATATAAACAAAAAAACTGCTGTAAATTGATTAATTTTTACTCTATAAATTGGTGGCAATCACATTTAGTACATTTGTTGTCACCATGATAAATTAAATGATTCCTTTGTAGATGTTTACATCTTTTACAAATTTTGTATTCTTCACTCATTTAGATTATTATATCTCTCTCTCTCTTTTCAGTCTCTGACTCATTAGGACAATATTAAATTTTATTTTTTATAAATATATATATATAAAAAAAAGAACAAGTCAAAATTTGATAAATATTGCACAAAATAATTTGATTTAAACAATTTTATATTCTATGGTCAAAACACTATTGTGGATTCCCTAGAGTGTTACCGAAAAGCTGGTAAGATTGCAGGCTCTATTAGAGAAATGGCTAAAAAAAAAGACTATATTGGTAAAACTTTAGGTGAAATCTGTGAGGAAATAGAAAAAGAGATAAGAACAAGAGGAGGATTTCCTGCTTTTCCTGTTAATGTAAGTTTAAATGAAATTGCAGCTCATTACACTGCAGAACCTAATGATCAAAAAACAGTAAAAGAAGGAGATGTATTAAAAATTGATATAGGTGTACATATTGATGGATATATCGCTGATACTGCTGCCACTATTTGTTATAATAATGATTATCATTCTTTAGTAAAAGCATCAGAAAATGCTTTAAATGAAGGATTGAAAATTGCAAGAAACAAGTCAAAATCAAGTGATATAGGCAAAGCAATAGAAAATTCCATCATTAAAAGCGGTTTTATTCCTATTAAAAATCTAAGTGGTCATTCTTTAGAACGTTATACAATTCATGCTGGAAAATCTATTCCAAATATCAATTCCATTGGGTCTTTTCTTTTAGAAGCAGATCAAGCCTATGCAATTGAACCATTTGCAACATTAAAAAAAGGTATAGGTATAGTACATGAAGGTAAAGTAGCTAATATTTTTGCAGTAATATCCAGAAAGCCTACAAAAAATAGTGAATTAGATAGTTTTTTAAATGAAATTTGGAATCGATTCAAATCTTTGCCATTTGCTTTGAGATGGTTAATGGATAAGTATGACGAAAAAAATGCACGCATTTTATTGGATAGCCTTAAAAAGAAAAAGAACATCCATGCTTATCCTATATTAGTAGAAGGAAAGGCTATGATGGTTTCACAATCCGAACATACAATCATACCTAGAGAGACATTTACAGAAGTTATTACTGGTTAAAGAATAATTAAAACTAGCCGTATCATAATGTTTGATTGATTGGTTGATTTATTGATAATCTTCCTAAACTTAAAATTAAACCCAAAAAAATGTATAATAAGAACAAGAGGGGGTCGTTGTCTAGCTTGGTATGATGCCAGCCTTGGGCGCTGGAGTTCGCCGGTTCGAATCCGGCCGACCCCATAAAAATTCTCTGTTTGAAGTACCATACCTTTTGTGTCGTATATACAGCTGCACAATAAAAATTTTATAAAAAAAATTAATTTTAACTATTGAATATATTCCTATTTGACAGAACATTATAATAATTTATCAGAATAATGGGATGGTGGGTAATAAAACCATTATAGAGCCATAGCGCTAGGGGAAACGCAGATAAAGAACTAGGGGAAACGCAGATAAAGAACTAGCGGCGCAAAACCTCTCAACAAACGATCCCAAGAACCACTCTATAGTCCAATTTCGAATAAATTTCTATTATTAATTGTATCAGAATAATCAGTTTTAAAAGTTTGATTTGTTTTGTAGGTAAAAATTGTAAGACTCTACGTGCTTAACAGAACAAAAATTTCAAAGATTAAGCAATGTACCCATCGCCGAAAAGTCTTTTACATACGAATAAATACTTTGTAATCTACAAAAAAATATATCATAGTTGAATTTAACTCCAGAATTCATAGCAGTAATAGATGACGAAGAAGATATTGTCAAATTATTTACAGATGTAATCCAAATAAATGGTTATTTTGTTATGAGTTTTACTAATCCTCTTTTTTTAATTGATTACACCAGAGAATTTCCAGATCGAATTGGATTAATCCTGATAGACTACAGAATGCCTGAAATGACTGGCTGTGAATTGGCCAATCAGATAGTAGCAATAAATCCAAAAATTAAGATGGTACTAATAACTGCATACGACGATATAGTAAATAATGCCTTAAATTTAGAAATTGTCAAGAAACCAATAACCATAAGCAAAATCTTGGAAATAGTCAACCAGTACATGAACGGTACAGTCATTTAAATAATAGTAGATATCAACAACAATTAACTACATATTAAATCAAATTACAAAATTAAATGAAGAAAAATAATCCCTAACGTGTGAATATTTCAAAATAGTAATTGCAAATGGATTAATTATAGAACAAAATATTTATTTTGTCCGTAATAGAAGATCGAAAATATATAGAATAGATAGCACATATAATGTACATATAAAATATATATAAAATATTCATTTTTATTTTCTTCTGCATTCAGTTTGTTAAATTCAATAATTATAGAGGCTTAGTTAGTTAGATACCAATATAGAAAAAAAAGAGGAGGGGTTTTATTATATAAATAACCAATGCAGATATAGATCAGAATATTTCTATATCTTTTAATTTAATTTTAGAATAATTTAACTATAATTTTACATTTATCACTTCAGAAAATAAATCGTTATAGGATCATATTAGAGAATTTTCAAGCTTATATTTATCTAGTACTTATTCAAATGTATTTTATGAAAGATATTAAGGATAATATTACTTTTACTCAAAATAAAAACTCTATTGTTATAGTTGATGATGATGTTGAGTTAGTTAATTTGTTTAAAGAAATTTTGGAAAAAAATGGCTATAAAGTTTCGGGATTTACTAATCCATTAATTGCATTAGAGTTTATACAAAACAATCATAACAAATGCAATTTAGTAATTTCTGACTACCGAATGCCCGAACTGAATGGATATGAATTAGGTAAAAAAATAAAAGAAATTGATAAAAATATCAAAGTGATATTAATAAGTGCTTACGATGATAGACACGAAAATACTTTAGAATTTAAATTTATTCAAAAACCAATTACAATAAATAACTTGATAGAAACAGTTGAAGAATCACTGTTAACAGTAAAAAATCAAAAATAGTTAAAAAAATACATCATCAGCACAAAATACACAACAATAAATTATATATATATATTCTATCTACAATATCTTTTCTACCTCTATATAGAGAGGAGATAATTTTTGACAGAAGGTTACTACTACTATTAACAGCTTGATTATGTACGAATAATTACACAAAAATGCTCTGCTGTATTTGTACTCTTGAAAATGAGTGCCAGAAAGAATATTTTCATTACAATCTAAAATTCATTGTAAAAAAGGATAATTAGAGTTAAATTTTGTCATTTATCAAAATATGATTGACCGTTGTTAAAAAAATCTTCGCAAACTGATAATAGATGATAGATTTATTATTAACCTTTTCTCCATTATTAACTTTCTTTTCTATTTGAATGCTGTAATATATATATATAGTATATATTGTTTTGTTCTATTTTCTTATTACAAATATTTCATTTGACTTTTACATTTTATTTCTCGTTTTCACCTTTTCCAATAGATGGAGCAGAATCATTCTAGACTATATTTTAGACAGAAATTAAAGGTGAATGTAAAAGTATAAATTTCATGATTTTTGTTTATAAAAAGTTAATTAAAGGTAATTTACATAACAATTTGCATTTTTTAATATAGAACTATTTTTTATCATGGTAAAAAATATTTTATTATTATAGTCATGATCTGTTATAAAGTTATATCCTAACAATATTAATAGATGGATGTACAAAAATACACAAAAAATATCAAAATTACAAGATAAAAAAATCAAAGAATTATATTTTTTAAGATTATTAAAAATAATCATAATAATAATAATTTACCCTCCTGCTACCATAAACTGATCCCAATTATTTTGTTCATAATTATCTATCAATTCATTTAGTAAATCATCATAATCCATATTTCTTTTTCTTTTTTCCATTAAATCATTTAATAATGCATCAAATCTTTTAAAAGTATTTTCATTAATATCGAGATCTTTCACAAGCATTATTTTAAGTCTATTTAAGTTATGTTTGTTTTGATCCGTTAAATTGAAAAGATATTTTAATCATAATATAAAAAAATTGACAAAGATGAAAATATTAAAAGTGCTCAAAACTCAAGACCATAAATTTGAAATAAATTTATACAATGAGGATTTAACAAACTTGGATATAAAAGAGATTTTTGATGATCTATATACATTGAATTTTTATTTGCAAGCATTGCAAAAAAAATATAATTTTTATGAAACACTAATCATCATACACGATAAAGTTAAAAATGAAGTAGATCTCTTCAAAAATAATGGGGAAATTTTCTTAGAATAAAAATATATATTGCTCTCGTTACCAATTGGGCTTCTATAAATATCAGACAAACAAACAAGCAAACAATAAATTAATTAATCTTTTTTTTATAATATGAATTATTAGAGAATGGGAAAAATAGCAAAAAAAGGTAGACTTTTTTTAGGTAAAAGAATGGGACCGCAATCCGCTCGAAGAGCACGAAAACCCTTGAGTGAAGACTGGACAACAGGAAAGATTCCTAATAGACATTATGTAAATAAAAGGCGAAATAGAAAAGATTTCAGGGGAAGACGAACAACAAAATCAGATTAAAGCATATAAAAGAATTAATCGTAGATAATAAGAGAATATTTAGACTGACTAAAGCAAATTAAATTATAGAGAGAGATAATAATCTATACTAGTTGTTAGTTAAATTATGAGTTTAATAAATTATTTTCCCTTTCAGAATATTAGGAATAATCAATCAAAAGTATGTAATGAGATTGAAGATTGTATTAAAAGCAATATAAAATATATTTTTCTAGAGGCACCTACAGGCTTTGGTAAAAGTCCTATTGCTATAACTTTGGCTAGTTATCTTGGAAGCTCTCATATATGTACTTTCGACCAAAGATCTTCAAAACCAATATTCTAAAGATTTTCCTTTCATTAAAGAAGCTAAAGGAAAAAGAAATTTCATTTGTATATTAAAAGAAATTGAAGGAATACATGAAACATGCGAATATGGTCCATGCCAAAAAGAAGAAGAATTTGATTGTGTATATAAAACTAGACTTTCTGATTATAAGGTGAATGGTTTAGGAACAAAATTTGAAAATGTCAACATTGGGCAATTTGAAAAAATGAAATATATTAAAAAATATGAAAAACAACTACGATTTGACAATTTAGAATGGGAACCATGCAAATATTTTCATCAAAAATGGATTTCAACAAAATCTTCTCATACTATTTATAATTACAAATATTTTCTCTCTGACTTTTATTTTTCTAATTTTATTACGAAAAGAGAATTATTAGTATTTGATGAAGTACATAATATTGAATCTGAAATTTCTGATTTTAAGAGTTTTATTATTAATAATGATAATATTACAAGACTATTTCCAAAGCTTAAATTACCCACTATAAAGGAAGAAGAAATAGAGACATGGATTGATTTTTGCGAAGAATACAGAGATACTCTTTTAGATTTTATCCAAGATATTGAGTCTGCTATAGAAATTAATAATTTAAAGGAACCATATACTGAAAAGAATCTAATAGACTGTATCAATAAGGAAAAGAATCTTCACTTTGTCCTTAATGATATGAAATCGAATAAAAATAATTGGTTGGTAACAAATATCGATCGTAAATCAAGAGATTCGATCAAAAAGATAACACTTACTCCTTTGGATATTTCCACTTATTTTAAAGAAATTCTTGATTTAAGTAACTATGGACTGTTTATGAGTGCTACTATTTTAAATAAGGAATACCTTTGTAAGATTTCTGGTTTATCAGAAGATGAGATTAAGTTTATTCGTATTAAGAAATCTGATTTTCCAAAAGAAAATAGACCTATCCATTTAATGAATGTCGCATGGTTGAACAGTAAGAACATGATGGAAAATCTTCCAACTATTGCCAAAACAGTTAACAATATAATGAGCATACATAAAAATGAGAAAGGAATAATCCATACCACCTCTTACTTTCAACTAGAATTTATTAAAAATAATCTAAATAAAGAAAATCTGGGACGTCTAATAGAAACTAGTCCTAATACTGATAGAATAGAAATATTACAAAGACATATTCGAGATTCAAAGCCTACTGTCCTTATCTCTCCTTCGTTTTATCAAGGCTTAGATTTAAAAGATGATTTGTCAAGGTTTCAAATTATAATTAAAATTCCATACCCTGATTTGAGTGATAAAAAAGTTGCTGCATTAAGAAAAAAAGATATGAATTGGTATTTGTGGAATACAGTAGTTAGATTAACTCAAACATATGGGCGAAGTATAAGAAGCAAAGATGATCATGCATCAACATATATTTTAGATAGTAACATAAATTATTTATTACGAAATGCAAATGAGATGTTTCCAGCCTGGTTTACAGAAGCAATAACTTACAAAAAATAATTAATAATAATAAATTAATAGATTAGAAAAGAGTAAAAAAAAATTTTTTCTTATAATTTGTTAATGAATAATATATATATAATATATATAAAATTAACTACTTTCGATATAATTAAACAATGTATTCTGATGACCTTCGTTTCTTTTTATTTCAGAAACTTTGACTCCAATGCGTCGTAATTTAAAAATATCATACGCCGAAAGATAATCCAAAAATATTGAATCGGCATTGTCTACTAGATCATTTAGATTTTGTGTATAATTTTTTAAATTTTTTGATCTATTTACGATACCTAATTTATTATCAATAAATATTAAACCAACGCTTCTAAAAAATAAGTCTCTTTGAATCAGATCAGTATAAATCGATTTACAAAGTTCTGCTATTAATGATTTAACATAATCTATATCAGTTGTATATTCTTTTAATGTTTTGATCCTTGTTATTTGTTTACTTTGTTGTTTTATGTGTATGGGGTCTTTGTTAATTCCTAAAGAAGAATTGTGTAAGAATTCAGCATAATAATTTCCAAAATTTTTCTTCAAAAATGTAACATCTACTTCTGAAAGTTGTTTAAATGTTGTTATTCCAAAATTATTTAGTTTTCTTTTATTTTGTGGACCTATACCTGGAATAACACTTATATCTAAATCTGAAATAATTTTTAGTGTTTCATTTGGTTCAATTACAAATAATCCATTAGGTTTTTTGTATTCTGACGCTATTTTAGCTAATAGTTTATTATAAGATACACCAATTGAACAATAAAGATTTAGTTCTTTATATAGTCTTTTTTTTAAATCCCTAGCCAAAATTGTTGCGTTTTTATAATTATTATTAACAATATTAGTCAAATCTAAATAACATTCATCTAAGCCAATAATTTCATAATTTTCAGCTGTTGTCAGTGACTTTATTATTTTCATTGCTTGATTTGATATGATTTTATAATATTCAATATCTATTGGTAAAAAAATTTTATTATTATTATCAAAATTCTTTAATTTTGATTTAGCAAACTTTATTGGAATTCCAGACTTGATGCCATACTTTCGTGCTACATAGTTTGCAGTACTTACTACACCACTTTCTTTTGTTCTTCCAGAGAAGACACAAACTACTACAGGATTATTCCTTATATAAGGATTTCTGATTTCCTCACATTGAGCAAAAAAATAATCAAAATCAACATGAAAAATAATTCTTTTTTCACCCCTATCAATATTTTCAATATTAAACATAAAATACAAGTATAATAATAGACAGAGAGAATATTAAAAATTTAAAAAATTCTCTCTCTATATAATTATATACAGATATGAGTTCTTTAGATAGATATATTTTTTTATTTCAAATCCTCTAAAATAATACATATTGGAAAATCCAGTGATGATTAATGACAATGGAATAAGTTTAAACCCTGATAAAATGATAAGAGAAGAATTATATCATTGTATTTATCAAAATCGTATTTTCCTTTTTTTTAAAGATAATGATGATATGCTACATTGCTATGAGATCACTGATATTGATACAATTAATGGTATAAAAGAAAATCCTGAGAATATTGACAACATACTCAATAATTTAGCTAAAGGTGAATCCACTGAAACTACTAATAATTATTGAATAAACATTATATTCTACTTTCAATGAATAATTAAACTAATGTCTTCAAAGAACGAAAATACAGTTAGTAGTAGTAGATCAAAACCTAGCAATGAGATATTTATTGGAAAAAAACCACTTATGACTTATGTCACAGCCACATTGGTTCAACTTGCTAATGAACCATCAGTTGTTATAAAGGCTAGAGGAAAAAGCATACCTAGAGCTGTAGATGTTGCTCAGATAATTGTAAAGAGAATGGAAACATTGGGTTACAAGGTAGCATCAGTAAAATTAGGCTCTGAGGCTGTCCAATCACAAGATGGAAATACCCGTAATGTCTCAACAATTGAAGTAGCTGTTTCAAGAAATAGCACTTAAATTGTTTTATTTTTAAAAATTTTATTGTAATTTTGGTTTTTCTAAATTAAAATATTTATTTATTTATAAAAACTTTATTGATTTCACATACTTTAGTTTCCCCAATTTTTATCATTCCATAACAACCATCACTAATATTTATACACAATACTGATGTATTATCTTGAGGGATACTAGTACCCATTGTAAATTCCTCAAAACCAACACCATCTATTTCAATTTCATTACAATAATTTGAAGAAATAATATCATTGTTTTTTGGGAAAATTTCATATTCGCCAGGCTGTAACTTTACTTGCATCGAGTATATACTCCCCGACTGCGGAGAAGAAGAAGAAGTAACTAAGGAATAAATCGGTTCTTTACCAATGATAATCAAGTTTGATGTTGGCTCAGCTTTCATCCTACAATTGTCTTCATCACATTTAGACAATGATAGGCAAATACTTTCAGAACCTATCTTTTCTAATTCACAACTAAAAACATTAGTATTAATCACTACTATTGGTTGACTATTAAATTGGAAATTATTATTTAAATTTACCTTACCGCTATTCTTATTATAATAGTGATCAGATAATTCAATATCAAATGATGATGTATTGTTAAAGGATTGTTGTTGATTCCTCATCACATTTTTTTCAATGATATTTATTGCTCCTCCTTCTCCTCCTCCTTTCTCTTCATCATCATTAAGAATTTCTCCAAAAACAATAAATCCACCTTTGGTATTTTGAAATAAATAAAGTGATGATAATGATGATGATAATAACACCAATATTAGAAATAGAAAGACTTTGTTAAACATTAAGAAATTCTACTTTTAAGATATAAATCATTAATGAAATTTTTCTCAATAAAATAGATTATAATTAAAGAGTCCTAAAACTGTTAGATAAAATTTTCATCTAACTTTTTTAGTCACTCAGGTTAACAGTTATGTAAATGCATAGATTGACAATTATAGTAAACTGCCATTTACCTTTTTGACAATTATTTCTGATAGATAGAGATTTAGCTTGGTGTATAATTACTCAGTCGTGTGGTAAGGTATATACTCCCATCAGAGATATTACAGATAAAGAGAAAAATAAACTGTATTCTCTTTTGGATACAAATCCAGAAATAAAATATAGAATAAAAATTATACTTCTTGCTAATGACGGGTACACAGGGGTTGTTGCCTAATTCAACATAACATATTGTGTAATCTTTATTTCTAGTCTTTTTGCGCATTGCAATCTGTTTAGAACACCCAAGTTCCATCCTATACCCATTATCAATCCAAATCTTTTCTGGTTATTCTTTAATCTGAATCTGCAATATAGCTGATGATGATGTGCTGTTTCCTCAGCTCCAAATATTCCTTCTATTAATCCTCTGTAATGATATAGTGATATGTTGAATATCTCTGAAGCCTTTTTCCTGTACTTCCTGTTCTTACCTTTGTTCCTGGCGTTTATCCTCTGCTTGATATTTGGAAACATATTCATCATAAAGATTGACTTGTAGTTGTTTTCACCATCGTAGCCACTGTCAGCATTGAATATTGAACCTGCAAGATTAATTCCATATTTCTTCAGTCTGTTTAACATTGTTCTGAGTACTGGAGAGTCATGTGTATTCTTGTTTGTTGTTCTTATACATTCAGTATCACAAGATGGTCAAGTACAGCTATTACATGCCATTTCAGATACTGTTTTACTCTTATTAGTTCAAATTTTTTATTCTTCTTGATTGGTCGTACTTCATAATCATATCTGTCTGTTTCTATACCAGTACTATCTGAAGCCAGTAGTAATCCTTCTTCTTTCTTCCATCCTGCTGATTCTTTCAGACACATGTAGGCTGACCTGGTTAGAATATCTTCAAGGTACTTTAACGGTATCTTCTTGAATGTACGTGCTATCCAAGTATGGTCTGGATATGGTTCATCGTTATTCCATGGCAAATTCAATGATGGTACCGCATTCTGCATATCACGATAAGTCAAACCAAATATAACCATCAAAATACAGATACAAACAAGTTTCTCCCATGAGTGTACTGGTTTTCTTCCTCTTCTGTTGCTACTTCTGCTGACATTCTTTGAACATGGAAGAGGAGGATTTTCCTTGACCAGATAAACTATATTTCCAATAACCGTATCACGTTCTACGGTATGCGCTAGATGGTAATACAACCAGTAACCATCTTTTCTCTTGTGTTTGATACTCACAAGGGAACATACCCTTTCTAAGCTAAAACAAAAATCATGAAATTCTATTTACCGATTGTTAAACTGAATTAGGCAACAACCCCTGGTACACAGTAACCAGAAATAAGAGAGATGACCAACATATATGATAAGACCATTAGAAAGTGGATTCATAAATTCAACCAGATGAAAATAGAAGGGCTGTTTACAAAAATAGATTATTCTCATACGGTAAAGATAGACAATGATACAAGAAAAGAAATTGTAAAGATAGCATCTACAAATCCAAGAGATCGGGGATTAAAATTCTCTACATGGTCACTAAGATCACTTGCAGGTTATCTTACCAAAGAAGACAAAAAGATAGTAAAACATGGAATCAGTCATACCAGAATTAAGGAGATCCTGAATGAAAGTAAAATAGAATGGAGGAATTCAAAGACGGTACTGGGAAAGACCAGAGATCCTGAATACGAATTGAAAAAAAGAGGATTGAAGAATTAAGATTTAGCATACCATCAGATTCTATCTTGCTATATCAAGATGAGAAAGGACCAACAACAGCAAAGACATATGGCGGTCCGTCATGGTGTTCAGTACAAACGAAGATAGAAAAAGCACACAGAAGATAAAAGATCTTCTCAATGTATTTGGTGTCTATGATCATACAAATGATCAAATGTATACACACTGCTACAAAAATAAAACTGGAGATCAGTTTCTGGATTTCATCAAACGTGTATAGACAGAAAATATGATTCCTCTGTCAAGCAAATATTTCTTGTACTGGATAATGCATCAATACACAGATCCAAGAAAGTAAGAGAGACCATACAGAAACATCATCACAGAATAAACTTTGTATTCTTGCCAACAAGATCTCCAGAACTAAACCTTATAGAAGTAAGATGGTTATGGATGCAGAGACAGGCTATAAACAATTCTACCTTTAAAAATGAATCAGATATTGGAAAAGCAGTATCTGACTGGACATGCACCTACAATGAGAAACATGGGAGAAGGATAACTGATATTTTACATATAGGAGTAATGAGTATGACTACATAACTCATAACTAACTATAAGAAAAGGAGACAAGCAAGCAAAATAATACATTTGATATGAGAAAAAAAGTAAATAATTTAAAATATTTGAATAAGCGATTAAATCAATTAGATTACGATGAAGGTATCAAAATTATATGTACCAATAACAATTATAATATATTCATTAATAAAAATATCAATAACGAATTTATCATTCAGATAGAAAATGTGATCCAAAAAAATAAAAAAGAAATTTTATATTTTGACAAAAGAAATGACCTAATCAACTTCATTCAAAAAAACTGTACTACAAAATTTGATTTTATAGAATATTAATCTTTTTAGACAAAATAATTTTTTTTTATTAAGAACAAAATTTATAATTAAATATCTTATAATTTATATATAATTTTATTCTTGTTGAAGATTTACGATATTTTGAAGAATAAAAAAACATCAATTCTGGATGATAAGAAAGAAAATGATAATATAAGAATTTTCCTTTGTGGTCCCACTTCTTATCAAGATATTCATTTTGGTCATGCAAGATTTTTTTTTGTATTTGATTTAATTTCCAGAATTTTAAATTTTCATAATATTCAAACAACTATTGTTATAAATATTACCGACCTTGATCCAAAAGTATTTTCAAAAGCAAGAGATAATAAAATAGAACCAAATCTTTATGTAGAACAAAATATACATGGATTTTTAGAGTTATCTAAACAATTAAACTTTAAAGAAGGAATGATTTTTGCTAAGGTTTCAGAATTTATTCCTCAAACGATAAAAATAATTCAAAAGTTATTATATGAAAAAGATGCATATCAGAATTTTGGAAATATATATCTAGACAAAGGAAAAATACGGGAAAATTTATCACAGAAACTTCGAAATGATATTACTGATACGAGATTTGATATTTCCCCCGGCAAAAAAGATTCAAATGATATTCTCTTATGGAATTGCGCTGATACATTTGATTATTTTTATCCAAGTTATGATTTGGGAAAAGGAATGCCCTGGTGGCATATCCAAGATGTTTCTGTTATTACAAGCTTGTTTGGAGGAAAATATGATATTCATGGTGGAGGCTCTGATCTAATAATTCCACATCATGAAAATATCAGTTCAATTTTATCAAAAATTAATAAAAATTCGAGATATCCAAGATTTTGGATTCATGTAGGCCTAGTATATATTAAAAAGAAGAAAATGTCAAAGTCATCCAACAAAAATGGAGAAATTAAAATAAAAGAATTATTAAGAAGATATAATGCTAATACGTTAAAACTTTATTCTTATTCTGAGCATTATAGATCTCAAATATCATTTAATGAACTAGAATTAAGACGATATCAGAAATTAGATTACAAAATCCAAGAATACATGTTTAATCTTGGAAAATCAATTTTTAATACTGAAAAAGAAAATCCTGTTTTTAAAAAATTTATGGGTTACTTGGAGGATGATCTAAATACAATAGAAGCAATCAAACTATTAAAAAATTCTTTAAGAGAAAATTCTTTACAAGTAGAGATTGGCAAAATGGTGAAAATTCTCGGACTCAAATATTAAACATAATCACTACTACTACCACTACCACCAACGATATTTACAAAATGAATTAGAATTTTGTTCATTGTGGACTAATACTATAAGTTTAAAACAATCTCAGAATACTAGTAGTAGCATTATTCTCTTTTTTAATAGAAACTTTAGTGGTGATGATTATTTTTTCAATAGAATATACTTTGACAATGAAAATGATATTGTCAAATCCCTTAAATTTTTAAAGAGATTTCTTACACTTGAAGGAATTTCCGGTTACTTGTATATAAAAAACGAGAAGACGACATCCAGTTTTTTGAGAAAACAGTTGAAAAAAAGTGGCTTTATTTGTGTAGATTCCATTTATACCTTAGAATCTCCTCCTCCTTCTCTTCCATCACCAATACAAGTAATTACTACAACAATAAATTTAGAAAAAAAAATTTCTGTCACTAAAATCGTTGATGATCCTATATTACTTAATACATGGACTAGAATTTTCTGTCAATCCTTTAATATCAAAGATTAGGAACCTTTTATTGAAATTGTAAATAAAAATAAGCAAAGATTTGTATTTCTTTTAGCTATGTTAAAGAACAATAAAGAGCGTGAGGAGAAGAATAACAATAGTAGTTATAATATAGATAACGATGACAATATTCCAGCAGGAGTTTGTCTATTATTTGAAAAATATGGATGTTTAGGTTTGTATTGTTTAGGAACATTACCAAGATTTCGAAATAGAGGCATTGCTCAAACTATTTTAAAGGCTTCTATACAAATAGCACATACAATGAAATACGATAAGATATTTTTACAAACCTTTCAAAATGACAATTATATCGACTTTTATAAAAAACTTAAATTTAAGGTAATAGATAAAAGAAAAATATTTCAAATTAACTAATTGAAGAATCAATTTTAGATTACAATAAAAAATATAATATACAGAATCAGAATGGTTAATTGTAATAATAATAATAATGGTTTTTATAAAAAAATTAGAAATTTATGGTTTTAAATCTTTTGGATTTAAAAATACTGTAATTAATTTTAATAATGGACTTGTTGCCGTTACTGGTCCTAATGGTTCAGGTAAAAGTAATGTTTTAGATGCAATCATGTTTGCACTAGGCGAAAATAGCCCCAAAGCTTTACGAGTAGATAAATTTCAATCCCTATTTCATGACACTCAAAATAAATCCCACAAATTGGTTCGAGTAAGTATCACTTTTGATAATAAGAATAGAGGGATTCCGATTGATTCTGATAATGTAACCTTGACCAGGGAAATGGAAGGTTCTGCAGGAGAAAGTCAATACCATTTAAATGGAAAAAAGGTAGCAAAATCAACAATTACAGAGTTATTGCAAATTGTTGTTGCAGTTCCCAATAAATTAAATATTGTACAACAAGGGATGATTACAAGAATATCAGAATTAAATTCTGAAGAGAGAAGAAAAATTATAGAAGATATTACTGGATTGTCTTATTTTGATGAAAAAAAAGAAGAATCGTTAAAACAATTAGATGAAGCAGATAGAAGACTGGATATAGCTCTAGCACGTATGAGTGAAATAAGAAAAAGGATTGATGAATTAGAAGTTGAAAGAAATGAACAATTACGTTTTCAACATATTGAAAAAGATATGAAAAAGTACAAGGCTATAAAACTTTCAAATGAAATAAGATCAATCCAAAAGAGTATTTCAATTAATAACCAAGAATTAGAAACAAAAAAATTAAAATCACAGAATGTTAGTTCTGAATTAAAAAAAACAAAAGAAGAATTAGAAAAATTAGAATTAGAAAAAACAACATTCATTAAAGAAGTAGATGTAATTAACAAGGAAAAAGCTGATATAAGTAATAAGATATCATCAATAGTATACGATGTAGAAAAATCAAAAGCCATGTTAAGAGAATTAGTTTCCAGGACTGGACAGATAAATCAGAAATTAAAAATTAATAGTGGTATAGAAATAGAATCAAAGAAAAAAGTGAATGATTTTTCTTCTATAATTAGTGTTTTGGAAAAAGATGTTGAAATTCTAAATAAAAGAAAAACTAGTCATGTTATTGAATTAAATCTTGTAGACAAAAATATTTTAAATCAAATCTAATTTAAATCAACAAATAGAAATAAAATCACAGACAATAAATCATAGACTTTCAAAAATTATATCATTAAGTAATAAATTTGAACTTGAAATTTTAAAAATTCATGAAAACAAAAAAATTATCAAAAATAATCTAAGTGATACAAATTGTAAAATCAAAAATTTGAAAAGCAAAATATTAACAATTTCTACAGAATTACAAAATAAAAATAATACTCTTGCAGAATTAAAAACAAAGCAAGAAAAAACAAACAAAGCATTAGCATTGATGGAAACAAAAGTAAAAGAATTCAATGATAATATTGAACAATCTAAAAATACATTAAACAGTTCTGATACTGAATCCTTTAAAATTTATGAAAAAAATAGAATTTTAACAGATTCTATGTATGAGGATTTAACGATTTCAGAAATTATCAAAAATAATAATCATCATCAATTACCTACTATTGTAGGAATAGTACATGATTTGATCAAATGGGATAAGAATTATCATAGGCCAGTAATGGCTGTTGGAGCAGAATGGATGAAAGCAATAGTTGTTAATAATGTACAAGATATGATACAAATAGCAGAATTTGCAAAATTGAAAAAATTACCTCGAGTGAAAATAATTCCATTAGATGTAATTGAACTAGTGGTAGCAGCAGAAGCAGCAGCAGATAAAGTAGCAGCGGAAGAAGATATAACTGATGAAAATATCTCTGTTATAGGTAATTTATCTAATTTTGTAATATCTGATTTTGAAAAATTAGTAAATTTTATTTTTGGAAATACTATTGTTGTAAGAACCGCTAGTGAAGCATATAGTCTTTCTTTAAAAGGATATAGATCTGTATCAATAGATGGTGAACTATTTGAGTTAGCATCAAAATCTCTCTTAATTGATTATAATTCTACAATTATTAATTTTGTTACTGAAATGAATCTAAAAAATGATATTGAAAGTCTACAATCCCTAATATTGAAATTAAAGGATTCACTTTTAAAGGAGACAAAAGAGCTAGGAAAACTAATAGATAAATTAAAGAATTTAAATGCTGAGAAAATAAGTTTAGAAAATTTAATTAAATATTTACAAGATAAAGTTATTTTTCAAAAAGAGATATTAAAAGAAAAAAATATAGAATTAAAGGAATTAGAGATATTCCTAACCAAAAATATAGTTGATTATAAAAAAACAATAGCATTATTGAAATCAAATGAAAAAAGACATTTTTTAATAAGAAATAGCAGAAAAAAATTAGTAGAAGACTTGAAAAAAATAAGACAAAACTATGATGAAACCCAACTAGGAAAATTAAATCTAGAACGAAGCAAATATCAAAGTTTAATTGATTCTGATAATCAAGAATTGCAAAATATTATGATTAACCTTACAAAAACAAAAAATGAAAAGGATTTACTCCACGAAAGAATTAATACATTAAATGAAGAAACAATTAATCTGAACAAAGAACATTCAGATAAAGAAATAGCAATAACTGAATTGAAAAGTAAAATAGAAAAAGAAGAAATAGATTTAAACTCTTTAAGAGATAAAGAACAAAATATTATTTCCTCGTCTGGTAATTCTTATACAATATTACAGTCATATGAAGAAAAAATTAAAATTTTGCTTGACAATGAACGAAAACTCTCTCGTGAAAATAGCTCTATAGAAAAAGAAATCGTTCTTTTAGATAAAGAGATTCTAAATTTAAAACAGCAAGAAGTTAAATTAAATAATGATCTTATGGGGACAGGGCACAAGAATTTAATTGATGACAATTTTGATGTCAATGAACTTTTGTCTAATTTATTGGAAGAATATGAAATATTAAAGAGCAGAATAAATTTGAGAGCAGATGAAACTTATGTTCAGGTTGTTGATGGTTATAGAGGAATGTCTGCCCGCAAAAATGATTTAGAAAAAGAAAGAAATTCAATTGTTATTTTCATAGAAGAAATTAATAAAGAAAAAAAGAATATGTTTATGGATGCTTTCAACAAAATTAATAATGATATGAATTTTATATTTTCAACTATTATAGGAGGTAATGCTTGGCTTGAAATTGAAAATCCTGATGACATCTTTTCCACAGGTATAAGGTTGATAGTTCAGTTTACGGGAAAGCCAAGAAGAGATTCTACTGGATTATCAGGAGGTGAAAAGACAATGGCAGCTACAATATTTTTACTAGCACTTCAATCTATCAAACCGTCTCCTTTTTATTTGATGGATGAAGTAGATGCACACTTGGATGCACAAAATACCGAAAGGTTATCAAAGATTCTTTTTGAACGATCTAAAAATAATCAGATTATTTTGGTAACATTAAAAGATTCTACTATATCAAAAGTAGATCAAGTATTTGGAGTATTTCCAAGAGAGGGTATTTCGAACATTGTCAAATATAAATATCCTACTACTACTAAAAATGAGTTAAATGAGGAGGAGGAGAAGGAGATTTCTCTTAACTGATTGATTGGATAAATAAATAAATAATAAAGTAACTACATTTGTAGTGAATAATTTTGATCAAGAAATAGATTCGTAATTAAAACATCTAATAAAATGAGAATTATGAGGATCAGGAGGATTATGTATTTCTTCTTTAGTCAATAAAGGTTCGCTATTTTTGCACTTGTCAGTAGAATACAAGCATTTATTTATAAATTTACAACCGCCTTGGTTGGATTCTGCTGATTCAAGATCATTTTTTAACTTTATTTCTTGATGAGGTTGTAGTTGATTAATATTAGCAAATTTTGGAATAGCAGATATTAAAGCTCTAGTGTATGGATGGAGAGGATGATGAAGAACTTGTTTAATATCACCTTGTTCAATAATTTGTCCTTTATATAAAATAATTATACTATCACCTATGTATTGTGAGGTAGCTAGATCATGAGTTATATACAAAAATGAGACATTTTCTTCTTGTTTTAATTTTTTCATTAATTCTAGTATTTGACCTCTTATAGAAACATCCAACATAGAGACTGGTTCATCAGCGATAATTAACAATGGCTTGAGAACAAGAGCTCTTGCAAAACTTACTCGTTGTCTTTGGCCTCCTGATAGCATATGAGGAAATTTTGAAGATACTTCATCTGGATCTAGATTTACCTTTTCTAATGCAGAAAAAACATATTCTTTAATATCTTGTTTTCTTAGACCTTTTTTATGTACATCTAAAGGTTCTTTAATAATATCAAATATCTTCATCCTTGGATCTAAAGAAGAATAAGGATCTTGAAAGATCATTTGTATTTTAGATCTTGTATTTAGTAATTGTTTTCCTTTTAGTTTAGTAATATCAATATTATCAAAAAATATACTACCTGAATCGGGATTTATAGCTCGCATTATAAGTTTAGCAATAGTTGTTTTTCCTGAACCTGATTCTCCTGCAACAACAAGTATTTCACCTCTAGAAATTTTAAAACTGATATTATCTATTACCTTAATGTTTTTAGATCTTTTAAATCTGATTAAATCTCTGATTCCGCTATGTAATGGAAATGATTTATTTAAATCAACAATATTGAGTATTATATCATTCAATTCAACAATTTACTTTTGTATAATCAAAAAAAAAGTTTTCTATCTCATGAAAATAACAAATATAATAAAAAAAAATACTGGTTTAAGAAGAAACTTCTTTTTCTGCTTCTTCTTTTTTCTTTACTCCAAAAATTCTATCAAAATAATCAGATGGTTCTTTATTACGGTCTTCGCCCTCAGTTTCAGGAACATTTGCCAATCTTCTTGCAATTTTCTTTTTGTATTCTAGTTGCATTTGGCGAGCAATTTGAATTCTTTGTGCTTGAGGAGAACCAGCGCCGTGCATTGATTCAGTCAGATAACCAACTGCATTTCTTCCTAATGTCATATTCTCAATAAGCCTTAAAATTCTCATTCTATTTTCAATGGGCACACCTTTTTTTCCTTTGAGGTACTTTTCTAAAAGTGGGCCAGTTACGGGACTTCGGAAATCTTGTTCTGAAGGCATAGTTACAACTAAGCCTCCTGCTATGTCCTGAGCTAGTCTACTGATTTCATATGGAAATCGAGTTACATTATGTTTACAAACATTAGCAAGCATATCATCATTTTGGAAATTACCAGCTTTAGTTTTATATGACTGAAAAGAGGAAGCAATACCTGTTCCAAAAATTGTCTCATTGAGATGAGTCATTTCAACCAATTTATCTTTAATATGTGAGGCATTAGCAATACCATTATACTCAGAAATAGAAGCTGCTGCCCCAATTAGTACATCTCCTAGTCCTGTTTTACATACATAACTCCTTCTATGATAACAGGTAAAACGTTCTACGAGCATAGCAGCATAATCATATTCGCCATCCATAAAAATATACTCATTAGGAATAAAGACATTATCAAAAATTATCATCGCTTCTTGACCTGAATATTTAGCATTACCTGCATCAAGATCGCCACCTTCCATACTCCTGGTGTCGCATGATTGCCTTCCATAAATATAGGTGATTCCTTCTGCATCAGCAGGGACGGCTCCCACTATGGCATAATCTTTATCTTCATCACGTAACCTCATAGTTGGCATTACAAGAATCCAATGAGAATTGATACAACCAGTTTGATGGGCTTTTGCTCCACTAATATAGATACCTTTCTCATCTCTTTTTGAAATATGAACAAACATATCTGGATCTTCTTGCTGTGACGGAGAAAGACTTCTATCTCCTTTAACATCTGTCATAGCTCCCCCTATTACGTGGTTTTCTTGTTGTATTTTCTTTATGAATTCCTTTAATCTTGTATGATATTGAGTATTATATCTCTCATCAATTTCAAAGGTAGTAGAATAAAGAGAATTTAAAGCATCCATGCCTACACATCTTTGAAAACAAGTTCCAGTTTTTTGTCCAAGTTTTCGTTGCATTCTGTTTTGGTTAACAAGATCTGTCGCATTTTCAGCTATATGTAAAAATCTATTTACTCGTAGTCCACCAGATAGAGAGGATTCTGCCGATGCAAGCTCTGGATCCTCATTAGCTATATCATAGGTTTCTGCGACAGCATTTATTGAAGGTCGAATCATAGGATGATCAACAGGTTCCTTAACTAATTCGCCAAACAAGTATACCTTAAGATTCCTATTTCTCAAACTTTCAATATACTCTTGACCATTATTAATAGGCATATAACAATAATAAACGTCTGGATCTTATTTATATATTATTAGAGATATCTGTGAACTATCAACAAGAATAATAAAAATGATAAAAGAGAATGACGATTTTAATAAATATGATAATAATATTAAAATTATATAATTTTTTATTGAGATATTGTCAAATACTTGAATAAATGAATGAATAAATGAAGCTTGTAGATTCTAAAAAAGACCAATTTAGAAGATTAGCCCGAGATCATGGATATAGAAGTAGATCTGCCTTTAAACTCTTGCAATTGAATAAATCTTATAGAATCTTCAATAAAGGCTATTCCGTGGTCGACATCGGTTGTGCTCCAGGAGGATGGATTCAAGTTGCACTAGCTGAAGTAGGAAGTAAAGGAAAGGTAATAGGAGTAGATCTAAAAAAAGTAGAACCTATAGATAATGCATTTCTTATTCAGGGAAGTATAGAAGATGAAAATATAATAATCAATTCTATTTTAAAAATCACGAATTCAACAAATGTTGATGTTGTTTTATCAGACTTGGCGCCAAATGTAAGTGGAAATTGGGAATTAGACCATGCAAGACAGATAGATTTAACAAAACATGCTCTAACTTTGAGTCGAAAAATAATAAAGAAAGGCGGTAAAGTAGTTTTAAAAGTCTTCCAAGGCGATATGCTTAATGAATTTATAGATGAGTTAAGAAAGGAATTTAAAAAAGTGATAATAACTAAACCCACTGCAAGCAGACAAGTTAGTAGTGAATTGTACTTGATTTGTATTGGTTATAATAAAAGCCAACAACAACAACTAAATGAAAAAGATTCAAATATCAGACAAGAGTAATTTTTTTCTTCTTCTAATTATTGTGATTAAATAGATTTAATTTAATTTATTTTAATTTAAATACATTTTACTCATTCAATTTATTATAAATAATTGAAGCTACTTATATTAGACTGATAAAAAAACATAATACAAATTGTTTTCTTCATCATCATCATCATCATCATCATCAACTAATTTACGGTCAACAACAGATACCAACAATAAAGAAATCTCAAAATATGATAGAGAAGGATTTTATAAAATTCTATTTTCACGAAGGGACGTTCGTTCTCATTTTATAAAAAAAGACATACCATTGTCAACCGTATTAAGAATTATAAATGCTGCACATCATGCACCTTCTGTAGGATATTCACAGCCATGGAATTTCATCATGATAAAAGATGAAAATACAAGGAAAAAAATTAAAGAATCTTTTTTAAAAGAACATGAAAAGGCAATAAAATTATTAGATAATGACAAAATAAAACAAACAAAGTACAAATCTTTGAAATTAGAGGGGATTTTAGAATCAAATATTAACATATGCGTTACGTATGATTATACTCGATTTGCACCGTTCATTATAGGAAAGACCACTATTCCTGAAACAGGAATTTATAGCGTTTGTTGTGCTATTCAGAATTTATGGCTTGCTGCAAGAGCGGAAGAAATTGGAATGGGATGGGTGAGTATTATTTCAAATAAAGAATTAAAAAAAATATTAAAAATTCCTAGATGTGTTAAACCAATAGCTTATCTTTGTCTTGGATATGTTTCTGAATTTTCTATACAACCTGATTTGGAAAAATCAAAATGGCTAAAGAGAATGGATCTGGATGAGTTAATATATCTTGAGAAATGGGGTAAAAGTCTTGATAAAAACGAAATAAATTTGATGGAATAAGTTTGGATATTTTTTCCTTCAAAATATATTTTCTTTGCTTATTTAATTCATTTTCTATCTATTCACTATGAATTAAACAATATAAAAATATACATTACTTATGCCTAATCCTTGTTGAGCAGCTACAGATTGTATACCGTCATTTAGTACTATTGTCGAAATTCCTGCAACTACAGCTGCAATAGCAACTGTCATGATTGCAAATGTTATTTTATTTTCCAATACCAAAGATGGAACTATATTGCATATAAATCTATGAGACAATTTTTCATATTTTTTCTATAACATATTTTTTTCTACTATATTTGATTATTATTTATTTATTTAGTCATTTATTGTAAAAGAAGTTATTTTTTTAATCATTTCATTTATCATTATACATATATTCTCTTAAAAGTTCCACTTATTTAGATACTAATCATAATACTAAACAATAAAGAAATTATAGAAAAAAAGAGAATATTCACTTTTATTTGCTCCCTTACTTTTCTTTAATGATAAATCATTTTGTATTTTTGCACATGAGAACATGTCTCATTTATTTAAGTTAAGTCTCTAATCTTTTATCAACATTGTTCTATCCATTTAGCATAAATATAGAAATGGATTTAGCTTTGTTATACATCTTTCAATATGTGCCAAATAACCCTGTCAGACTAGAATTATCTACTGTACAGAAAAAGGAATTATTTTCATTCATGAAGAGTACTAAGGATAAAGAGGAATACAGAAGAAGAGCATCTGCCATAAAACAAAAGATGGAAGGAGTACCTTATAGAACAATAGCCAAAAACCTTGGTGTCAATTACCGTAATGTGTATGACTGGATTAACAATTACAGAAAATATGATCTGGATGGAATAAGAAATAAAAGAGAAAGAATGGAGGTAGAAAACCAGTAATATCTACTGACAAGAACAAGGAGATGGTAAAAGACATAGTACTGAACAAATCACCCCAGACTTTTGGCTATCTCAAAAATACATGGAGTATTAGGCTGTTGGCCACATATCTTTCCTCACTACTGGAAATGAATGTCAGTCCAATGCAAACATGATGGAGAATAATTCATGATTTAGGTATATTATACAAACAACCAAAACTTGAACTGGAAAAAGGTGATGATTATGAGGAAAAGAAAGGAAAGATAGAGAGGTACAAGAAGATATCGGCAGCTCTTTTAAAAAAAGATTCTACTAGGATTTGAAGATGAAACATGGTTACATCTACAACCATACATAACAAGAACATATATGAAAAAAGGAGAACAGCAAAAGATACTCCATAAAGGATCTAATGATAAAGTCAATGTATTCATAACCCTTCTCTATCCACTAAATGGAATTAAATTCAATACAAGCAAAACAAGAAACAGCAATGATTTCATAAACCATCTAAACAGCATCAAGAGATATGTACTAAAGAGAAGTATCAAGAGGTTCATACTTGTAATAGACAATGCATCATTTCATGTAAGCAAAAAGACAAAACAGTTTATAGAAAAACAATCAGAAGACTGGTTAACTGTACTATTTCTACCAACCCATGCACCATTCCTAAATCTTGTTGAGACAAAAGTAAACAGGAATCTCAAGAAAGACATATGTGCAAACTACAACTACGAAACAGAAGATAATCTGTTATGTACTGTAAGAAGGTATCTTAGATGCATGGGTAGTTGGCCTAAGATATGATACTTAACTTAGAGGCAAAAATGAGAATCATTTTCTAAATGGGACATGATGGTGAGGGAAGAAACAGAGAATTTGGACATTATAAAGATAAAAAAAATGCGATTACATAATATTTATAAAAAGTAATTACTGTGACCGTTGTTGAGAATCTGATTATTATGGTGATAGTCTTTTGTGAGATAACGAGTTATTTTATTATAAAAGATCACCTGTAATCTTTGTATATTTTTATTTATATGGATAAGAAACAATCTCTTGAGATTTATCATTCAACCAATGGCAACATCATATTAGGAAAAAAAATAAAACCTTATAATCCTTAAATATTATTCAAAAAAAAGGATTAAACTTGTAAATTGTTAGTGAAAATCAACTAAGTCTATTTTATTTGTATTTATATTCTAGATATATATGTTTATTATAAATTAAACAACAGTTTCTTTTACTGATGCAAAACATAATATTTCTATTCAACTACTATATTATTTATTAGCACAAATGAAGTTTAAAACAATTTATCTTGCTATAGGTATTATACCAATAGTTCTAGTTATTATTTTTATGCTAAATAATTTTACTTTTTTAAATAAAAAAGAATTTGATTTAAATATTGATGCATTAAAAGAACAGCAATCTTTATTCACACACACCAGAGTTACTTTAACTAATACAGGCAAACAACCATTAACAAATATTAAAGTAGATTATGGAAACAAAAGTGAAACAGTCAAAAGTCTTGATCCTGGACAAGCATATCCTCTTAGTCCTCCGGCTGGAAGCAATCTTCAAAGAATAATTGTTACTTCTGACCAAGGCATCAATATCACAAAAGAATACAGAACACCTATTGCAATTCCCGGTATGATGGGCTCATAGTAGTAGAATGTATAGAATAAAATAAAAGATAAAGGATAAAGAAAGATAAAGATAAAAAAAACGATGACATACAGACGTAAAAAAAGAACAAGAATTAAAAATTCTAAAAGGCATTTTTTTTAGAAGATAAATATTCTTTCCACCCAATATTTTCTAATTTATTTACTTTGGAAATGACTTGATCTTTCATCTCTTTTTTATATTTTTCAAGTTTGTCCAATAACAAATTATTATTTCCTCCAGTTCCAAGAATCTGGCAGGCTAAGATACCGGCATTTTTTGCTCCATTTATGGCTACAGTAGCCACAGGAATACCAGGTGGCATTTGAACAATAGATAGTAAAGAGTCTAATCCTCCTTCTAAACTTGTTGAACTCTTTATCGGAACACCAATTACAGGAATGGAAGTCAAGGAGGCAATCATTCCTGGCAGATGTGCTGCGCCGCCTGCACCAGCAATTACAACTTTTATGCCTTTTTCAAATGCATTAATAGCATATTGAACCATTCTTTCAGGAGTTCTGTGTGCTGAAACTATCGTCAGTTCATATGCAATATCAAAATATTCTAAAATTTCAGCAGCCTCTTTCATAACCTTTAGATCAGAATCACTTCCCATAATGATTGCAACTTGAATTTTTGACAATCTCTATATCTCTATATCCTCTATTACATCATCATCATCATTATTATATCATTTAACATGAATTATCTCTATTGAATTTTTTGCCTCAAACGCTCTATTTATCGCCTCTTCTAAAGTTTCACCAGTACAGGTAATATGTCCTAGTTTTCTACCAGGTGAAGTTAATTGTTTTCCATAAATATGAATTTTAGTAAAGGGAATAGATAATAAATTACTTAGACCAATAAATTTATAATTTCCTCTAAAATTGTTTGGCCCTAAAATATTTTTCATAACAGTAGGTCGTAACAATTCGGGCTTGGATAAAGGAAGATTTAAAATTGCTCTAATATGTTGCTCGAATTGAGAAATTGAACAGCCCTCTATGCTATAATGGCCAGAATTATGGGGACGTGGAGCAATTTCATTAATAAAAACTTCGTCATTTTTTGAAACAAACATCTCAATTCCAAATAATCCTACATCATTTAAGCAATTCATTACCTTTTCTGCAATAAACTTTGCATCTTCTTGAACTTTTGAAGAAATATTAGCAGGAACTATAGTTGTATCAAGTATATTATTTTTATGGATATTTTCAGCTATGGGAAAGGATTCTATTTGTCCTTCTTTATTTCTGGCAACCATTATTGAAATCTCCATTTTAAAGTCTACAAACTTCTCTGTAAAAATGTCACGATTCTGAAAATATGAATAAGCAATAGGAATATCGTCTTTGGATTTGATAAGATAATTACCTCTTCCATCATATGATTCTTCAGAAGCTTTTAGCATGATTGGATATCCAAATTGTGTTGCAGCATATGAAAGGTCATCCTGAGAAGAAATTTTTGTAAATTCTGTTACTGGTAGGTTATTTTCCTTAAAGAAAATTTTTTGTCGAAATTTATTTTGAATAGTGTGAAGTGAATGGGGAGAAGGAAATATAGGATAATTTTTTGATTCTAGATTTTTTAAGGCTTTAGAGTTACCTAATTCTATTTCATATGTAATTATATCAGAATTTTTTGCCAATTCATAAATTTTTTCTTCATCTTTAAAATCTGCTACAATTAGTTTATCGCAAATGGTAGAAGCAGGACAATCTCTATTTGGATCTAATATGGTTATACTAAGAAACATTCTCTTGGCTTCTTGAGCTATCATTTTTCCTAATTGCCCTCCTCCAATAATACCTATTTTAATTGGATTATGTATTGATAATTCATCAAGTAATGTACACATAAAGATAGTTATCTTTAATTCTAAAAGAGGTGTTAAAAACTTATCAAAAGAAAGAAAAAGAAAACCGGAAATGAAGAAAGATAAAGAGTTTTTCTTACTAATGATTATCAAATCAAAAAAATTAGCAATTTGCAATATTTAGAATATCTATATATATACATGGTATAGCAGATGTACTAAGAAAGTAGATTTATATCTATCCTTCTCTTTCATTTGTTATCTATTCAATAATAATTGCTATTATTATTCTTTGGAAACAAAGTTATTTGCTATTTAAGGTTTCTATTTTCTTGTTATATAACAATTTTCACAATATTTAATTAGAAGAACGTTCTATACTAATATGTGATAAAAATTAGCCACCGGAATGGATACATTCATGCAGAGAGAAGACAATTCACTGATAAAAATGAATGTACTCATTGCGAGGGTAATGGCTGGATATATGAATTCTACAATGATCCGGTATCTTGGCGAATCTGTCCCCATTGTTGTGAAGACAAAAAATTGATACAACCTACACCGTAAAACAACTTCCACCAATTTTTAATTTATCTTTCTTAAACTTTATTAGCGAGGAAAAATGAGAGAGAGATAAATATTTTTTATAATTTTTATCGTCATTGAAAATAGAAAAGTTAAACAATGACCTTTGAAAAAGACATAAGTATGCTTAGAAAAGAAGAGGCAGTAAAAAAATGGTTTCCCTTAGCTGCTATCGCATCTGGTATAGCATTTGTTGTTACATTTTTACTTCATCTTCCAATCGAAAGAGTAATTGTAGCCTCATTATTGGCTGGAGTTTTAGTTTTTAGTGGATTTTTTTTTAGGTCATTTGGTAAAGATGAAAGATTATTTGGTAAAGATGAAGATGAAGATGAAGATGCCTTAAAATAAATAGATTTAAAACCAAAAATATTATTACACATTTAGAACGAAAACAAGTTTTATCAAATGATTTAAAAAATTGATTCTTATTATTTTAATTTCTTAGATTATATTTTTTATAATAATAAATGGGGGTAAAATTTTCAAGCCATATCTATTCAATCTTACTTTTTTTATCTATAAGTATACTTACAATAATAATAGTCCAGACTTTATATACTTTCATACAAAATGAATTGCATTTTCAAACATTTATTGTTTCTATTATTATAGAAATAATGTTTGTATTTGCAATTATAAAAGTGTATGATGAACTAGGCTGTAAATGGGAAAGTATTAAGACAATTCCTCTTATAAGTAAAAAGAAAGAATTTCAAAGCACAGTTCAGAATAACTATTATTACAATAGTAATAATAATACTGTAGATTCGAAAATGAGATTTTGCTCTAATTGTGGAATATCAATAACAAACTATAAAATTAATTCCAGTATAGAAAATATTCCAAAATTTTGTAGAAATTGTGGTTTTTTGTTCAAAGAAAACATCATTGACATAAATCAACAACAACAACGACAACAAAAAAAGTGTTCATTCTATCATTAATAGATTAAATTACTTGGCTTTTTAATAAAATTTTAGGAAAATGTCAAATCTAAAAATGGTATATATTTTGGCCGTATCAATTATTATTAGGTTTTTTTAGTTATTTGCTATTTCAAGAATTTATTATCGGAATAGAAAAAGAAGATCTTTTTGTATTTGCTTTTATTCAAATGACTCTATGAAAGAATTTTTCGCAAATGCTAATGTTGCTGATTCTGAATATTTGAAAGGATATGCAATTGTGGACAATTATAAAATATTAGCAGATATAGCACTTACTGATAAACAAGTACAAGATGGTCTAGCTATTAAAAATTCCATGACTGAAAATGAAGGAATGTTATTCTTTCTAGGAGAACCTCGAAAAGCACCCTTTTGGATGAAAAATATGAAATTTCCTATAGATATCATTTGGTTAGATGAAAACTTTTCAATTGTCCATATTGAACAAGAATTGCAACCATGCAAATCAGTATTTTATTGTAAATCATATAGACCTAATTCTGAAGCATTATATGTTTTAGAGACTATAGCTGGCTTTACGAAAAAGCATAATCTGCAAATAGGCGATAACATTGATTTTCAATTAATAAAATAAAATAAAGTTTAAAAATTATATATAATGATTTCTTACTTTTTAATTATAAACTTTTTTAAAAGATTAATAATAATATATTAGTTAGCATCAATATTGCATAAACTATTCACATTTCACATTTCACAATTGACCATTATACGGCCATCTCTTCCCTCATCAAATAAGCTTTGAAGTGCTTCTCTTATTTGATTTAAAGAAAATTCTTTCCAAACTTTTGTTTTAAGATTATGTGACAATTTAACAATATCTTCAAGTTCTTTTCTAGTTCCACCATTTGATCCAATTATTTTAATCTGTTTTGAATATATAGATTGAATATCTAATTCTACCAAGTTTCCCGTAAGTACTCCAAAAGTTAAAAGACGTCCATTATAATTTAGTAATTCTAATCCTTTGCTCCAAGTTTCTTTTCCAATAGAATTAACAACTACATCAGACAACTTTCCTTTTGTTAATTCCAAAACTTGTTTGAAAAGATCATCGTCATTGAAAACTACATGATGAGCGCCAAATTGTGTTAACCAACTTTTTCTAGTTACAGCTATCACCTTCTTGGCTTTTTTATATTCTCCAAATTGCGTTACAAATAATCCTGTACTTCCTGATGCACCAAAAACGAGTAGAATTTCACCTGCAGATAAATCTGAAAGATTTAAAGCATGATAGGCAGTTAAGGCACAGACTGGTAAACTTGATGCTAAATTCCAGTCTAAGGATCTGGGAATTTTAATAACATTTTCACATGGTACTGTTATGTATTCTGCAAATCCTCCATTAACGCCAACACCAATTAAGGATCCGTTTCTGCATAACATTTCTCTACCATTAATACATTGATCACAACTGGAATCAAATATTCTATTATATACAATAACATGATCATCTTTTTCAAATCCTATAACTGAATTTCCTGCTTTTTCAACTAAACCAGAAATTTCCATTCCTGCTATATGAGGCATTGGAAAAGATGTTAGTTTCTTTTCTGTATTTAATCCATAAAAACCACTAACACTAAAGTAGTCAATGGGATTAACTCCAACTTTTATTATTTTAATTAATACATAATTATCTTTTACTTCAGGAATTGCAGTATCAATTATTTTCAAATTTTCTAAACCATGTTGATTAAAAATTGCTGCTTTCATATCTATAGTTTGAATAATTACATATTATTATTATTATTATTATTTAACAAATATGTTTAATAAGAAGAAACAATTCATTAACAAAAAAATTTAAAGAAATTCTTAGCATATAATAAAAACAAGAATTAAAAATTCTAAAAGATAACTTTAGATAAATATTTAAAGAAAAGTAGCAAAAGTTGGTTAGTTTAACAAATTATAATGGCATATAGAAGGATAATAACAGATAAAATCTTTTTAATTATATCCAATTTAACATGCCAATAAATAAATAAATAAATAAATAAATAAATAAATAAATAAATAAATAAATAAATAAATAAATAAATAAATAAATAAATAAATAAATAAATAATTGGATGGACAGATAGATAATTCATAAATTTTCAAATTATTTAACAATAACTAAAATTTCTAGGAAGGTAAAATAATTTACTTGTAACTAGATATGTGTAGAGATTGTGTACATTTACCAAAAACAATTATACAACGATTATCAAGATTACTAGCATAGCTATAAAAAAGAATTGAAAAATTTCATCTTCTTATTTTAATGCATATACATTTAAAATTTTGCTAGTTTTTGAATTTATATAATTCCAACTTTCGTCTACTATGTCTAATTTTTGAAATTTTATATCTTTGGATACATTTACAATATTCTCAAAAACATTTTCACTGACTAAAATTTGATTTGGTTTTGCCAATGCCGTGATCTTTGCTGCAATACTGATGCCAGAACCAATTAGATCAATATGAGAAGTATCCAAATTTTTTCCATACAATACGACCATCGATTCTCCCAAGTCAATACCTATCTTTACCTGAATCTGTGGCAGTCTATTATATAAAACCGGGTTAATAACTTGATTAATAATTCTCACCATAGTTTTTGCGGAATCCAGTGCATTGAAACATGCTTTCTCTGAGTCAAATTCTGCCGGAAAAATCCCTATTACTGCATCTCCGATATATTTCAAGATATAACCGCTATGGCCAGAAATTATTATACTCATTTCCGTAGAAAAAATATTAATTATCGAAATTAATTCTTGAGGTGAAAGCGACAGACTTAATTTTGTTGATTCTACTAAATCAACACAAAGAACAACCAGTTTTGTTTTATTATTGATATGTCGCCTTAAATAATGATTACATTTTAAAGTAGATAAATCAATAGGTGGACCTTGAGTTAAGGTACGTTCAACTCGAATCTGAATGTGTTTTAATGGAGAATTAGAATCCAAATAAAATAAAGCATTCTGCAAAGTATAAAAGATATGCTATAGCTTAAGTTTTAGCCTTTAAGTTTAGTTTGAGCAAGATCTTTAGAATTTGATGTTAAAAAGATTTGATTTTTGTTGGATATCCCTGATTTTTCTTTTCCTGATGTATAATAGAAATTATTATCATCTTTATTATTATCATATGGATTAGAATTGTCTCCAGAAAATGTTTTCTTCCCTGTACTATCTTTTGAAATTACAAATTGGTCTAATATATTAGAATCATCAGTATCAATGAAAGTACCGACTAATGTTTGTCCCCTATTTATTAAATCAAAGTTTAGGAATCCAAATTGTCGTTGTTGAATTACATAATAAGGAAGAGAATAAGCAATTTTATGCAATTGATCGCCTGCTGTGCCTGCAGTCGCAAATATTACACCGTCATTGTTTGTATATTCATCATTATTATCATCCATTACAATAGGATAAATAGGATTATCGTTGTTATACGAAAGAGGAAGCGATCTTTGATAATACTGGGTATGTCCAGATAAAACTAGATCTATTTCATATTTTTCAAATAATTCATGAAATGTATTTTTCAATTCCTCTGAATCTTTTTCGTCAAATTTAGCAGAAGTATACATAGGTTTATGAAGAAATACAATTCTCCATAAAATTGAAGGATCCTGTATTGATTCTTCTAGATCATTTTTTATAAATTCATACTGTCGGCTGCCTTTTTCAAAAGGATGTTCAGAAGAGATGGCTAAAAAATGAATATTTTTGAAATTAAATGAATAATAAGGTTCTCGTAAATTATAATGATCAAGTAATTGATAATAAGAACTTTGATAATCTAAATCATGATTACCTATAGCAATTTTAATTATATCATCAATAGGTTCTGAAATATCAAACCAGCAGTGAGGAGAAATATTTTCATATGTATAATCACCAAGCCCTAAGATGAGTTCTGGCTCTAACTTTGTCATTTTCTTTATTGTCTTTGCTGTTTCTTTATTACAATTCCAATCTCCAGCAGCAATAAAATTGATATCATTAGATTCATTGATATCATTAGATTCATTGATATCATTAGATTCAGTGATATAATTAGTAGTTTATTACCATCGTTATTCATATCATTGGATTATTGATCTTCATTGATTCGTTTCGATATATATTATGTATTTATTACATCGTTCTTCTGGAATTGTTTGTTCTTCTGGTATTGTTTGTTCTTCTGGTATTGTTTGTTCTTCTGGTATTGTTTGTTCTTCACTTTCTCCATAATCACCTGGGTCATAATAATCGTGAGGGAAAATACCAAAAAATCCATCATCTTGTGAGAAGATATTTGTAATATGAAACACAGTAAAAGTAGACAAAAATAAAAATGAAGTCAAGATAAAAAAATAATTCAATATTGCCATTCCTAATGTATCAATAAAATGATATTTGTTCAATATTTAAAACTTGTAGACGATATTTTACGAAGAAACTTACTATAAAAAATCTATAACATTAATTAATTACCAGAATGTTTAAGATTTTATATTCATCATATTTAAATGATTAAAGATTGATTTAGATATAGTTACAATAATAGTTTATAAATAATATATTTAATTATTTTTACAAGTGAATAAGGCTAAAACAGGTATTATCATTTCACTGGTTTTATTTTTTAATATAGTATTGTTATTTGGAAATGCTTTAGGAGAAAATAACTTTACTAGTTATCAATTTGTAAATCAGTTTGGTGGAAAAGGAAGTGGAAATGGACAGTTAATGACCCCTCACAGTATCGACATAGATAAAGATGGAAATATATATGTTACTGATACTGGGAACAATAGAGTTGAAAAATATAGTTCAAATGGAAATTTTATTTTAAAATGGGGCGAAGAGGGTTCTAATAACGGACAATTCATTAAATTGCATGACATTGCAGTGGATCCGTCAGGTAAATATGTTTATACACTGGAACTCAAAAACCATCGAGTACAGAAATTTGATTCACAAGGAAATTTTATTTTAAAATGGGGCTTTGAGAATACTGGAGGTAAAGGAGCAGAGAGAACACCCCATCAACTTTCAATTGATAGTAATGGATTTGTTTATCTAACTGATAAAAATAGTCATCAAATACTTAAATTCGATGGGAATGGCAAATTCATTAAAGTATTAGGATCTAAAGGTTCTCAAGCAGGCCAGTTTTTACGCCCACATGGTATAGTTTTTGATTCCAATAATAATATGTATGTAACCGATATGAGAAATTCTCGAGTTCAGGTTTTTGATAAAGACTTTAATTTAGTAACACAATGGGGTTCTTATGGAAATGGACCAGGTCAATTTTCTCTTACGTTTCCTGGAATTGATTATTATGAAAAAGAAGATTTGGTATTTGTAGTAGATAAATTGTCTACTAATATCCAAGTATTTGATAAAAATGGAAAATTCCTTTTTAAATTTGGCTCTAATGGTATTGAAAATGGACAATTTAAGAGGCCAGAAGATATTTGCAATAAATCCGCAAGGAAGAATTTTTGTATGTGATACAGGTAATTCAAGAATTCAAGTATTTGCACAATCTACTACTAATAGTTCATAAAAAATAAATATATATGTTATCATTTTTTGAAATTTCTAAAATAGATCTCAATTAAAATTATTTCAAATAGCAATATTAAAAATTAACTTGATGGACAATTAATTCCTGGGAAAAATGTAAATTAAGTTTCTAAACAGTAATAGATTATGTCTAATTTTTTTATGTATTATTTGTTAATAAAATAAAATAGAAAGCAAGAAACTAAAAGAAAGTGAGAATAATACAATTATATAAAATTGTGATTATAGTAGAATAGAATAAAATTCAAAAAAATCATCATCACTCTTACAAGTAAGCAACTTGTCATTTAGAAATAAATTAGTTTAAAAAGATGAATTTATCAATTTTTTGATTTCAAATAGTGATGAATTTCTCTGTCATTGCTGAGTTGTTAATGCTCAAAAAAAATATTTTCATCTTTGCTTTTAGGATTAGATATTCAATAATATCAAGAAAAATAATGTCGGAATCTGGAAAAGACAAAAATTATGCAACTTGAAGATTGAATGATATTGATTTTTTATCAATTGATAAAAAATAATACTATTTTCATACTAAATTTTACAGTCTGAGATCAGTTTCTAATAATGATTAATATTTAAATTTTAAAAATTGATATTGATTTATTTCTGAGAATATTTATATATCATAATTTTTTGATTTTAATAAAAAGAAAAAAAATATTTATGGATAGGGAATTGGCAGCATTGAAATAATATTACCTACTTTCTCCAAAGATGGGTTTACATTTTCCTCTATCGTTTTTGGAGCTATTTCTTGATTGATTGCTTGTTGCTGTATTTGAGCTAGTTTTTCTTCTATACTTTGCGAAGTGGTAGTTTCTTTTTGTTGTTGTTGCATTGTCGCCACGTTATCTCCATTGTCAGTAGCGGTTGCTACATTATTATTGCTTGATTGCATTGGTTGAACTGATTGTAGTTGTTGATTATTAAATGAACTTAAGGGATTGTGTTGTTCATCATTGACTTTTAGATTTGGAGTCATTGCTTGATTTACTGTTTGTTGCTGTAGTTGTGTTATTTTATCTGCTAAACTTTCTGGAGTTGTTCTTTCTTGTTGTTGATGTTTCATTGAATCTATATTAGCTCCATTGTCTGTACCTGTTGCTACATCATCATTACTTGATTGCATTGGTTGAACTGATTGTAGTTGTAGTTCTTGTTGTTGAAGCTGTTGTTGTTCTTGATCGTTATAAAATGCGTTTAAGGGATCTCTTTGTTCTGGCGTTAAATTCCAAGTTGTATCCAAATTATATACCCAACCAGGATACACATTAGGAATTGCATAAACTCCCTGTCCTCCCATACCATAATACTGAGTTATTTCATCATCTGTTCCAAACAATGGCTTATCCATATCATCATAGTAACCTGTTAACAATACACTACCTGCAATTTTAGCATCCACCGGATTTCCATCATTATTAGGATCGCCGTCAACAACAATCAGTCTATTGGAGAATTTGCTTGATACATAGGCATAATATCCTCCTCCTTCTTTAGCTCCAAAATTGACTCCATGGCATCCTGGATCACATGGTAGGCTTTGAACAATTTCATCTGTTTGAGTATCGATAATGGCAATACTTCCAGTTAAGGTATTTGCAGTTACTACGTATTCCCCATTTGGACTTACAGGCGTCTGAATTGGTAAAGCATGTCCATAACTCGGTAAATCTATTTCATCTATAACTTTTCCTGAATCCATGTTTACGACAGATATTGTACCTGACAGAAAATTAGCAACATAAGCAGTCTTTCCGTCAGGCATCATTCCTGTAGCAATAGGCATTTTCGCCGTATAAGTTTTGGATTGAATTTTTCCTGCTTCTCCATCTTGTGAATTTGCAGTATACTTATTGTAGTCATAGATCGTCACATCATCCGTGAAACGATTTGGTGTAATCATTTTGCTTCCATCTGAGGAGATCCAGAAAGCATGCGGATGGGTTGGAAATTGTCCTGAATCTTGTAACGGTATTATCCTCTGCATTTCAAACTTATTGTTTTCTTTGTTGAATTTTAGTTCTGCTACGCCTTGTTCTCCACTTAAAGCCACATATAACAAATCGTCAGTTGGATTTGTCATTACATGAGACGGCGCATCGCCAATTCGGATATTATCAAGCAATTGACCTGTTTCTCTATCAAAAGCAGTAAGCAGGTTGTCAAACCATTGTGTTTGATAGATAATTTTTTGTTCCCTATCACTCCACATGTTATGAGGATTGTTCATATTTATTTCTGGAAGAGATACTTTTCTTTCTACATTCCAATCCTCTACATTCACTCTAGTAGCAGTTCCTGGCTTTGATTTATGAGCTGTTTTTTCAAATTGAGTATCAACCCATACTTCACCAACTCCTTTTTCTTCTCCATTTTCTTCAGGTGTTTTTAGTTCTGTTCCTCGAAGTTCATTGAGGTCAATAGTATCACTACCTCCAACAGTATCTAAGAGTAAGTCTTGAAGATTGTCTACTAAACCTCCAAAGTTAATATCAACACTTGGGAATTTTGGATTCCAGGTTGGCAAATTATAGTCTATCCAATTAGAAGGATTATTAGCCACAAAGAATGTCCTCAATAGGGCCAAGGCTGTACCTATTGCATCTATATTTGCTTTGCCTGTTTCATCAATAGGATCCAATTCTGCACCTGTACTTAAACTAAGTTGCTCTCCTAGATCCAATCCTACAGTTGTAGGATCATCTACAATCACTCCTCCAAACATATATGGATGTATTTTACATGTGAAAACGTATAATCCAGATTTTTCTAGTTGTACTATTCCTCCTCCTCTATAAGCAGTTATTTGATCAAATGGCATATTAGGAGCTCCTGTTGGCCACAGTAGACTTGTTATAGTATGTACAGTGTTAGTACTTGACATGATAAAGTGGGCAGTTCCGCTTGATTCTACAATACCTAGAGATTCCGTTGCATATTCTTGCTTACCATTAACCTAGGTGGACCACCAACATTTTTAAACCATTTGCCTGGTTCATCACTTATATCAAATGTAATAAAGTTGCCTTGATCCTGTTGTTCAGGTGGTCCGCCTGCCACGCTAGGCCCTGGACCTGCTATACTGTGAGTGTTACTACCTACTTTTCCGACCTTAAATGTACCCATCATCCCTGCTTCCATATGTGCAAATACATGGCAATGATATTGCCAATCTCCTGGACCTACTCTATCACCTGCTTCTACTATAAACCAATGTGGTGAATTTGGCTGAATCAACTTTGTATCAATGATATTTGTTGTTCCTGGATCGAGCCATCTATGGGCATGAAGATGGAATGTGTGCTGATGAGACGCGCCAAGTATGTGGAACCGTACCAATTGATTAAGATCTGCACCAAGTGTTGGATTCGTCCACAATGGTCTTTGCTTATGATTTTGATCTATCTCTTGTCCCCAGAAAGTTGATCCTACCATAAATAACACATATTGTTTATCCAAGGTGTTGACATCCACGCTTACGATCTTACCATCAAGTTGTGCAGGAACTTTATCTATTGGATTTACTATTATTGCACCAAATAAACCAAGAGTCCTAAATCGATCTCCAAAATACTCAAATGTACCTATTTCTTTAGGTTCAATCCGCTGAGTCTTTTGCTCTCCATTTTCATCTATTGAATGAATAATTAGCAAGTCGTTTTGATTAATTTCAATTGTAGGACCGGGTATTGTAGGAATTTGTGGATATCGATTTGTAAGATCTTCTTCAGAATTACCATCTTTAAGGATATGTTCTAGCATTCTGTATGCATATTGACCATTTGGTAATTTTTCTGCTTTAATTGTTACTTCATTTACTTTTCCATATTCTGAGGTTGTCTCTATAGAATTATATTGTAATTGTTCTTGTTGTTGTTCTTGTTGTCCTTCTACTTTTTCTTTGGAATGAATCTTTTCTTGAATATATCCTTTATAATTACCTTCATTAGGAATTTCTTTTACTGCTTCTGCTATTTGTACAATTGGATGTTGACTTCCTTTGATCTTATTTTCTTCATTATCATTGTTTTTCTCAATATTTGGAGTATTAATACCGTTTTGTACTCCCAATGTTAAAGTGGAAGTTAATAAAATTACGGCAAAAATCCCCATCATTATATTTTTAAATAATTTATTCATTTTCATAACCTCCATTAATAAATTATGGGTGTTTACCCGGAGTGCTTTGTCCGATATTATCGACGATGAATCCTCCTTTCATACCAGATAATAGATGAGAAGTAATAACATCACGATATTCAGCAATTCCATTTTTGCCTTGAATTGTAAATACATGATTCTCTAACGGACCAAATCTCTTTTCACTAATTATTTTATTTGTACCAGGTTCTAACCATTGGTAGCCAGTCAAGACGAACTTGTGAAAATCAGTTCCTATCGCAATTAGATTAAATCTTATTAATTCTCCATCTTTCAAACCAATAGTTGGATATTCCCATAATGCATTTTCGATAGCATTATTTCTATAATCTATTTCATTACACCAAAAAGCATCATCTGTTAAATAACAAGCAACATCCTTTGAAATATCTTGTATATCAATTTTAGTAGGTTTGCCATCAATTAATGCAACTGTTTTTCCAGTGTGATTATCAATTATAATGGTTCCAAATAATCCAATGGTTTCTGCTCCATTCATATTTGATCCAGGTGCTTCACTATGACCTAAACTGAGTCCTAGAGTATGATCATGATATGGCCATGAACCTGCTGTTCCTGGACCTGCTGTCCAAAAATATTGAATTGATTCTCCAGGTTTAACACCTTCGTCACCATATCCATTCAGAACTCCTAAAGTTCCATCACTTGCAATTGAATAATGAATTCCATGAATATGTATCGAAACCTTACCTGGTGCTCCAGTATCCTCGGGATTGGTAAAAGTTACTTGTACAGAATCACCTTCTTCAATGAGTAGAGTAGGTCCTGGAATAGTAGCTTCCTTAGGATATCTTTCTGTTATATCATTTAGAAATTCATTAGTTTTTGGGTCAAAAAGTTGATGTCGATCCACTTTGTATCCATATAGATCTCCTCCTCCACCAGGTTTTTCAATTGTATGCACAGACATTTTAATTTTATGAAGAACAGGATAAGGATAGATTGGATAGCCCGATTTTTCTTGGGATTGTGCATAAACGAAATCAAATACCTGGCCTAGATTTCCCAAAACAATTATTGAAGCTAAAACAGCACTCAATAAAATAGGATAAGACCGATAATAAATCATTGAAAAAAAAAGCAAAAATTGACTTATATAACGATGGATTAAAAGTTAAAAATGAAAGTAACCTAATAACAAACATAGAAAATGAATTAGCATATTTAATTAGAAGATTTGCATTTAAAATCTTCCTAATGTTAATTAACTTTTAAAATATAGTTTTTTTTATATATGTCAATTTACTTTATCAATGTAAAAATTTTAGAAAAAATGCAAGCAATCTTCTTTTTATATCATCTTTGCATTTGATTTATAGAAAAATAGTGAGAAAAGAAGGGGGAGGCATCTAGCAAAATAAAAAGAAGTAGTTATAGTATAAATAAAAATGTAAAAAAAATCATAAAATTAATTATTTATAGATATAATTGTATTTTTTGGAATATAAATGGAAAATAATTCACAATATTGGATTGAAAAGTTAGGGCTAGTAAGACATATTGAAGGTGGATTCTATAAACAAATTTATGCTTGCAAAAAAAAATGTCAAGAACATGGAAATAGAAATTTAGCAACTTGTATATTCTATTTATTAGATGGTAATGATTTTTCTACATTCCATAAAATTAATGGTGGTGATGAGATATGGCATTTTTTTATTGGAAGTAGTTTAACCATTTATATTATTAATGAAAACGATTCAAAATTGAATATTGTAAAACTTGGTAATAATTTAGATAAAGATGAAAATCTGCAACTAATAATAAATGAAGGGAATTGGTTTGCTGCAGAAGTAAATGATAAGTCATCTTTTACTTTAGTAGGTTGTACTGTTATTCCTGGATTTGAATTCAAAAATTTTGAACTGGCCAAAAAAAAATCATTACTTTTAAAATTTCCATCATACAAATGGATTATAGAAAAACTAGCAAAAGAATGAAATTATTTTATTTAGATTAAATTATTTTTATTTTTGTTTTGAAGATGTCTGATAATATCCTGTGCAACCCTTTCTTTATCTTCAACTTCTACAATAACTTCTTTATATTTGAAATTATCCTTTAATTTTAAAGTAATGCATTTATTTTTGCGATAAAAAGCATAAAACACTTTCCCTTTTCCTACAACATAAAATATTCCAATATTTCTATTTCCCATAGATATACCAATAAATTTTATTGTCCTAGTTTTATCTATTTTAACGGTATCTGTTAAAACTTGATTAATTGCAGAATATGGAATTTTTATTTTATTTGTAAATGGAAGAATTACTCCAAAAAATCCTTTTAAAGTCAGAGTAATATAATCATTATGTTTCTGATCAATGGTCATCATCATTATAATCTTTGATTTTTCAATAAAATTAAAAATTAAGGGAAAAGTGACGGTAAATTAAGTGGTGGAAACATTCCCTTCGTTGGTGAATTTTCAGATTGTGGTGGTTGTGCCTCAAATGCTTCTGATTGGTTATTGAGATTTGGTGGTTGTGGTGGTGGTGGTGGCAGTTCTTGTTGTTCCTGTTGCTGTTGTTGTTCTTCTTCCAAAGCTGTTGGTGGTTGTGGTGGTGGTGGCAGTTCTTGTTGTTCCTGTTGCTGTTGTTGTTCTTCTTCCAAAGCTGTTGGTGGTTGTGGTGGTGGTGGCAGTTCTTGTTGTTCCTGTTGCTGTTGTTGTTCTTCTTCCAAAGCTGTTGGTGGTTGTGGTGGTGGTTGTTCATCCAAGTCTATTCGAGGATTTTGAGAGGTAAATTGAGAAAATTCACTAGTTGTGAAATTTTTAATATTAGATTTTCCATTTTTAGAAATAGAATTAGTATTAGTGTTGTTAATTTGTTTTTCATTTATTGATTCATTTGGAACAACCATCTCAATTTCAGAATCAGATAAATTAGACAATTGTAACCCTGTAGTATTTTTTTCAACAGCAGTAATATTTGGGTTAGACAACTGTAACGATGTATTATTTTGTTCTATAACCTTATCAGTAGCATTGGTCTTTGGATTTGAACCAGGCATTACAGTTTGTAGAGGAACTTGTTGCTGGTTATTTCTATTTTCTGCTGATGTTGTATTTTTTTCAACAACAGGAAGCACAATAGACAACAACTGTAACGATGTATTATTTTGTTCTATAACCTTATCAGTAGCATTGGTCTTTGGATTTGAACCAGGCATTACAGTTTGTAGAGGAACTTGTTGCTGGTTATTTCTATTTTCTGCTGATGTTGTATTTTGGTTGATAACGGATAAGGATTTAGAGTCATGAGTATAGCCAGTAACATTAATAGAATTCCATTTTGTTAAAGGCTTATTTCCATCTAGACATGTTATTTTAGATGTTAACTCATTATTTCCTTCAATAATCTCATGATAATTTGAATCATATATAAAAATCCATTTTGAAAAATCATCAACTCCTCCTGGACCAGCTGCTCTTACTGGTTGAAAAGGTTTTAGATCATTCCAATCTACAAATACAATACAATTTTTCTCTTGATTATCACTAGAAGTACCAGAAATAGTCAATTTTCCCGTAGGTACTTTTTTTCCTTCAGATGGGGAGGTTATTTTTACACTGATGTTAGCAAGACTCGGAGAATTTGTATCAGGTTGAGGATTAATAATTTGTAAGTTATAGATAAAAATTATGCTCAATGATGCTATCATAAGAATTAGAAAAAAAGGGATAATAAGAAAATTCATAGTATAGAATCAAAATTAGACTATATTTAAATTAATAATATTTCTCGTAGAACTTTCTACTAGATTAAGATAAAAAAAATTCAGAAATGTTTTTATCATCAATAATAAAAAAAGAAGATTATAGAATGTCATATAAAAAAACAAAATATAACATTACATATTAAATATAGTGTTCTATCGTCTAATAAGATTATTTTCCTATCTTAAACATTTTGGTTCCACATACGCCGCATGTTCCTTGGGTAGCCGGCCTTCCATTTTTCATTGTTACTTTTTTTTCATTTTGCATTTCTCGTTTAGATTTGCATTTAACACAATATCCTTCCATGTTTATTCAGTAAATGGACCACAATAAAAGTATTGATGTATTTTTTATAAAAATAAAGAGAAAAATAGATGAATTATATTAAATTAACACATTAAAAAAAATAAAAAATATTAGAAATTATTGAAACAAATTCTATTGCAAAAACAATTATTTAATATAATTTCTGGATTTTAATAGGCATGAATTTCTTTTTTATGTTTTCTTAATTTTTTAAAGGTAGAAAACCGATTTCCACATTTATCACATCTCCAGTGGTTTGCTCTTGCTTCTTCATAACGTGAATACTTTTCTGAATTTACTTCAAACATACCTGTTTTAACGTCATAGTTTATTGGTTTATAATTGAGGCGAAATTTTAATTTAGATGGAACCGTAGACAATTTTCATATATATTGGATGATATTAAAAAAAGTGTTAGCTAATTTTCTCTGACTTTTACTTAAAAAAAGAATACACAATTTAAATTATGAATTTATCTGCTTCAATTCATTGATTGATCCAGTAAATATTAATTTTTTATATAAATAACTAATAATATTTTTCTTAGATGAAATAAAAATTTTTATTTAATTGTATGTAGTATTTTTTTACTATTGGCAATTGAAAATTTTATTCAAAAGAGTACAAACATATCTTCATCAATAACTCCTTTTATGACATCAAAAATAAAAGATATATTAAAAAAAGAAAATAAAGATGACACAATAGATGTTTTCTCAAAAGAGAATGTAAAAATCTTTGATATTATAGTTAATTCAAAAAGAGAAATTTGTATTGCTTGCATTAGCCTAGACCAAATTTTTTCTTTTAACTATATCGAAGTTTTTAAAAGCACACTGAAAAATAATATAAAATTAAAGATTTTGATTTGTGATCCTCAATCTGATTTATTAAATCATATAAAATATTTGACTGTATTTCCTAATGTTCATGAGAGTCTTACTTCTTGTCTTTCTAAGCTTTGTAATATGAAAATTGTATCTTTATCTACTAAAGAATTATCAAGCTTCGAAATACGAACTTACAAGACAATATTACCTCATAATATAATTATAATAGACAGAGACAGTCAAAGTAATGGGATTATTTTATTAGAACCATTTTTGTTTGGAATAAAATCTACAAATAGAAAAATCTTTCAAATGTATAAAGAAAAAATCCAGAGATTTTTGATATACATTTTAAATCTTTCTTAAAGTTATGGGAGAATAGCCCTGATTATTCATGTGAATGGGAAGAACTATAATTTACAAAGAAAAATAATAATAATAGAATAAATCGTAGAAAAAGATTAGCCAAAAATAAAATGGAGGAAATACTAGGTTAGATAGTTTCTGCCTCTAATCTATCCTTTAGATCATATATTGAGGATAGATTAATATAAGGATATCCCATTTCTTTAAAGTCCTCCTCTTTAATGTTTCCTTCTTCAAACATTTCAGCAAAATGATTTAATGCAAATAGAACTAAATGTTTTTCATCTTCATTGATTGAAACATCTGTCAATATATAATAATTAAATGTAACCTATATTTTTCTCTTCCTTGATTCTAACTTTTTTTAACTGATAATATTATTCATACTGTTATACATTCCATCCAATAAAACCTATAAAGCAATAAAATATATATTAAAAGAAATGAACAAAAATAAATTTTTAAAAATTAGCGATGAATCATATAAATGCATTAAAGAAAAAAGTAATGAAAATTTAAATCTCTTTGAGAATATAATAGGATATGAAGATATAAAAAAAATTTTTAAAATGTCTTTACATTCTGATAAACCTGTACATATATTGTTGGTGGGTCCACCCGCATCAGCAAAGACATTATTTATGCTAGAATTTTTAAAGTTAGAAAGATCATATTTTACTTTAGGTAGTCACAGTACCAAAGCAGGAATGATTGATTATTTATTTGATTATCGTCCTAGATATTTACTTGTAGATGAAATAGAACATATGCCGTATAAGGATCAGACATCATTGCTAAGTATCATGGAGACTGGAATCTTAACTGAAACCAAGTCACAAAAGACTCGTAGCACACAATTAAAAACTTGGATCTTTGCAACATGTAACAATAAAGAAAAATTATTATCTCCTCTTCTTTCTAGATTCATTATTTTTCATTTAAAATCATATAATCGTAGTAAATTTATAGAAGTATCAAATGGAATTCTCCTCAAAAACGATATCCCATCTGATATTGCTAATGAAATTTCTGAAGTTGTATGGAATAGATTAAAATCTAAAGATATTAGAGATTGTATTAAAATTTCTAGATTAGCAAAAACAATAGAAGATGTTGAATGGATTGCAAAAACTTTGAATCAATATAGAAAATAAAATAGTAAATAGTACTGTTTTATTAACTTACTTACCACTTGAGTTATCATCTGTATCTTTTAAACTATTTCTTCTTCTTCTTAAAAAGAATGCAATTATTACTAATCCTATCAAAATAGACAAAAAAGTAAAAAAAGCTGTTTCATTTACTACTGTGCGTTCAGGAAGTATTGCGAATATAATAAAGAATTGACTCATATCTTTTTAGATAAAATAAAAACTATTATATTGCTTTCTAAATTTAAACTTAAATTTTTATTTATTTACTTTAGATATATATCAAAAACAAAATTTTTTTCTAAAATAATTCTTCTTTATCCATACAAAAGTATTAGATTATAAAACCTAAACCAACATCCAATAGATAAAATATATGAAATATGTCTAAGATCAATAATGGTAAAGATTCAGAGTCCAAAGGAAAACATGCTCATTCAACAGAATATAGACGATTAATATGGGAAATGATAGTTTGGCCGTTAATCATCGAAAAGAATAGACCATATTTCTCAAAAGATGAATATCAATTAAAAAGAATCATCTTTTCTAAAGAAAGTAATATACCGTCCTCTAAACTCTCGGGTGGTTTAATATCCCTGGTAGTAAAAGGGATTTTAATTAAAGAAGAAAATATTTATTCACTACATTACAGGTTAATTCCTTATCTAAGAAAAAAAGCTGCCTTAACTTATGGACAAGCATTAAAAGAAACTTATACAAAGTAATATAGTTATTAAGTCCTTATTGAAGTAAAAACATTATTCAAAAAAGGTGGGGAAGGGATTTGAACCCTTATATATTCGCTTTCTACTATTCTGCAGGCGAACGCATAGCCGCTCTGCCACCCCACCAAATAATAATATATTTAATCTTAGAAAGAGACTTATAAATTTGAGTTCTTTTGCATATAAAAAAGACAATTGTATAAGAGATCTATTGCGTAATTAGTAACCATGTAAAATATTACATATCTGATCTAAGATAAAAGAGAATAATGTTATTAAATTTATAAAATTTACAAAAATTAGTTATATTTTCAGAATATTTTGATTCCTTCCTAATTACGCAAAAGATCTAAGATATATTTTAATATATTTGACCAATTTCCTCCATTAAAATAATTTTTTCCTATGGATATTTCTATTATTTTTTATAAGTATTTTTATAGGCAAGTAAAATATCATCTGATTTTATTGTTTTTCTGCCCGCATGATTAGCAAGATCTATAGCATTTTTAGATATGTTATTTGCAATTTCCTGAAGGATTTTTCTTAAAGTATCTGATGCTTCATCACTTACTCTTTCAGCGCCAGCTTTTTTTATTACACGATTCATTACAGCTAATCCAAATTCAGTATTATTAGTCATAGTATAAAAATCCGAAGGATAGTTAAAAATCTAATTGATAGTAATACATATATTTCAAAAAATAAATAAAGAGGTAGGCTAAAGCAATTTTTCTAATATTGACTTTCTAATTTTTGCAGACCGTAATGACATTGTAAAATATATATCTATTAATTCATCATTATCAGGATTTCTACCATGTCTTTGAAAAAACTTTTCAGAATAATTACCAATTATTATTCCTACGATCAATCCATAAGCAAAATCTTCTATATTACCCTGAGATGGAATAAGACTTTTAGAAAAATTGATCAATTTATCTATACTTAAAGAATGAAATTTAAGTAAAGATTCCAGTTCTTTTTTATCAGATAAACTTAAGCCCAGAATTAATTTTAAATCATTTTGCTATATATTTTTAATTATTATACTGTTTAACATAGGATAAGGAATTAAAAAATGAATAAATCCAACTCTGTTAGATTTATGGTTTATTTATATAACCAACAATTTTTACCTTCAGATGCACATTTAATTTTAAAAAAAACAAGGGAATTAACCCATTCAATAGAGATAACAATTAGAGATTGCCGTATTTCTACCAAATTTATCGAATTAGATATCAGTATCCCCAAAAAAGAAAATGTAGATAAAGTCTTGAATTTTTTAAAAACGATTTCGCCTGTTAAGGAATTAATTGAAGTAAAAGAAAGACATTTAACTAAAAATGAAGCTATCAATAATGCCGTAGTTCTTTTTAATGAAGAGAAATACTGGTGGTCTCATGAAGCATTAGAAAGGATTTGGAAAGAATCTAAGGGAGAGGAGAAGCAATTGTTGAATGGATTAATATTAGTTTGTGCTGCTTTTGTTCACAATCAAAAAGATGAATACAATGTATGTTTATCCATACTGGAAAGGTCAATGATAAAATTTTCAACTGTAAAAGAGTCTATTTATTATGGAATTAATATTGAAAAGATAAAAAAAAGAATTACAAAAATTTTACAAAATAAAGAAATTGTACAATTTAAGATTTAAGATTTAAAATTTCTCTAGTTCTTTGATTTTCCTTTTACTTTTGAAATATTTGGTTCTCATTTCTTTTACAAATTTACCTTTCAATTCATACAATCTCTTTGGTTTCCTTGGCTTACATTCTGCAAGAACATATGAACACAATATAGGAAAATATACAGATGAATCTCCATATACAATAACATTTCCGCTATGAGATGTTTTAATTTTACCCCAACTTTTTCCTTCTTGAATAGTAGCTCCAGATAAACCACCTGTATCAGGTCTAGCATCGGTTAATTGAATCACATAATCATGACCTCCTTCTTTTATTTTTAAAATTTGATATAACGTAGGACCAGTTTGTTGAAAGAAATTTTTTGGAACACCGCCACCTAATTCTATTCCTGCTGAGATTTTGCTTTTCCATAATATTGCAGCAGATTCAGCTATATCTAATAATAAATTGAGACGTGGCAATTTTGAATCAAAGAGAAGGGGAACCATATTCATTCCAATTGATGAATCTGTTAAAGCTGGAATAAATACTGGTACTTTATTTTTAAAAGCAGAAGCCATGAAAGATTTTTCAGAATACGCTGATTTATTATGGGCAATTTTCCCTAAAAGATATGAAAGATCTGAACTCGAGATTTCTTTTACTGAAGCATTGGGTGTTTCTATCATATTTTTTATATTGTTTTGGATAATTTCATCTTGTCTTTGTAGAGTTTCTAATTCTTTAATATAAACATCATAAATTCTAACAATTTGTTTAGAGTAGAGAATATCATCATCAACATCAAAGTGACCTTGTCTAACAGGTAAATTATAGGCAAAATGAAGATCGTGATATGCATTAGCTCCTGTTGTTATAATCCAATCAATAAATCCATTTTCAATCAATGTTGAAATGGATTTACCTAAACCTATAGGAGTCATAGCTCCAGAAATAGTTAAACAGGTAGTTGCTCCCGAGTCAATCATTTTCTTAAACATATGAGCTGCCTCTGCTAATCGTCTAGCATTAAATCCAGTAGATTCGTAAAAATCAATAAGATCAGAAATAGACATATGTGCAGATATCTCTGGAGGATCAATTTTTTTTCCTGTAAAAGAATGTTTATTTTTCACAGAAAATTATATAATTAGCTGACTTTTATAAAATGCGAATACCAATATAAATATAATTAAAATATATTCTTATAGTAATATAATTATCAATGCTATATGAATCACAACAATAATAAAAAAAAATTAACTAAATATGATATAGAAGATTATAGTATTGAAAAAAATGACTTAAAGGAAATTACAAACCAAATGTCCAAATCAGGAGGCTTTGAGTCAGTTAATCTTATTGATGGAATTACTATTTTACAGAAAATGATAGCAGAACCACAATGTACAAAATTCTTATCTTTTGTAGGAGCAATAATTTCAACTGGAGTAAGGGGAATAATTAAAGACATGATAAAAAAAAATATGTTTGATTGCATAATTACTACATGTGGTGCACTTGATCATGATTTAGCTAGATCGTTTGTTAAATACTATGCAGGGAATTTTAATATTGACGACTGTTATCTTAAAAAAAATAATATTCATAGACTAGGCAATGTCTTTATTCCTATTGAAAATTATGGTCCTTTAATAGAAAGCAAAATTCAAGAATACATTCATGAATTTTATAAGGACACTAAAGAATTTGTTAGTTATGAGCTACTTGACTATATAGGAAGTAAATTAGAAGAATCATCTTTTTTATATTGGGCTCACAAAAACAAAATTCCTGTTATTGTCCCTGGAATAGTAGATGGAGCAGTTGGTAATCAAATATGGTTATTTTACCAAAATCACAAAGATATGATTTTTAATATTTTAAAAGATCAAACTAAGATTTCTGATATAATCTTTGAAGCAGAAAAAACGGGTGCTTTAATGTTGGGAGGTGGAATTTCGAAACATCATACATTATGGTGGAATCAATTTAGAGATGGATTAGATTATGCTGTTTATATTACTACTGCTAATGAGTGGGACGGTAGTTTAAGTGGAGCAGAAGTGAAGGAAGCAATATCATGGAATAAGGTAAAATCAGAGGCAAAACAAGTTACTATACATGGAGAAATAACTACGTTATTACCCTTTATTTATTCATCTCTTTAAAAAATTATATATTCTTCTAAATTACCAATATTTTGTATTAGTAGAGTCTAGTGATATGACGAAAAACTAATTGTAATTTAGATCCATTGTAATATCCCTAGTATAACAATAAATTTAGTAAAAATATATATATATTATCTTAGTAACATAACAACTTTTTTACCTTGTTAATACTAAAAGTATAATAACACAACATCATTTGCAAATATGAGATGATCCAATTTTTAATAGTTGATAAAATTACACTATTTTCAAATACTTTGAGACAGAATACAATACCAATTCAATCATTTTATTGCATTATTCTGTTATATTCTAAAAGATGTTTTTCTCTCTGTATCAATTTTTAATATTTAGAATATAGCCATTACCTTAAAAAGGAAGTAAAAATTAGTAATTTATTACATTGTTATCAGGAAATACAACATTATTTCAAGTAAAATCATTTGAATTTCGGGCTAAACATCTTTTAGTCGTTCTTGTTCTGGCAATAGCATTTTCTACTGCCTTTATTATTAGATCTTATCCAATAAAATACGGTTTTGCACTAAATGAATTTGATCCTTATTTTGATTATAGAGCCACTAAATATATCATTGACAACGGGTTTGAAGCATATTTAAATTGGCATGATAATCAGTCTTGGTATCCTGAAGGAAGAGATGTACCAAAAACTTCTCAAATTGCGCTTCATCTGACAGCATCTACCATGTACAAAATTTTTGGTTTTGGCAGTTCATTATTGGATTTTGTGATACTATTTCCAGTAGTAATAGGCTCACTAACAACCATAATCATTTTCGCTTTAGTTCGAAATTTAAGTGGTACTACAGCAGGTATGATTGCAAGTTTAGTGTTTGCTTTCATGCCTGCAATAATCCAAAGAGGCAATCTAGGATGGTTTAAATCTGAACCATTAGGGCTCTTTTTAGGACTGTTATCGGTTTATTTATTCATTTCATCAATAAAACATAATAATTTAAAATGGGTAATTGTAAAAGCAGTAGGCGCAGGATTAATTTTAGGATTAGCAAATTCTTCATGGGGTGGTATTCAGTATTTTAGTATTCCATTAGCGATTTTCTTTTTTGTGCTACCATTTCTTAGAAAAGATTCAATTTTTATTTACAGTATTATTATTTTTACACTTATTACATTATTAACTGCAGGGGCGTTTCCTAGACCAGGTCTATCTTTTGTTATAGGAATGCCAGGGATAGCTATGACTGTTGGTATGATTTTTGCAATTGTTGGAACTATTATCAATAAGAAAAGTTCAACTAAAAACATTAACCGAAATCTTGTTGCGGCCCTCGGAGTATTTGTTTTACTAGGAGTCAGTATATTTGTAATAGGAGCTTATCAACCTTCATCATTTAGATATCTTGTTGCAATAAATCCCTTTTTGTCTTCTCACAACCCTTTGGTAGAATCTGTTGCTGAACATACAAGTCCAACGGTAGTAGACTACTTTACTGATTATTCTATATTGTTGATATTTGCTGGATTTGGAGTTTGGGTTGCATTTTCTAAAAGAACTGATATGACTGTTTTTGCCTTAATAATAGGAATTACGGGTCTATATGTTAGTGCAACTTTTGCAAGATTGATGGTATATTCTTCAATAGCAATTGTAATACTGGCATCCATTGGCATTTATGAATTAACAAGAAGCATTATGCAAAATAGAATTGAAAATCAAACTAAGATTTCAGAAAAAGAATATAGAAAAAATATCAAAGAAGGAAAAATTTTAGCAGAAGTGAAACCAATTGTCAAAATATTATTTGTGACGGTAATTGTATTTTTAATCTCAATTCCTTTAATTGATTATAACGGTTTGATTTATCCAAAGAACTTTAATTGGATAAGTTCTGCAGATATTCCTCCCTCAATAGTAAATGGTGCTACAGGTTTTCGAATGCAAGTAGAGGATTGGATGGATGCTCTCAATTGGATATCTGAAAATACACCTAAGGATTCAGTAATAGCTTCATGGTGGGATTATGGATATTGGATAACTACATTAGGAAATAGAACAACATTGGCTGATAATGCAACAATCAATCAAACACGGATAGAGAGTATAGCTAAAATGTTAATGAGTGAACCAGAAACTGGAACTAAGATTGCTCAAGATTTAAAGGCAGATTATATACTTGTATACATTGTCGCAGATAGACATAATGGACCTAATGGTAACTCGTTCTATACTTTGGGAAGTGGAGGAGATGAAAGTAAAAAACAATGGTTTATGAGAATAGGCGGATTTAATGAAAATGATTATGTAGAAGATGACGGCTTTACTCCAAATTCTAATTTCTGGAATAATACATTATTAGGAAAATTAATTCCATTTACTCCGATATCCTATGCATCTTTTGGAAATGGATTATTAACTAATATACAACCAGAATATACAAGTGGAACAATAGCCTTGAACCTTAAAGATATAAAATATCCATTAAATGGAACAAATGATCAACCATTTAAATTAGTATATGCCTCTCCTAGTTTCGAAAACGATAATGAAGACATCGTTTTTGGCGTACTTATTTATCAAGTTAATAAGAATTACAAACCTAATCCTGTTTCAATAAAATCAACTATAAATACAAATGATACAAAAGACAAAGAACCAAATAAAGGAGACAAAGAAAGTGAAAATATGATTAAAGCTGATATGACTCCATCAGACAGTGTTGCAATTTTAAAAACTTCCATGGGAAACATTACAATAGAATTTTTCCCAAAAGCTGCTCCTAAACATGTAAATAGTTTTCTAAATCTTTCAAAAACAGGTTTTTATGATGGGACTATTTTTCATCGAATAGTAAAAGATTTTGTTATTCAAGGAGGAGATCCAAATACTAAAGATAACACTCAGAATAGAGATAGATGGGGAACAGGAGGACCCAACTATACCATTAATGCAGAATTTAATGATATTCCACACAAAAGAGGAATATTATCTATGGCTAGAACTGCTGATCCCAATAGTGCAGGATCTCAATTTTTTATAGTAACAAAAGATTCTAAATTCTTAGACAATCAATATACTGTTTTTGGAAGAGTTATAGATGGAATGGATGTAGTAGATAAAATTGCAGCACTAAATACTAATCCTTTGGGCCAACCGATAGATGCAGATAAAGCAAAGATTGAAAAAATCATAATAGAAAATAGAACAGCGAATAAGTAATGAGAAAGATAATAACTTTAAAGATTATTTAAGTATCAAACTATGAATGAATTAGAATTTCTTTTATTGAATCACCAAAGAAAACTAGTAGTAACATATAAAGAAATAGATTTAACAGATATTTCATCTTTTAATCAAATTTTTATTTTACTAATAGAAGAATCAAAAGGATCGGCAGGTGGTAGAGGAGGGGGGTCCGGTTATCGTAAAATAGCTCAAGTAATTGGCTTTAGGATTGAGAATAAAAATATTGAAAAATTTTATGATACTAAAGAAAAGGACTTAATAGAATTATTTGAGATACCCTATAGTGCAGTAGCAATGGATATCAAATTAACAGATGGAAAACAGATTGTAGTTCAGGGAATTATAGATCCTGATATGATATCTAACTACAACAACATAATTTCCTCTTAATTTAATTATTTTGATAAATGCAAAAGAAATTATAATAATAACAGTATATAACTATATTCTAGAAAAATATGAATAACAATAAAAAACTTTTCGGTGGTCAAATCATTGGAATCGGCTCTGATTTTCTTGTTATACATAAAGATGGAAAGAGATTTTTAATTGAAGTAAACTTTGAATCCTTAAAGGAGCTTAAAATTTCTTCCACTCCTTATGGATCCCAAATATAATAGTTTTAAATTATGTTTGTAGCCTAAAAGATAAATTTAGTAATTTTATAAAAATTTGTATCTATTGAAAATAAATCCTAAATTGGAATTAAAATATCAAAAAAGAAAGAAAGATAATATTACCACCACTACTGCTAATCAGCTCAACAAAAAAGCTAAAGTAAAATATAATAAAAAAGCTGAATCTGAATTTTTTGTAGATAATTCTGCTTTAGCTGGGTTTACAGGAGAACGGATTCTTATATATGGCAGTAAGAGAATTAATAGAAAATTCACTTGATGCATGTGAAATTCATCATATTCTTCCTAATATTTCAATATCAATGAACAATATTGATCCCGAAAATGATCTGATGGACAATCTCTTGTGAAGATAATGGAGTAGGCATAATTTCTGAAAAGGTTCCGGTTGCGGTATGTTCTTTTTTAACATCTGGCAAGTACGTCGAAAAACAACAAAGAGGATTATTTGGCGTAGGACTGAAAATGATTGCTGCATTTTCTACAAAAGATACAGATAAACCAATTAGAATATGGTCCAAATCAGTTGATGAAGACTTAGAATATTATTACGAATTACGTACAGATATTACTACAAATAAACCAATAGTTTTAAATAAAAAACTTCTATCAAAAACAGAAAAACAAATTAAGGATAAACATGGATTTAAAATTATTGCTACTTTACGAGCCAGATTATCGCCGATTACCAAAAACAAGATATACGATTATATTTCTCAGACTAGCATCGTAAATCCATATGCTAATTTAATTTTTGAAAATGATGATGGGAAGATTACTTTTGAAAGAAGAACCGAAATAATGCCTCAACCTGCACGAGAGGTACTTCCTCATCCTGCAGAAATGGATCTACAAACTTTAAAAAAAGCAATTTTAAATTTCTCTAATCAAAAAATTAGTATTCAAAGTGTTTTATCTTGTTCTTTCCAAAAACTTTCTATTGAAAAGGCACGAGAAATAATAAGTATCTCTCAAATTGAAAATAAATCAGCTAACCTTTTTTCAGAAAATGATCTTATTAAAATAGTGAATGCCTGCAAACAAATGAAATTTCAATCTCCTAATACTGATCATTTAAGTCCAATAGGGGAGAAGATATTGACTACAGGAATGATGTCAGAATATATGATTGTTAATAATAAAGATCAAAATAAAACCATAAATAAAAGCGAAAATGATCATAATCTAAATGTAAGAGTATTAAAACCTGCATTTACATCATATTCCTCTCGTTCTACAGTAATTAACAACAGACCAACTATTATAGAATGTGGTATTGCATATGGAGGAAATATAAATTCATTTAAATTATATCGATTTACAAATAAAATTCCATTATTATATGATGAAGGCTCAGACGTTGCAAGAGAAGTAGTATCTGAAGTTGGAATTAATAAAATGGGTATTACTAAAAAAGAGGCAAAAGAGCAATTTGCAAATGATCAAAAGAATAAAACTGATAGAGCTGTTGAACTTCTTCCTCTTCATATATTTTTCCATATTTGCTCTACAAAAATTCCCTATAAAAGTGCTGGAAAAGAAAGTGTTGCATCAGAAGGTGAAATGAAAAGATATATGAAACTTTGTCTATCTGATCTTTATCGAAGAGTGAGTGCACAGATTCGAAGAGATTTAAGAGTCAAGGATGCAGAAAATAGATTAAAGTTATATAAATATTACATTCCTCTGATTGTTGATGCAATATCTGATTCAATTAAAATTGATAAAAATAAACTAACAGAAATATTTGTTAAAATAGCCGAAAAACATGTAAAAAAAGAGATAATTACTCAAGTTAAGGGAACGAACGAGAATAAAGAAGAAAATGTAACAGGAAAAAAAATAACAGCCATTCAAGAAGGTTCTAGGCAGTCTGAAAAGAAAATTAAGAATATAAACAATAAATCAAATCATAAAGTTTTAACAAAAGAAAAAATTGTTTCTAGAAAAAATATAAAAAAAATAACTTTAGATGACTTTGAAAAGAGTTAAAAGATATGTCTACAAAAAATAAAAGACACAAAGAAATTATAAAAAAAATTCAAAATTTAATGATAGAAATTTCTAATGATCTATTAATAAACAATAAAATGCCTTCTTTGGAAATTTCTAAATTGGGATATGATAATACTTTTTGGTCAGATAAAAAGAAAATGCTTACAATAGGCGAAAAAAAGGTTTTAATAAGTCCTAATTCTACAAAAAAAATCCCAACATTTTCTCAATATTTAGTTATGGCTAATGCAATTAGAAAATTAATAGACGAGGAGATGGAAAGTACTATTAGAGGTATGTATTATGCAACATTAAGTACTGTTGGAGATGAAAAAAATAAAGAAAAGTTTTGGAGAAACCAGGAAGATTCTGATGATGCAATTAAAGCAGTAGAATTGATCACCGGAATTCCACGAGAGGAATTTTCAGTAACATCTAAACCTAAAGGGATGATTTCTGGTCCTGTTACTCTAAGCGTAGGTGGAGATATTATTGATTGCAATCTAGGTAGTAGAGCAACCTCTCAATTGATTCCAACAAATATATCAGATGTTGAAATTATAGATGTTAAAGCGGACTTTGTTATGGTAGTAGAAAAAGATACAGTTTTAAATAATATAAGAAAATCTGGATTTATTCAAAAGTATAATGCAATACTTATGACTGGTTCTGGTGAACCTGATAGGGCCACTAGAATGATGGTAAAGACATTAAACGAAAAATGGAAAAAACCAGTCGTGATATTTGCCGATGCAGACCCATGGGGTTTAGGTATAGCTTTACGCTATAAAATCGGGAGTGAGTCTTTAAGTTATGATAGTGAGCGATTAGTAGACTCCAAATGCAAAAGTGTTAGGAATGATGTTTTCTGATATTTACGATTACAATATTCCAGAGGTTGCTAGATTAGCTTCTACTGCCGAAGATATCAATAGAGCAAATGATATGAAGAAAAAACCATGGTTACAAGAAAAACAATGGCAAAAAGAATTAAATTTATTCTTAAAGAAGAGAGAAAAATGTGAATTGGATGCATTTTTTAAGCATGGATTTAAATATTTAGCTGAACAATATTTACCGAGGAAACTCAGAGAAGCTGGTGTCATTTAACTTTACATTTGAAAAAGTCAATTTAAATTAGTTAAAAGTTTAATTTAACAAAATTTTCAAAAACTTTTTATGAAATAAATATCATTTTCAATATATGCTGGAAGCAAAATGCTATAAATGTGATAAAAAGGCTGAGGTCAATGATGAAATGACTGAAGTTAATTGTTCTTATTGTTTAGCCAAAATTTCGTATGAAGAATATTTAGAAATTATGAAAGAAAAGGCATTGAATATGGGGATAGAATTCCATAGTAATTGGGATAAGAATCCTTTTTCTTTATAATATTTATGATGATTTATATTTTAAAATTAATTTGTTATTCCTGAACCTATCAGACGCCACCTTTCTCCAATCTTTCTACTCAGAGCAACTCTACTACTTTGTGTAAGACTGACTGGTTTTTTAAGCTTAATTTCTATTTTATTATCTTTGGTATTTGTAACTAATGCTGTGGTAGCTAAGGTTCCAATATTTACTCTGAGAGGTTCATTTTTTCGTATTGGTTCAACTTTTACAGGTTCTTGAGTCCCTACTGCAGTATCAAAGAGATGGGTATCTATTGATACATCATAGACATCTTCAGGCAATGTTCCTGGTTTACCAACTATTGACCCAATAAGGGAATCACTCTTTACTAAAGAAGGATCTAGAATAGTCCCTATCGAAATTAATCCTCCTGGCTTGACGTTACTTACTAACCCAGCTCCTGTACTTAAACTAGAAATTTTCGAATAGATAGGAGAATATTTCCCCTTATTATTTAAATTGCCAGGTCTTATTTCAATCTCATCATCTACATTAAATTCACCCTGAATTAAAGCTCCTCCGATAGCACCTCCATATATTTTAGTTACAGGCATTCCAGGTTTGTTAATATCAAACGAACGCAATACATGCATTATTGGAAATGTTTGTCTATTTCTCTGAGGAGTACGTATATTGGTCTCAAGAGCTTCAATTAATACATCAATATTTAAATTATGTTGAGCAGACACAGGGATTATCGGAGCATTCTTTGCTACACTATCATCTACGAAATCTTTAATTTGGTCATAATTTGTTAATGCTTGTTCTTTTTCGGTGAGATCTACCTTATTTTGGACAATTACAATCTGTTTTATTCCAAGTACTTCTAGAGCAAGCATATGTTCTCTCGTTTGTGGACGAGGAACTGCTTCGTTGGCAGCTATAACAAGAATAGCTCCATCCATAAGAGCAGCTCCTGATAACATATTGGCCATTAAACTTTCATGACCAGGCGAATCAACAAAACTAGCCACTCTTAATAGTTCACTTTCTTGTCCACAATTATCACATTGTGGTTTAGTAGAATAACATTCAGGAGAAGAACAGGATTTACATTTATAAAAGGCAGCATCAGCATATCCAACTTTTATAGTTATACCCCTCCTTAATTCTTCACTGTGAGCGCTTGTCCATATTCCTGTTATGGCTTCAATTAAAGTAGTTTTTCCATGATCAACATGTCCTGATGTACCTATATTTACATTAGGTTGAAAACCGTATTCACGAATATACCAATCAGGAAGAGTATCTTTCCAATGCAATAGCGAATTTAGATTTATTGAGGGATATTAAGGTTGATTATATTCAGTTAGTATTTTCAGCTGTGGTTGAAGGAATAGTAACACCATCCAAAATACAATTTAATTGATATATTTCCTCTGTTATCATATTTCCTCTTAATAATTTTCTAATTCTTTTTCCTTCAGTAGAGTCACGCATACCTACACCAGTATTTAGGAGAACATATTTTTTTACTCCACCATGAACATCAGAACGCATAGGAGTACCTGATTTATCACTACCTCCAGTTATTTGTAATTTACCTCCTGACAAACCGACAAGAGATGAATCAAAGATATCACCTATTTTGGAACCTAAAAATGGTTGAGCATCCTTATCTTTAAGTTCATGTGATAAACTTTTACCTGTTTTATCTGATATAACTACTTTGAAATTAACCAATAGTTATTTTTGAATTACTATTATTAATTAACCTTTGCAATAACTTAAAATTTGCTTTACAACTACTTTAAAAAATGAATGAGACAAAAAAAAGAAGAAATTACAATATGCCCAATTTGTAAAAATAAAATGATTTATCTTCAAACATGTCATTTAAGATGTAATAACTGTGGGGCGGAATTAACATGTTCTGATAAAGGCTATTTTTGGTGACATATACTACTAATAAAAAATTATTCAACTTTTACAATAATATTATGCCATTTAAATATTTACTAATAAAATTAAATTAATAGAATTTTAAATATTAATTATTATAATTCGTTTACATATTTTGAATTGATATATGTAGAATTTAGTAGAGGAAAAACTACAAAATATCTATTCTAATGGTTAAATAAATATAAAACTGTTATTATAAATATATATAAAACTAGTACTTTGGCTGATCATAGTATTTGTGTGATAATTTATATAATTTATATTTATAGTCACTTGCAAAGGAAAAAATAGTTATCTTTCTTTTTAAATAAAATTTACAAATAAAATTTAGAACAGCTTTTTATAAAATTACAATTAATTGTGGCTAATGTTAGGTTTTTAATAAGATAGATAAAAATTAGTATAACCAATATCTCCATTGTCTTTTAATAATAGCAATAAGTGATAAATAACCACTTTTACTATCTTCAATTCAAAAAGTGGCTCTGTTAATTTAAGATAACTTCACCTCTTTCTTGCAAATCAATTATCAAATAATTTTCAAATATTGTATCATTATACATATGGAGAAATAAAGAATTGTATCCAGTTATATACATGAAATAAATTACACTCATCTAACATACATGGATAGTAGTCGTCAAAAGATTCAGTTCTATCCTTGAAATACTGCATTACTCTTTCAATAATGCTTTTCTCTATCTGAAGAATGTAAATAATGTTTTAATCTCAAGATATTACAAGCTTCATTATACCAAGTACCACCATCACTGTAAACTGTATATTTTCCATATTTCTCAACAAGAGATCTAATGAATTTTTCAGCAATCATCATGTTTCTCTCCTCTGAGATATAGATTCCAAGCACAGAATTATGAATTGGTTCTATACAGAACCATAACCAGAAATGTTGATTACCAATTTGAATAATAGTTTTCTCTATAATGAAGGCTGTTACTCTCATCCTTTTGTAAATTTAACAGGACTCAAACCTTTGTATCCAATTCCATACAGACACGTAACTCCTTCTTTTTTTCCTCCTTAAAGAGTATTAATGCTTTAGACGTATTTCTTAAACTCAACCCAAGAAAGTATAGATAAAGAGAATACATTACAATAAACGTGGACATTCTATTTCTTTCAAATTTAATTTTCATATAATAGATAGATATTCCTAGCTATAGCGTTTGCTGCTTAACTTAAGAGCCCAAAAAGTTAGTATCTTAAATTACTATTTTTTATATAACTATATTATAAATTAGTAACTCTTTGTTATTCTCTAATTAATTAATGATATTGAATACGAATATTTACTTAGAAGATTATTTCTATGATAAAATTTGTAATTGAGAGTAATTGGAGTAAAATTACTAATTTAATGAGCATTGTTCTATTAATTAATTTATTTTATAAGAATATTAAGTATTAAAATATAATATTAATATTAGATTTTAGTATTAATAAATATAGATAATAGTGACTTAGGAAAGTAATACAGTTTATACCATTACTTTGGGAGATATAAAATCAATAGGAAACAAAATGATTAAATATTTATCTTTTGTATTGTCACATAGGTAGAGAAATGATAGCAAAAAAAGACTCTAAACCAAAAAAAGAAACGGCTAAAGAACCTAAAGAAATTAAACCAGTTACGGTCGTAAAAGAAACAAAATCAGTTCCTTTAACTGTAGAATTAAACATACTTAAAGTTCTCATTAATGAACGTCCTCTTATTCCATTACTGAGAGTTTTAAAGAAAAACAGAGAATTGCATACTAGGGAATTACTCATAACCATGGGAAGCTGGGGATATGGACAATCCTTAATGAAAAGAGCAACAAATTTAGGATTGATTGAAAGAAAAGTAAAGAAAGAAAAATCCAGAGGACGGGGGAAACCCAGAATATATAATGCTCTAACAAACAAAGGAAGAGAAGTAGTAAAATTAGCAGATAGAATAGGATACGAAAAATAAAATCACTTTTAATTTAAATCCTTTATTTTTATTATAATATTAAAATACTTTAAGTATATTTCAAAATATAAAAATGGAATTATAAATAATATTGATAAATATAATTTTGGATACTAGTTTTTTAATAGTTCTAGTCACAAAACCAATCAAACTATTGGATGATATTACAATTAATTATGGAAAAATTAATTTTCTTATTCCAGATATAGTAATAGAAGAACTAAACAAGCTCACAAATAGAAAATCATATAAAATATCTCAAATGGCTAGAACAGGGTTAGAAATAGCAAAACAATTTGAAATTGTGAATACAAAAAAATTAAGGTATCCTGATGATAGTCTCTTAGATTATGCAATTTCTTATAATTGTGCAATTGCGACTGTAGATAAAAATTTAATTAAAAGATCATTATCAGAAAAAATAATGGTTTTTTCTTTAAAAAATAATAAAGTAATGATAATTAATGGTTAGTAAATCAACAAATTTAAATCTGTATAAAAATTAAAAGTTGTATGGAAATAAATAATATAAAATTTCATTGGATGGGACATGACGGCTTTAAAATAGTCACTGATGATAACAAAGTAATATATATTGATCCATACAAATTATCTAAAGCATATCATAAAAAAAACGATGCAGAATTGGTACTAATTTCTCATAATCATTTTGATCATCTTAGTATTGAAGACCTACGCCATATTATAAATGATGAAACGACTATAATTGCAGCCCTGGAATGTAGTGAAAAGTTAAATCAAGAAGGATTCAAAAATATAAAAAATGTGGAACCAGGACAGACAATTCAGGAAAAGAATATTAATATTGAAATTGTTCCTGCATATAACATTGATAAAAATTATCATCCTAAAGATGATAAAAAGGTAGGATTTATTATAACTTGTAATAACATGAGAATTTATCATGCAGGCGATACTGACAAAATATCAGAAATGGCGAAATATAATCCTGATATTGCACTTGTGCCGGTTTCAGGTGTTTACGTTATGACAGCAGAAGAAGCAGCAGATTGCGTTAATAACTTACTAAAACCAACTACAGTGGCCATTCCTATGCATTATGGATCTATAGTAGGTAATCTTGATGATGCAATAAAATTCAAAAAATTAGTCCACGTCTGTAAAGTAGAAATCTTAAGCCAAGAATAGAAAATTATTAATTTTTTGCAAACATATCATTTACTTGATACTATTTACATAAATTGGAATACTGTACTTAGATATAAAACCGATTATTTCTAGCTAATAGTTTTTTTATAAATTAATTATTAATTATTTTTAGACAACAAGTATCTAAAGATAGTTTTATTAAATAAGAATATGTGTTATCATATTTGTAGTACTTTTTTTGATACATGAAATAAATAATTATTATCAAAAACTAAGTATAGAATAATTAAAGAAGAAAGGTCTAAAATCAAATTTGCTATGGATTTCTAATTGATGTCAAGTTTATTTATACTAAAACAATAGAATCATCTACTTTTTTCTAATTTTATAAGAAATAAGTAAAAACCGAAGATATATGTAAGAGAATAAAAATTAATGATTATGGTAAAAACGGAATCATCTCAAATATTAAAGACGGGCTACAAGGCACCTGATTTCAATTTAATAGGAGTTGATGGAAAAATGTATTCTTTAAATGATTTTAATAGTAAGACTCTTTTAGTAATTTTTATTTGTAATCACTGTCCTTTTGTAAAGGCAAGAATTAATGATATTATAGACCTTCAGTCTAAATTTAACGTGAAAGAATTTCAGATTATAGGAATTAATAGTAATGATCCTAATTATGAGGAGGAAGGTTTTGAAAATATGAAGAAATTCGCGAAGGCATACAAATTAAATTTTCCTTACTTAATTGATGAAACTCAAGAAATAGCGAAATTATATGGAGCTGTTTGTACACCAGATCCTTTTTTATTTGATCATGAAAGAAAGCTTGTATTTCATGGCAGAATAAACGATGCCATGACTCCTGAAAGTCATCCGTCAAGACAAATAATGGAAGAAAATATCCAAAAGATTCTAAAGGGTGAAAAAATAGAAAAAGATTTTGATCCTTCGATTGGTTGTTCCATAAAGTGGAAGGATTAATTATATTTCCTGATATTCTATTTACATTTTTAAGGTAATTGTTATTTGAATAATAATCCAGATTTCTTAGGATTTACTTTAAAATCTTCATATTCACCTAATGGCGATCAACCTTATGCAATAGATCAGATGACTGAAGCAATAACAACCAGAAATAAATCGATTCAAACCTTACTTGGAGTTACTGGCAGTGGTAAAACTTTTACAATTGCAAATATTATTTCCCGTATTAGAAAAAATACTCTTGTTATTTCTCACAATAAGACCCTAGCAGCTCAACTTTATGCTGAGTTCAAAGAATTTTTTCCTTCTACAAATGTAGGTTATTTTGTGAGTTTCTATGATTATTATCAACCTGAAAGTTATATACCACAAACCGACACATACATTGAAAAAAATACAGATGTAAATGAAACAATTGAAAAAATGCGATTAGAAGCAACGGCAATGTTGATGACTGGTGAGCCAACTATAATTGTTTCCACAGTATCATGTATTTATTCATTAGGATCTCCCTCCGAATGGGAAAAAAGTGCCATAACAATAACAGAAGGCGATATCATAAATAGGAAAGAATTAATCAAGGAATTAATCGATTCAAGATATGAAAGAAATGATCTATCATTAACAGTCGGTAATTTTCGAGTAAAAGGAGAAACTATAGATCTTATTCCAGGATATTCTAATGAAATTGTTAGAATAGCTCTTTTTGGTGATGAAATTGAAAAAATAAGTATTCATGATACCATTACATTAAGGAAAATTAGAGATATAAATAGAATAAAAATATTTCCAGCAAAGCATTACATAACAGACAAAAAAATTAGAGACAAAGCAATAAGAATGATAAAAAAAGAACTAAACGAATGGCTACCTAAATTAGAGGGCGAATTAGAAAAGGAGAGGTTAGCCTCTAGAACAAAATATGATATCGAAATGATAAATGAATTAGGATATTGTTCAGGGATAGAAAATTATTCTCGCCATTTTGACGGACGGAAAGAAGGAGAAGCACCCTATTGTTTATTAGATTTTTTCAGAGATGATTTTTTATTAGTCATAGATGAATCGCATGTAACAATTCCACAATTAAGAGGTATGTATAATGGAGATCATACAAGAAAAGAAATGTTAGTTGAATATGGTTTTAGACTTCCTAGTTCATTTGATAATCGTCCGTTAAAATTTTCTGAATTTGAAAAATATTTAGAAAAAGTAATTTTTGTATCTGCCACTCCAGGACCTTATGAATTGGCTTCTAGCTTCCAAGTTGTTGAACAAGTGGTTAGACCAACGGGTTTGGTTGATCCAATAGTAGAAGTTAGGTCATCAAAAAATCAAATTCAAGATTTAATTACAGAAATTCAAAAAAGAACTTCCAATAATCAAAGAATACTAGTCACAACATTAACAAAACGAATGGCAGAAGATTTAGCAGAATTCTTATCAAAAAAAAATATAAAAGTAAGATATCTACATGCCGAAATTGAAGGATTAGAACGTACTGAACTCATTCGTCAATTAAGATTGGGTGAATTTGATGTTCTAATTGGTATTAATTTATTAAGGGAAGGATTAGATATTCCAGAAGTATCGCTTGTTGTTATTCTGGATTCAGATAAAGAAGGATTTTTAAGAAATGATACAAGTCTTATACAAACATTTGGAAGAGCTGCTAGACATATTGATGGAATGGTAATAATGTACGCTGATAGAATTACAAAATCAATGGAAAAAGCTATTCAAGAAACAAATAGAAGAAGAAAAAAACAAATAGAGTTTAATAAGTTACATAAAATATCACCCATTTCAATTTCAAAACCAATAAGTAAAGATAAGAATTCTGAAATTCAATATGAATTCTTCAAATCAATGAGCAAAAACGATTTGAGAAAGCTCTCTGTAGAAACTGAAGCATTAATGAAAAATTATGCCGAAGAACTTGAATTCGAAAAAGCAATACAATTGAGAGAAAAATTAAAAAAAATAAACCAAGAAATTGGGATAGTAGAGCTGACCTAGGTTATGATAGATAAAATAATTGTTAGAGGAGCAAAACAACATAATCTCAACAATATCAATGTTGACATACCCAAAAACAAAATTGTTATCTTTACAGGACTTTCTGGATCAGGTAAATCTACATTAGCATTTGATACTATTTATGCTGAAGGTCAGAGAAGATATGTTGAATCTTTATCAGCTTATGCCAGACAATTTCTTGAACTTATGGAAAAACCAGATGTAGAATCTATTGAAGGATTATCACCGGCCATATCAATACAACAAAAAACAACAAATAGAAATCCTCGATCAACTGTTGGTACAGTAACAGAAATTTATGATTATCTAAGGCTATTGTATGCAAAAATTGGAGAACCATATTGTTCAAATTGTGGTAGAAAAATACAAAATCAAACCATAGAATCCATTACAGAATCAGTATTAAAATTTTCTAAGGAAAAGTCAAAGATAATTATTCTGGCTCCATTAGTTCAAGGAAAGAAGGGTTCATATGAGAAACTATTTCAAGAATTATATCAAAAAGGGTTCTCTAGAATAAGAATTGATGGCGAATTTGTAAATATAGAGAACTTGATTAATAATCCATTAGAAATAAGCTATGAAGATAAAAAAAATACAAAAATGGAAGATAAAGAACTTGTTTTACAAAAACAAAAGAAACATACTATTGAACTTGTGATAGATAGAATTCAATGTTCATTAAATGAAAGAAGTAGAATCTTTGAGTCATTACAGACTGCCACCAACCTAGCAAATGGCATAGTAATTACCATAATTGATAATAAAGAATTTTTATTTTCTAGATACAATTCATGTCCCTTTTGTAAAATTAGTATTGGAAATATTGAACCTAGATCTTTTTCGTTTAATTCTCCTTTTGGTGCATGTAATGAATGTAATGGTTTAGGAATCAAAATAGAATTTGATCCTGAATTAATAATTCCAGATAAAAGTAAAAGTATCCTTGAGGGAGCAATTAAACCATGGCAAGGAAATTTTGCAATCTTTAAAACCTCTATGTTAAAATATGTCGGAAAGAAATTTGGCTTTGACTTAAATACTCCTATAGAAAAAATGAACTCAAAACAAATTGATGTTGTATTATATGGAACTAATCAAAGTATTCATTACAAATATGAATCAAAATATTCTCAAAGCAGATGGGAATATGAAAGTAATTTTGAAGGAATAATTCCTAATTTGCAAAGATTGTATAATAGTACTGAATCAGAAAACAAAAGAGAAATGTTGTCTCGTTTTATGAAGGAACGTGTTTGTGATACATGCTCTGGAAAAAGACTAAAAAAAGAATCATTGTCTATAAAATTATCTGATAAGTCAATAATGGATGTTGGAGATTTATCTATAGATGAATGTTATAATTTTTTTGATAATTTAATACTAGATTCTACAAATAAATACATAGCAAAAAATGTATTGAAAGAAATCAAAGCCAGGCTAGATTTCTTAATTAATGTAGGATTAAATTATCTAACATTAAATAGATCTGTCTCATCTCTATCAGGTGGAGAATCTCAAAGGATCAGGCTTGCGACTCAAATTGGATCTAATCTAACCGGCGTACTTTACGTTTTGGATGAGCCAACAATAGGGCTTCATCAAAGAGATAATGATAGATTAATCAAAACTTTACAAAAACTTAGAAATTTAGACAATTCCCTTATAATTGTAGAACATGATGAAGATGTAATAAGAAATTCAGATTGGATAATTGATATTGGCCCAGGTGCTGGCATCCATGGTGGAAGAGTAGTCGCTCAAGGAACTTTAAAAGATATTATGGAAAATGAAAAATCAATAACAGGAAAATATTTAAAAGGAGAAAAAATTGCTGCCCTGATTTCAGAAAAAAATGAAAGTAAAAAAATAATTACTATACATGGAGCAAAAGAGAATAATCTAAAATCAATAAATGTTGATGTCCCCCTTGGAAGTATGACTGTAGTCACAGGAGTTTCGGGTTCTGGAAAATCTACTCTCATCAATGAAATACTCTTTAAAGGTTTAGCTAATTATTTTGGAGCAAACGAAATTCCTGGTAAATATGATTCTATAAGTGGTATAGAAAATATTGATAAAGTAATTGGAATTGATCAATCTCCGATTGGTAGAACTCCAGAATCAAATGCAGCAACATATGTTAATGCCTTTACTCCAATAAGAGAACTCTATTCTAAGACCATTACAGCCAAAGAAATGGGCTATAATCCTGGAAGATTTTCTTTTAATGTTAAAAGCGGAAGATGTGAATCCTGTGAGGGATGTGGAGTAAAAAAAATTGAAATGCAATTTTTACCTGATGTATATGTAAAATGTAATGAGTGTATGGGAAAACGATATAATTCAGAAACTTTGTTAGTCAAATATAAAAATAAAACTATAGACGATGTATTAAATTTCACTGTCGAAGAGGCCATGGAATTTTTTAAAAATATACCTATTATCTATAGGAAATTAAAGACATTATATGATGTGGGTTTAAGTTACATTAAATTAGGTCAGTCTGCTACAACTTTTTCAGGCGGAGAAGCACAAAGAATAAAACTTGCTTCGGAACTCTCAAGGAAAGATACAGGAAAAACAGTTTATATTTTAGATGAGCCAACTACTGGACTTCATTTTGATGACGTTAAGAAATTACTTAAAATTTTAAAAAGATTGACAAATTTAGGAAATACCGTTGTCGTCATAGAACATAATTTAGATGTTATTGCTAGTGCAGATTGGATAGTAGATTTAGGACCAGAAGGAGGTATTAATGGAGGACATTTAGTAATACAGGGACAACCAGGAAAAATAATAAATTATGAGGATATAAGTCATACAGCAAAATATTTGAAGAAAAAAATTTTAAATTGCAAAACCCTTGAAATCAAAAGATAGAAGATTAACAATGTCACTTTTTAATATTTACAAAAATGAAAGACAAATTCCATCTAATTCTGGAATATATTTAATGAAGGATAAAACGGAGAAAATCATATATATAGGAAAAGCAAAAAATTTAAAAAATCGAATTAAAAGTTATTACAATCTTAATCATAAAAATACCTATAATAATAAAGACAGAAATTTTGAAAAAACAAGAAGAATGATAAATAAAGTACATGAGATTGAATTTGTTCTTACGGATAATGAGATTGAGGCTTTTCTATTAGAATCTAATTTAATTAAAAGGTATAGACCAATCTTCAATATTGAATTAAAAGATCAACAGAGATATACATATTTAAAAATTACAGATGAAAGGTTTCCCAGATTAGTTGTTGCAAGAAGAAATAGGAATGGAGATTTTCAAGGTCCCAAGGGAGACATTTATGGTCCCTTTGTATATGGAAGTTCAAGATTTCTTTCTTTAGGAATTATTAGAAAAATATTCAAAATAAGAATATGTGATAGATTACCAAAAAGGCCATGTTTAGAGTACTTTATCAATAATTGTGATGCCCCGTGTATAGAAAAGATTAGTGAACAAAAATATTATGAAAATATTAATAAATTAAAAGAGATTTTTAGTGAAAGAAATAGTTTAGAAAACTTAATTTCACATTTAAAAATAGAAATGGATGTTGAATCAAAACAACAAAATTATGAAAGGGCAAAAGAAATTCGTGATACAATAAAAACCATAGAAAATTTATTAATTAAACAAAAAATAGATTCAAAATATCAAACTAATGAGGAATATATAGGTATTAAAACAGATACTTTAACAGGAAAAGATCATATCCTCATTTTTAAAAGGGTAAATGGAGTAATAAGTGATCGGCGTAAATATGAATATGAACGCATAGGAGATAACAATTTTTCTACCTTCTTATTTCAATATTATAGTACTTTACAACAAATTCCTGAAGAAATATATGTAAACGAAAATCCACCGTCTAAAACAAATTTAGAATTAGCTTTAACCAAATTATCTAACCATAATGTAAAAATTATCAAGGTTTCCACCTCAACTAAAAATGAGAAAAAAGATCTAATGGATTTAATTCTTAGAAATTTATCAAATCAGATAGAGAGAGAATATGATCCCTCCATTATAGAATTAAAAAATATATTAAAGTTAAAAGAATTTCCATTCATAATTGATTGTTTTGATGTCTCAAATTTTGGTATAACATATGCCGTTGGAGCATGTGTGAGGTTTGTTAACGGATATCCCTATAAAAATGGATACAGAAGATTTAAAATAAGAACTTTTAAATCAAAACAGGATGACTATTCAATGATCAAAGAAATTGTATTGCGAAAATATTCTACTAATAACTTTTCGGAAAATGAAGCAACCTTACTAAACAATACAATTAATTCCACTAAAAATAATAAATTAGAAAACTGCTTGCCAAATCTTATAGTAATTGATGGAGGAAAAGGTCAACTAAGCTCTGCAGAAATTGCTTTAAAAAAGGTTAGTCTGAATATACCTATTATTTCTTTAGCAAAAGAAAATGAAGAAATATACACAATTGGTTTGTCTGATCCTCTGCAAATTTCAAAAAAAAATATTGCACTACATTTGCTTCAATCCTTAAGGGATGAATCACATAGATTTGGTTTAGCATATAATCATAAATTAAGAGAAATAAGATAGGATTTGCTATCTATATCTAATGATTTTACAAATATTATTATATAGTCATCATGTTTTAATAACTTTAGAAGATAATATAAAAAAATTGAGTAAAATAGAAAATTAATTATTATAAATAAAAAGATAATTACCACATCTAGATATTCTTATAATTACAATGTCAATTCCTCGAATTATAATAGCTGGGACTTCAAGTGGAGTAGGCAAAACTTCTGTAACATTAGGAATCCTTCATAAATTTAAAGAACTTGGTTTTAAGATACAATCATTTAAAGTAGGTCCAGATTTTATAGATCCTGCCTATCATACTTTTGTTACTAATAATCCTTGTTATAATCTAGATTCATGGTTGATGGGAGAAAAAGGAGTAATTAATACTTTTGAAAAATATACAAGAGGAAAAGACATAGCAGTAGTTGAAGGAGTAATGGGATTATTTGATGGAGCTGAAGGAAAAAACAATTTTGCAAGTACTGCACAAATAGCGAAAATATTAGATTCTCCTATAATCTTGGTCATAGATGCAAGTAAGGCTGCAAGATCAATAGCTGCTATTGCTTATGGATTTATGAATTTTGATAAAGGATTAAAAATAAAAGGTATTATTCTTAATAAAATAGCCAGTAATAAGCACTTTCAATTAATCAAAGATGCTTTTGATAATAACATAAAGATTCCAATAGTAGGTGTTATATATAAAAATCAAGAATTTACTTTTTCAGAAAGACATTTAGGATTAATTCCTACAGCTGAATTAGACAATAAAAGGAAAAAGAAGATACTAAATTCAGTAAGAACAATATCCGATTGTTTAGATCCTGATAAATTAATTAGTTTAATAACGCCTTTAAAAAATGAAAAAACGTTAAAGAAAAAAGATAAAACTATTAAGCAACAACCAAAAAATCTCAAAATTGCAGTTGCATTGGATAATTCTTTTAATTTTTATTATCAAGAAAATTTAGATATCTTACAAAAAAAAGGCGCCGAACTTATTTTCTTTAGCCCATTAAATGATAATTATTTACCAGAGGAGATTAATGGAATTTTATTAGGAGGAGGATTCCCAGAAATATTGTCAAAAGATTTAACTAAAAATCAATCAATGATGAACTCTATCAAAAAAATAGCTGAAACAGAGATTCCCCTTTATGCGGAGTGTGGTGGTTTAATGTATCTTACCAAATCAATAAAAGAAGGAATACACAGATATAAAAAAAACAATGAAATTGTTGAATTTGAAGAAAATTCACAGAAGACCTACAAAATGATTGGTTTAATAGATGCTGTCACAAAAATGACAAATCAATTAACACTTAACTATACACAAGGAAAAATATTAAATGAATCATTCTTATTTGGAAAAGTAAAGAATATCAGAGGCCATGAATTTCATTATTCAAAAATAGAAAATATTCATCACGATATAAGATATTCTTACTATCTGGAAAAAGGAATAGGAATAAGTGAAAAAAAAGATGGCATTATTGTTTATAATACTATTGCCTCTTATACCCATCTTCACTTTTCCAATAGCAAATTACCTATGAATTTTGTTTTAAATTGTAAAAAGTATTCAAAAAAGTAAAGACTTTGAAATGAATCAATTTAAAAATCTACCATGAGGACATTAAATTTTATTATAGATTGTTAGCATATAGCCATACTATATGAAAGCCTTAAAGTTATTTTCCGATAAAACCTTTTCAGTGATTGATATGGAAGAACCACGTATACAAGATAAAGAAATTTTAATTAATCTAGGTGCATGTGGAATTTGTGGTTCAGATATTGGGAATGTTTTTGCCGATTCATGCAAACCAAGTATTAACATAGGACATGAAGTTACAGGAACGATCATTAAAGTTGGTGCTAATTTTAAAAAAAATAAATTTGAAGGTAAAAGGGTTTTTGTAAATCATCATGCACCCTGCAATAATTGTCATTATTGTATCCATGGAAATGAAACAATGTGTGAAAAATTTTTAGATAATATTTTTCCTGGTGGAATAGCTGAAAAAATTATTCTCTCAGAATGGATTATTAAAAATAAAAGTATTTTTGAGCTTCCAGATTCAATGAGTTTTGAAGAGGGTTCAATGATTGAGCCTCTTGCTTGTTGTATTCGTGGATGGAAGAAAATGCCATTTATAAAAAATGATTCAGTATTGATATTTGGTATAGGTCCAATTGGAATACTTTATGCTATGTTAGCTAAAACCTATGGAGCTTCCCAAATTTATTGTGTGGATATAAATCAAAATAGATTAAATTTTTGTAAAAAGATGAATCTTGGAATATGCATTAATGGAAATACCTCAGAATTGGATAGATTAAGTGATGGGAACAATAAAAGGCAACCAGATTTAATTATTATTGCTACATCTGATATGACAGTCATAAAAAAGTCAATTGATATTATCAGAAAAGGAGGTACAATATTGATTTTTGGTGAACCTCAAAAAGACACTAAAGTAAACATAGATATTAATAAAATTTACTCAAAAGAAATTAATATTAAAACAACCTATGCTGCTACTAATAAAGAAATACATGAAGCATTACATCTTATAAAAATAAAAGAAATTGATGTGAATAAAATTATTACCCATAGGTACAATATAACACAATCAAAAGATGCTATTGAAAATGCTCATCGAAGAGACGAAGTAGTAAAAGCCATCATAATAAATAAATAAATATTTTTTTAGGAATTCTTAAAATAATGAATCTTTAAGAATTAATATAAGGCTATTATGATTCTATTTGTACTCCCTTCCAAAAGGCTACATAATTTGTGATATGTTTAGCTTTGTCTAAAGGTTTATTATAATACCAAGCTGAATCTTTGTTTTGTTCATTGTCAATCTTAATGGTATAATAACTGGCAACTCCTTTCCAACTACATCTTGTATGAGTATTGCTTTCAATAAAAAACTTTTTATTTATAGATTCAGGAGGAAAATAAAGATTTCCTTCAATTATTATTGTCTCATCACTCTCCGCCAAAATAACATTTTTCCATATCGCTTTCATAATTACTTAAAAGATTATCCGCCCTTTAAAAGATTGCTGGCGATTTCACTAAAATACTTCTACTAGATCTAATGATATGCTCCTTTATTCAATATCCTTTTAGACAAAAATATGGCTCCGTTAACTTAAGATTAATTCACTTCCATATATAAGAAAGGGAATTTTATTTCTAATTTTTAAATTAAAGAAATATACAAATAACTTTATCAAATTGTATATATGTAATAGATCACAATTCTTTTTATTCTTAACAATATATGGATAGAGTAATAAAATCATCAAATTCTCAATCTATTCTTATTGAAATATTGAATTACTCTCTCAAAATCAAACTACTCTTCTCTAAAGGAAAATGTAATCTATGTTTTAGATGTAGAAAAGTACAGGCTTGTTATGGATACTATGTACTACAATCATCAGTATAAACTATATGCTTACCATACTTTCAATTAAAGAGCTAAGGAAATTTTCTGCTACAAACATATTTCTCTCTCTCTTCTGATATATTTATTCCCAATAGATCTATTGCGTAATTAATAACCATGTAAAATATTACATATCTGATCTAAGATAAAAGAGAATAATGTTATTAAATTTATAAAATTTATAAAAATTAATTTAATTTTCAGAATATTTTGATTCCTTCCTAATTACGCAAAAGATCTAATATATAGAAAGAATTAAAATTAGCTAATTAATAACCTAAAAGGTTGAAAGAGAAAATTGCAGTTCTCGCCATAACAAAAAATGGTATTAAAATAGCTGAACTTATCAAAAAAAATATTGTAAATGCTAAGATTTATGTTCCAAATAAATTTTATTATGAAAATTCTGATATCGTTTGGTTTAACGATCCACCTCAGAAAAAAATAGCAGATCTCTTTAAAACAAATGATGCTCTTATATGCATTTTTTCTTTAGGTGCAGTAATACGATTAATTTCAAATCTTCTAGTAGATAAAAAAACAGATCCTGCTGTTTTAGTTATTGATGATAAAGCAAATTTTGTTATTGGTACTCTTTCTGGACATTTAGGAGGGGCTAATGCCTTGTCTCGTTATGTTTCTTCTTTTCTTAATTCTATACCGGTGATAACCACGGCTGCTGACGTTAATAAGACCATTAGTGTTGACTTAATTGGTAATGAATTAGGTTGGATTATAAATAACTATGAAAACGTAACAAAAGTATGTGCTCATATGGTAAATGATGAAAAAATTGCAATTTTTCAAGAGACTGGAGAGAGTAATTGGTGGGATATAGATAAGCTACCAGAAAATGTTGTTATTATTAAAGATATTGATAATATGAAAGATGCTTCTTTTAAAGGTGGAATAGTTATTACAGATAGAATAATTACTGATAACGCTATTCTTTCTAAATCAGTAATTTATCGACCTAAAACCTTAGTTATTGGTATAGGCCTTCATTGGAATACAACAAAAGAAGAAATACTCAATGGTATTAGAAATATTTTTGATAAATATGGTTTGAGTTTTGATTCAGTTAAAAGTCTTTCTTCAATTAAAAAGAAAATTAGGATAAGGGGATTGGATGATTTTGCTAAAGAGTTTAATATTCCTTTATTTCTTTATGAAAAGGAAGAATTACAACAACTGTCAGTTCCCAATCCTTCAGAGACAGTTAAAAAATTTGAGGGAATAGCAAGTGTTGCTGAAGCTTCATCTATTTTGTGTTCTCAAGGAACCTTATTGATCCCAAAACAAAAATTTCCTCCAAATTTAACTATAGCCGTATCACGAGTGAATTTTAAATGAGAAAAGCATTTTTGATAATAGATAGAGGTAGCAAAGAATATGAGGTACAGGAAGAATTATTCCTAATATCACAAAAAGCTAAAGAAAAAGGAGGATATGTTTATTCAAATTACTGTTTTTTGGAAGTTATACCTCCTTATATTGAAGAAGGAATTAAAAATTGTATAAATGAAAATGTTGATTTGATAACTGTAATGCCTTATTTTCTTTATCCTGGAATGAAATTAAAGGATGCTGTTAAAAAAACTGCAGAAATTACTAAGAAATTAGGCCTAAAATTGGTTATTACAAAACCTCTCTGTTATTCAGAAATGCTTTCATCAGTAATCAGGGATAGATTAACAAAATTAAAATCCGATAATCTTATCGAATTTAAGGATATAGAATGTGACGTTCTTGTTATAGGTCATGGAAGCTCAGATAGGAGAGCAAGAGAGGCCTTTATCTTTACCATCAAGAATATCGCACAATTCTATAAAAATGTTGAATTTTGTTTTCTTGAATTAGATGAACCGAATATAGAAGAAGGAATTAATTCTATTATTAAAAAAAATCCCAAAGTAATATTGATAATGCCTTACTTTTTACATAAAGGGATACATATAAAAAGTGATGTGAGAAAAGAAATCAGAAACGCATTGGAAAAGCATCCTTTTTCAAATATTCTTATTGCAAATCATATTGGAGTTGATGAAAAAATGGTAAAACTTGTTTTGGAACGAGCAATTGAAGTTGAAAAAAGAATTGTCTAAAGAAGAAATAAATGAAAATGCTGAAAAGGGATCAATGTCTTTTAAATCTTTTGATATAGAAAAAACCAGCGTTGAAATTATAGACAAAGAGGTTCGAACACATAGTTATGATAAAAACTATGAATGGAATATTGTTAGAAGAGTAATTCATGCAACAGCAGATTTTGACTTTGCTAATAAAGAAAGACTGTTGTTTAATAATGATGCTATTAAATTTGGCTTCCTAGCA